>NZ_UGGU01000003.1:0-321245 GCF_900450765.1 Fusobacterium necrogenes | reverse complement strand
AATTTCAATTTATTAAATATTTTGCTTTAATATGATTTGATTATAAAACATATTAAGAAAAAAGTCAAGACAAATTTAAAATAATTACAATAAAAAAAAGAAAGCTATTGTAAATTAATTACAATAGCTTTCAATATCTATTTTTTTAAGCCTCTTTTATAGCTTTTTTTATTTCTTTTAAACTTTTATTTATCTCTCTTCTTTCTTTTCCTAATTCAGCATTCTTAATAATATAATCATCTACTCTGTCTTCATAATCAGATTGCATATTTTCTAATATATCTAAAAAATCTTCATACTTCATATGAGGCTTTACATATTCTCTTAAATTAGAAAGCAATTCTACTCTCTTTCTATTATCTCTAATTTTTTTATCATTATCTTCAATTTCTCTTTTTATCTTATTTTTTCTTCTCTCTTTTCTCACTAACTCTAACACATTATCTACCATATTTCAGTCCTCCTAAAATAATTATTTTGCTAATAAAAGAGCTAATTCATAATCAGGTCTGAAGTCATAATTTCTCTCTCCATCCCATGCATAAGAAATAGGATGAGTTATGATTTTATTATTTTCTATTCCAACCATTACTCCTCCTTCTCCAGCTTCTAATAACTCAATAGCTTTAGCTCCCATTCTAGTAGCTAAAACTCTATCAAATCCGGAAGGAGTTCCACCTCTTTGAACATGTCCTAGTACAACACTTCTTACTTCTGTAGTTATTTTCTCTTTAAGGGCTGCTTCAATATCTTGAACTTTTCCTACACCTTCAGCTACTAAAACTATATCATGTAATTTTCCTTGTTTTCTTCTCTCTTTAATTTGAAAAGCTAGTAATTCAATGGGATTATCCATCTCAGGTATTAATAGTCCATCTCCACCACCAGCAAGGCAAGCTTGTAATGCTAGGTCTCCTGCATGTCTCCCCATTACTTCTACCAATATTGTTCTCTCATGAGAAGTAGCAGTATCTCTTATTTTAGAAATAGCATCTAATATTGTATTTAGACAAGTATCAAAACCCAGTGTATAGTCTGTTCCCTTAATATCATTATCTATTGTTCCTGGAATTCCAATAACTTTTATTCCATGCTCTTTAGATAGTAAATCAGCTCCACGATAAGATCCATCTCCACCTATTACTACTACTCCTTCTATTCCTCTTTTTTTTAAATTTTGAGCTGCTATTGCTCTAAACTTAGGATCTTTAAACTCTAAACATCTAGCAGTTAGTAGACGAGTTCCCCCTCTATCTATTATTCCAGAAACATATCCACTATCCATAGGAAATATCTCATCATTCAACATACCTAAGTATCCTCTTTGAATTCCATAAACTTTCATTCCTTTTGTCATCGCTGTTTTAGCTGCTGCTCTTATAGCAGCATTCATTCCTGGAGCATCTCCTCCGCTTGTTAAAATTGCTATTTTTTTTTCCATTCCCAATAACTCTCCTTTATTACTCATTTACGATAAAAGAACCTATTTTTCTAAATTTATTATACCTATTTTCCAAGAGTTCTTCTACCGATATTTTATTTAATTCTAAAAATGATGATAAAATGATATTTTTTAGGTTAAGAGCTATACATTTATGATCTCTATGAGCTCCCCCTACTGGTTCTTCCACTATCCCATCTATAATTCCTAATTCAAGTAAACTTTGTGCGGAAATTTTTAAATTTTCAGCTGCTTGTGGAGCTTTAGAAGCATCTTTATATAAAATTGCAGCACATCCTTCTGGAGAAATTACAGAATATACTGAATTTTCTAGCATAAATATCTTATCTGCTACACTTAAAGCTAATGCTCCTCCACTTCCACCTTCACCTATAACTACTGAAATAATTGGAACTTTCAATCCTGCCATCTCCATCAAATTTCTAGCTATTGCTTCTCCTTGCCCACGCTCCTCTGCTTCCATTCCAGGATAAGCCCCCGGAGTATCTATTAAACAAACAATGGGTATATTGAATCTTTCAGCCATTTTGTAAAGTCTGAGAGCTTTTCTATACCCCTCTGGATTTGGCATACCAAAATTTCTATATAGTTTCTCCTCTACACTTCTTCCCTTTTGTTGCCCAATTAACATTACCTTTTGACCATCTATTTTACAAAGCCCACCTACTATTGCTGGATCGTCACCAAATACTCTATCACCATGTAATTCTATAAAATCTGTTGTCATATGCTCTATATAATCTAATGTATATGGTCTTTCAGGATGTCTTGATACAAACACTTTATCCCAAGAACTAAGATTTTTGTACTTTTCTTTTAGTTTTTCTTCATAAGCTTTTTGTAATTTTTCAATTTGTTCTTTTAAATCCATTCCCTGTTCTTCAGAAAACTTTTTTAAATCAGCTATCTTACTTTCTAGCTCTAAAATTTCTTTTTCAAATTCCATTTTATCCTCCCCAAAATTATCCAACTAAATTCCTTAAAATTTTATGTAATGTAGCTTTCATTTCCTTTCTCTCGGTTATGACATCCACCATTCCACATTTTAATAAAAATTCACTTGTTTGGAACTCATCAGGAAGTTTTTGCTTAATAGTCTGCTCTATAACCCTTCTTCCAGCAAAACCTATTGTTGCTTTTGGCTCACTCACAATTATATCTCCTAACATAGCAAAAGAGGCTGTAACTCCTCCTGTTGTTGGATTAACTGGAACTGCTATATAAGGAATTCCTGCTGCTCTTAATTTTTCTGCTGCAGCTGAGGTCTTAGCCATCTGCATAAGAGAAATTAGTCCTTCATGCATTCTAGCTCCTCCAGACATTGACACAACTATCACAGGTAATTTTTCTTTAAGTCCTCTTTCCATTGTTCTAGTAATTTTTTCTCCTACAACAGAACCCATACTTCCACCCATGAATCTAAAGTCCATAACTGCTATACTTACTTTTATTCCATTTATATTTCCTACTCCAGAGATCACTCCCTCATTCATTTCACACTCTATTTGAGCTTTTTTATTTTTCTCTTCATACTGTGGAAAATCAAGTGGATTTTGAGAAAAAAGATTGGCATCTTCTTCTACAAAACTTCCATTATCTATAAGTAAATCTATTCTCTCTCTCGCCGTCATTTCAAAATAATGATTACACTTTGGACACTCTTTTAGATTATTTTCAATATCCTCTTTATACAAAATTTCTTGACATTCAGGACATTTAATCCAAAGTCCTGTTGGATTGTTATCTATATGTTTATTCTCTTCTTGTTTTTTATTTTCTTTATTTTCTATTGTCAATGTTACATATTTTTTTCTGCCGTTTAAAGAAAAATTTTTTTTACTTAAAGAAAAAAATCCCATTTCTGCCTCCTTATTCTCTTTTCTCTAATAATTAATTTTATCGAATTTTTCGAATTATTTCAATAAATATTTGATTTTAATCCATTAATATTATAGAATAATATTAGATAAAACTCTAGAAACTATTAAAAAATGGGGACTTTAAGGTACACTAATTTTTTTATTTTTTTAAATTTTTTGTGGAGGAATTTATATGAAAAAATTTATATTTATTTTTATTCTAACAATATTTTTTATTTCTGGCTGCACTTCAATAAATACTCTCATCAACGAAGCACTACCTACTAAAAGCTCTACTATCCCTGTAGCTCTCCAAGAACAAATAGCTACAAAAATCAATCCTGAGAATGAATTATTTGCAGTAGGACATGCTAATATTGATAAGAGTGGTTCTTTACTTGCACAAGCTAAAGCTAATAAAAATGCTAAAGAGGCTTTAAAAGTACAGATTAAAAAAGAAGTTAAAGTTAACTTTAATGTTTTTATGATGAATATTGATAATTACTCCAAGGGAATTATTTCCCCTGTTCTAAGTGATTTAACTGACTATGCTGTGGATCTAGGATCAAAACACGCTGTTCAAAAAGGAGCTTGGGAAAATGATTCTGCTGTTTATTCCTTATTTGCTGTTGATAGAGATAAAATAGTAGAGTTATCTAAAGAAGTTTTCACTGGGTATCTTGGTGATATCTCTGGGAAGTTAAATAATATTAAAAGCAAAATTGGAAACATAGAATTAAATAACTCTTCAAATTTTACTCCAAATGATCCTACTAATGAAGAAGTAATAGAGTAACCTATATAGAAATATAAGAAAGTTAAATCGAGTAAGTTAGCAAAAGTAAACAATCAAAAACATATTTGATTTTAATAGAGCAATCTTTATGTTTTTAATACCTTAAGCTACACTTACTCCTTATTTTTTTATAGCAATATTCTATAATATTTAGATTTATTAATATTTTAATTTACTTTTTTATTTAAATATGGCATAAGTAAACATATTTCCTAAGCTTTCCTCTCTTGACTTTTTTTTATATTTCTTGTATCTTTATTATTAAGACGAATCAGATAAGGTGAAATTATGAGCAAAAAAAAAATTTTTTTTATATTGTTTCCTCTTATTGTAGGAATAGGAATATATTTTTTATATAGAAGCCGAACTCTTTTCTATTTTAAGATTTTTGAAATACATCCTATTATTTATCATTATGTTGTAAAACTTAGAGATCTAGCTTGGTCATACCGTAAACATTTACCTCTTTGGAGCGTTTATTCACTTCCAGATGGACTTTGGCTATTTTCATTTGGAGCTGCCTTACTCATAGATAGGCTCTTCTATTTTTTTCATCTCATACTTTTTACCATTATTTATATCTTAATGATATTTCTAGAATTCGTACAAAAATACTTTGGTGGTCATGGGACTTTATTAGGAACTTTTGATATCTTGGATATTTTATTTTTTACCCTTGGATATCTCTCTATTTTATTAATATCTAATTTTTTTTATATCCAAAATAGAAAAAATATAAATATTAAAAATAATAATTATGTAATCAAAAAAAAAGAAATTTTAGAAGATCTTAAAATTATTATTCTTTTTGCTATTTTAGGAATTCTTCCTAGCTTACTTTAAAATAAACTTTTATCTTTTACTCAATTAGAGAAATATACCTTCAAATTTTATTTATTTCTCTACATCAAATAAAATATTTTTAAACTTTATGGAAATTTATTGTAATTTTAAATAATAGTAAATTTTTATAAAAATTTATGTTATAATTTTAAAATAGAAAATTAGAAGGTGATAAAAAATGTTAAATAAAGGTGTTATTAAAAAGATCGATGGAAATAAGATCATTGTAAAGCTCTATAAAGATACCTCTTGTTCTCACTGTAGTGGTTGCAGTGGAGATAGCAAATATGGAAAGGATTTTGAGTTCACAACTGATATGAAAGCTAATATAGGTGATACTGTAACTTTTGAAATATCTACTGGAAAAGTTATAAAAGCTGCTTCTATCGCTTATGTTTTTCCTGCTATAACTATGATAGCTGGATACTTTTTAGGTGAAAAACTTTTAGGATTATCTGAAAATCAAAGTATAATTGCTAGTTTCTTAGCTCTTGTTGTATCTTTTATAGTTTTATACCTATACGATAAGTTTATAGTTAAAAAGCAAACTAATTCTGAAATAGAAATAATTTCTATTGAAAAAGAAGATACTTCTACTATACTAAATAGCTGTGAAAATAAAAATATTTGGTAATTACTGAAATTTGAAAATATTAATTATTCTAAAATAAAGAGCAAGTATAGCTAAACCCAATTATATGTTTGCTAACTTGCTCTATTTATTTTCTTATTTTCTATTATTCTTGAGAATTTTTTAATTTGTAATATTTTTCTCTCTCTACTTTAGAAAATATACAACCGCAATAGTCCTGCCTATAAAGATTATATTCCTTTGATATATTTATAGATTGTAAATATCTATTTTTCTTTTTAAAGTCTCCATTTAAAAATTTAACTGTATATTTTCTTGCAAAACTCTCTCCTAATTCATTTATCCATTGAGAATTTTTCATAGGACTAATACTTAAAGCTGAGGTAAAATAGTCAAAGCCTAATTCTTTAGCCTTAATAGCTGTCTCTTCTAAACGAAGTCCATAGCATTTGTGACACCTTTCTCCTCCTTCTTTTATTTTTTCTAATCCTTTTACTTTATCAAAAAATTCACCTTTTGGATTATATTCTCCTTCTATTACTTCTATATCATATCCTCTTCTCTGATGATATTCTTTTTGCTCATTTAACCTTTTTTTATATTCATCTTCAAAAGTTATATTTGGATTATAAAAAAATACTGTTACTTTAAAAAATTGTAAAAGATATTCTATCACGGCACAACTACAAGGAGCACAACATGAATGTAATAAAAGTTTTGGCTTTTTTCCATCATTTACTATTTTTTGTATCTCTTTTTCCATTAATAAATCATAGTTTTGTTTCATTTCCTTTATAATAAATACAAGTATTTATCTTTTAACTCCTTTCTTAATTAAGGTTTCAAAATTAGATACTTATATTATATCATAATTAGTGCTCCTCATAAAACTTTTTATTTAGAACATTATTCCATACTTTGCTTTAGCATCCAAATACCTTTTGCAAATTCTTTAATAAGATCATCCATGAGTGCTGAAACTATATACTCATTTTTCTCATCTGCCTCCAATTTAATCTCTTTTATAACTTTTAAGAAATATTCAAAGTCTGAAGATATCTCCTTTAAAATATATTCACCAGATACATATTTATTCTCTTCTTCCTTTATTTTTGAGTTAGCTGAAAATTCTTTTAAAGAACCTAAAGGTTTTCCTCCAATAATTAATATGCTTTCAGCCACCTCATCAATACTTTTATTTATACCATTATATAATTCTTCTAACTTAGAATGTAACTGAAAAAAACTTTTCCCTTTAACATACCAGTGAAAATTCTGTAATTTATGATATTCAACAACCAAATCTGACAACAATACGTTTAATTTTTTTTCCATAATTTATACCTCCTTAAATTTTTAAATTATATTTTAACTAAAAGTTTATTAATTAACTATACAATATATTTATATCATATTTTTTTATTTTAGTCAACAATTATTTGTAATTCAAAATTTAATAAAGTATTATTTTTTTATTATAAAATTTTTAGAAATTTAAGAAATAATTCTAATATCATTACCTTTATAACTCTATCACTTTTTCAGCCATTTCTCTAAAAGTATCATCATGGGTTACTATTATGCTTTGGTCTAAATTTTTTAATATTTCAGCAATTGAATCAGCTAAATATTTTCTTCTTTCTCTATCTAAATTATTAGTAGGTTCATCAAAAATAGAAAATTTACTATTTGTAAATATTTCACTCATTGCTCCTCGTATGGCAATTGCTATAGCTACCTGTTCTCCACCTGATAACTGTTCAAATTTTAGTTCTCCCTTATCTCCTAACAGATAAACTGAATACTTATCTTTATCTTCATTTGACCAATTTATTTTCTCTCCTCTACCTGTTATTTTTCTAAAATTTTCAGTAGCAATCAGCTCTATTTCTTTAAGTATATTCTTAGCTACTTCTTTTCCCATATTTTTTATTTTTTCTCTAAAATTTTTAGTCAAATAAACTTTCAATTTCAGCTTTTCTATTTTTTCTTTTTCTTCTTTCAAGCGTTTCTCTTTTTCTTTAATTTCTGAAAGCTTCTCTTTCTGATATGATATTTCTATTTCTATCCCACCTAGCTTTGTTTTTAAAGCTTTAAATTCTTCATCTAATTTTTTTTCTTCATTATTTAAATTTTCTTTATCATAAGTAAATAATTTTTCTTTTTTTAAAACTAGACTGCTTTCTATTTTTTTTATATTTTCATTTTCTAATTTCAAATTTTCTTCTATTTTCTGAAAACTCTCTACATACCTATCTTTTTCTAAAGCTTTCTTATAATTTTCTATATAAAGCTCTTTTGCTTTTTCCAAATTTATAACTTTTTCTTCATTTTCTTCTAATTCTATAATTATATTTTTAAATTTTTTTTCTATATCCTTATTTTTTTCAAGCTCCTCCACTATCTGTTTTATTTTCTCTTTTATTTCTAAAATTTTCTCATCTATTTTCTGTATATCTAATATTAGCTCCTTAATTATCTTTGCTATTTCTTCTTTTTCTTTTTGAGAATTTCTAATTTCTACCTCATATTTCTCTATCTCTAAACCATTCAACTTAGTTTTATATATTATTTGTAAATTTTTTAGCTCCTCACTACCTAAAAAATTCTCATTTTTTTTATAATCAGAATACTCCCTCTCTCTTAACTGATATCTCATATCCCAATTTTCCAATCTTAATTTTTCATTTTCTAATTCATTCTTTTTCTCTGCAATAACTGTACTTAATTCTTCATATTTATAGATTTCACTTCTTAATTTCTCTTTATTTTTTAAAAGGTTTTCTAATTTAACTATTTCTTGAGAATTCTTCTCAATTTTTTTTATTATTATCTCTATCTTTTCGTTAAAAAACTCACTTACATCTCTTCCTTTTAAGTTTTGACACTCTTCTTCAAGATATGGACACATAGTAGATTTTAACATTTTTAAAGCCTCTTCACTCTCTTTTTTTTGAGTATACAAAATTTTATTTTCTCCATCTAAATCTTTTAAATTTTTTTCATACTGCTCTATTTCTTGTAATTTTAAATATATGTTTTTCCCATCTAAATTATTTTTTTCCTCTATTATTTTTTTTAATTCTTCATTTTTTTCAAAAATTTTCTCTTTTTGTCTATCTAAAGTCTGCACTGCTTTTATAAGTTTTTCTTCCATATCTAAAGAATAAGTTAAAACTCTCTGAACCTCTTCTAATTTTTTCTTATATTGTTCAGCCTCTACTTCCTTTAAACTTTTTTCATGTAGAAGTTTTTTCTCCATTTGTTCTTTTTCATTAAAAAATTTCTTTAATCCTTCCTCTTTAGTAGATAGTACCTCTTTTTCAGCAAATAGCTGCGACAATTCATATTCTAAATTAATTTTTCTCCTTTCTCTTTCTAGGTATATCTCTTTTTCTTTTTCTATTTCCTTTTTTCTATCTTTTATCTTTGTTATTTGTTGAGAGATAATTTGATAACTTTCATATTTAGCTCTATTTTCTTCTACTATTTCATTAGCTTTAATACTCTCATCTATAAGCAATTTTGTTTCATTTTTTTTATCTTGTTGGTTTTCTAAATTTTGAAGTGAATTTCTCTTCATAATCTCAAGTTCACTAATACTCGATTCTAAGGATCTAATTTCTTCTAATTCCATTTTTATCTCCAAAGCTTTTTTTTCAAGTACTCTCTCATAGTCATTTTGTATTTTAAAATTTTCCTCTAAAAAATCTATTTTTTCTTCTATTTCCTTAGAATCAAATAAACCTTCTGAAATATTAATAACACTATTTTCCGCCAAAGCTAATTCTTTTTCATACTCAGTAGATACCTCTCTAGAATATCCCTCATAAATCTTAGTATATATATCAGTATTGAATACTCTATTAAATATTTTCTCTCTATCAGCTGCCCTCTCTTTGAAAGCTAAAATAAATTCATTTTGTTTTGCAACTATGACATTGTCATATACATCTTTTATATCACCCTTTATTCCGCAAAGCTCTTTTATCCTCTCAACTCTTCCCTCTAATACCTTATCTCCTCTAAAAAGTTGAGTCCCCCCTGGAATTCTCCTAACTACTTTATACTCATTGTTATCAATTCCTAAAAAATCTATCTCTATCTTAGCTGATTTTTTCCCATATTTTATAGCTTCTTTTTGATTATTAGTCCTGAGTCCTGAATCAAAAAGTGCATAACCAATAGCTTCTAATATAGAAGATTTTCCCTTACCATTTTCTCCTAGAAGAAGATTTATTCCTTTAGAAAATTCTATCTCTAATTTTTCATGAACACGATAATTCTCTAAATAAACTCTATTTATTCTCAATTCCTATCTCCTCCTCTAACATTTTATCAAAAAGAGAGAGAAAATCTTCTTTCCTGTCACTTTCCTCTTGATATTCTTTAAATTTTTGTAGATACTCTAAAATTTTATCTGTATCTTTAAAATCCTCCCACTCAGAAATTATTCTTTTTTCTGCTTCTTTTATAGTATAGTATCCTTTTTCACTTATTATGTCTCCCACCATGCTATCCAAATATCTTAGCTTTATATATCCCTTCAATGCCCCAGAGTTTTCTAAGATACTTTCTAACTCTGCAATATTTACAAAACCGTTTTCTTTTATCTGTATATTAACTATTACCAATTCCTCTCCAGTAAGCTTTAACTCATCACAAAACTTTTTAAACTCCTCTTTAACATCCTTTTGATACTCAAAATTCACTTCTATTCTCTTTCTAGGAGTTATTTCTATAAAATTATACTCTCCACTCTCTGTATCAAATATTATTCCACCTTTTCTATTACTTTTTTCATTTAAGATATTCCAATATTCCAAAGAACCAGGTATAAAAAAATAAGGTTTCTCTTTAGGATATACTTGATAAGAATGAAGATGCCCTCCAGCTATATATATTACCTTATCCTTTAAATTTTTTATGGATTCAGTTGCAGCAAGCCCAGGTAAATACTCACTTCCTCCTAATGCAGTGTGGACTACAACTATATTTTTTTCATTTTCATTTAATTCAAAATTAAGTTTTTCTAGTACTTCATCTATCAAAAACCCAGGATAACCTAGACCATAGATATTTACATCCCCTATTCTAAATTTTTCAAAATTATACTCTTTATTATTTATTTTATATTTTCCTCTATGCACAAAACCTTTTTTTTCAAGATACCCTAACCAGGAATTTATCTCATCATTTCCATTTATATTATCATGATTCCCCTCTATCAAAAAAACTTTAATCTCTTTATTTTTCAATTTTTGAAAAATTTTTTCTGTCCTTTCTAAAGTATCTGGTGATAACTCTTTTTTATCAAATAGATCTCCTGCTACAATGAGAAGTTCCACATTTTCTGATATACCTATATCAACCATTTCATCAAATGCTTTAAAAAAATCTAGGTATCTTTTTTCTGAAAATTCCCTAGTTCCAAAAGGTCTTTTACCTAAATGAATATCTGAACAATGAAGTATCTTCACTAATTCTCCTCCTTTGGCATACAGTACCATTTAAATTCACACTCTCCACACTTTTCCCCATACTCTCTTGGATTAAAATCTCCGCTGATAAGTCTTTCAGCTACATAATCAAACCTTTTTATAGTTCTATCTATACTTTTTTCATCTAATTCTATCTCTACTAGAGAGTTTTCCTCCTCAATATAATAAAGATATGCTTTTATCTCATCAAAGGTGTATCTATCCTTTAGAAGATATGTATATATCTCTAACTGTCTTTTATAACTTTCTACTCTATTTTCATCATAAGCCCCTGTTTTAAAATCTATAAGCTCTACTCCATTAGAAGTTTTTCTTAATAAATCTAGAGTTCCCTCTATTATATAATCTTTTTCTACACTGTAGTTTTTTACTTCAGTAGATATTATACTCTCTAAATTATTTCTTTCTAGGTATCTCTCTACCTCTAATTTTACTTTCTCTCTTATCTCCTCACTGAAATCAGTTCTCAAATTTTTCTCTAAAGAGCTACCTATATTTTCTATTAACTCTTTTAAACTCTCCCTTTGAAAAATTCCAGATAAAAACTCCTTATGTATTCTCTCTATTACCTTATGCACAAAAATTCCATAGTAAGTTTTAGGATTACTTAGAGCTTTAAATTTAAAACCCTTAATAAATCTGTATTTTAAAGGACAAAATTCATATAGAAGTATATGCCCTGTATATGATAATAACTCCTTATTTTCTGTAACTTTTAATGGCTCTACCTCTAAATTTTTTAGCTGAAATCTCTCATCATCTACATATGGAATAGATTCATACACTGGTCTAAAAGGTCTAGATGGTAATTCATTTCTTCCTGAACGATTTTCTATACTTGTAAGTACTAAAAGATTTTGAGCACGAGAAAAAGCTGTGTAGTAGATTCTCCAAAAATCAAAAATATTTTTCCTATCCCTTGGCTCATAATCATCTCCAAGCCTTAATAACTCTTCAAGGATATCCTCCTCTGTCTTTCCTCTCTCCACAGGAGAAGAATCCAATGAACCTACTACTACAATTGGAAACTCCAATCCTTTAGCTTGATGAAAAGTAAGAAATGGGATAGCTCCTAGTGGAAATTCCTCTTTATTTTCATATTCATCTACTCTTTTTTGATATAGATTTTTCATATACACCATAAAGAAATATCTTACAACTTTTTCTATCTCCTCTTTAGCTATATCCTCTACCTTAGATAATCTCTCAAATTTTTCCAATATCTCAGTAAAAACTCCTAGATTGTATGTTTCTCTTCCCTCGTTTACCCCTTCACTCTCTAGTTTTATAAACTTTTTAAATGTCTCAAACTGTAATAGAGAGTAGAAAACCTTTCTTAAACTTGGAATAGTTACTACCTCTTCACTGGCATTGGCTTTTCTTCTTTCAACTAGCCACTTATATAGTTCTTCATCATCTTGTATCACTTTTTTTAATTGAGTTAAACAATCTTTATAGTAATAAAATACTGACTGCCCTCTATTTTGTACCTCATCTAATACTAGATATTTACATTGAGGAAAGTATACAAGAAGAGCTCCTATTGTAAGCTTTATCTCAATTCTATCAAAAAAATCTTTAGAACGTGGAGAGTATATTGGGATTCCACACTCCTCCAAATAGTTTTTTAACTCTTTTACATTGGGATTTTGCACACTTCTAAAAAGAAAAGCCACTTGGCTATAATCAAATATTTTTTTAGTTGTATAGAGTTTTTTTATAAATTTATATATATTATCCTTCCAATGCTTCTCAGAATCTCCACCTATTCTTATAACTCCACTAGTTTTTGAAAACTCTTTACCTTCTGGAGCTACTATCTCCTTTTCATACCTAAACTCCCTCCAGTTGATAAGCTTTATCCATCTGTTACAAAATCTTATAATATCATCATGGGAACGATAGTTTATATCTAAGTTTATCTTTTTACATCTTCCCTTTTCAAATCTCTCTGGAAATCTTAAGATATTTCTAACTGTTGCCCCTCTAAATCTGTATATACCTTGGTCATCATCTCCTACTACACAGATATTCTCTTTTTTTCCTCCCAACATAAAAATTATCTTTTCTTGAATAGTATTAGTATCCTGATACTCATCTATCATTATATACTCTATCCTATTTTGTAATTTCTCTAATACCTCTTCTCTATGAAGTATTCTATATAACTCTCTTTGAATAGTAGTAAAATCCATCAGGTTTTTCTCTACTAGCATCTCATGATATACCCTATGAGCCTCTTTTAAAAATAGGATTTTTCTATTTTCAGTTCTTATATTATCTAATCTTTTTCCCTCTTCATTTATCTTATTAAGCCACCATAGAATTTTTTTACTTCTCTCCCAACTATTTATCCCTGGAATATCTTTAAAAAAATCTCTATATCCTTCTATCTCACTAAATCTTTTTATTCTACTATATATAAAAAATTGTTGGTCAATATCATCTAATACTCTATATCCATCTCTAAAAAAAGAGTATTCAATATTCTCATCTATCATTCTTAAAAATATAGAGTGAAGAGTTCCAATGTACATCTCATTTATATTTATTTTCTCATTGCTCTCTTTTATTCTATCAGATATTCTTAGCAATAATTCCCTAGCTGATTTCTCTGTAAAAGTTGAAAGAAAAATATTTTCTGGTTTTACTTTTTTATCTACCAATAAATATGTAGCTCTTTCTACCAATGTTCTAGTCTTTCCAGAACCTGGTCCAGAAATCAAAAGTAATGGTCCATCTATTGTTTTTATTGCTTCATATTGCTTTTCATTTAGTTCCATTCTTTCCCTCCTAACTACTCTCAATTATTCAACTCAATTATATCATACCTCTTTATTTTTCCTGATCTAAATTTTTAAAATATTTTCAATATTAAAAAAATCCCTCTTGAATTTTTACTAAAAAGGGGGTATTATCAGATTGAATAAGAAAATTTATTTGGGGTGAATAAATGAAAGTTTTACATAGGCTTTTGTTACATTGGATCTATATGCTCTGTTTTTTTGGCGGATTTATCAATACAATAAGTATTGCTAAATACTCCTATACTGTTTCACATTTTACTGGTCATATTTCTAAAGTAGCTATTAATGTTGGTAGTGGTAATTTTTTAGAAGTTATCAAAATTTTTTCTATTGTTCTAGCCTTTGTAGCTGGTTCTACTATATCTGGATTTTTAGTCGATGGCAGAGAATTTAATCTAAAAAGAAGATATGGTTACTCTATGCTTTTCCTTGGAATTGGACTTCTTTTTTTATATGCTACTGTAAAAGATACCTGGTTATTTTTCTATTATCTTCCTTTCATGATCGGTGTGCAAAATGGACTCTTTATCTCCTATAAAGGCGTTGTTGTAAGAACTAGTCATATCAGTGGAAATATTACAGATGCTGGAGTATATTTAGGTCATTACCTAAAAGGAAAAAAACAAGACAGATGGAAAATATATTTCTGTCTTTTCAGTGTTCTTATCTTTTTAACTGGAAGTTTTTTTGGAATAGAATTTTATTATTTTTTTAAGGATAGAGTATTTTTAATTGCTGGAGTTGGGTATATAGGAATTGCTTGTGTTTATTTCTCACTCAGACATAGATACAGACACGTACTCCATCTCACTGATGAACATTATCATTTTCAATAAATTTGTTCTACCTAAGTTCTTTACAAAATTTATTTATTTTTGTTTTATTAAACTTTTTATTTTATATATAAAAGAGCTACTATATTTCTATAGTAGCTCTTTTTACCCATAGATTCACTTAAAAGACCCTCATCTTTTAATTTACCCACATGACTTCTATATTATTTTAAACCCCAGTCATCTTTTTCAAATCATTACATATAAATTGTGCCTTTGAACCAAATATAGCTTGTACACCATGAGCTCCAACTTTTAATACCCCAGAAGCTCCTAATTTTTTAAGGTCAGAATCTTTTACTAAACTAGCATCCTTTACCTCTACTCTTAATCTTGTTATACAAGAATCTAGAGAAATTAAATTTTCTTTTCCACCTAAAGCTTCTAATACTCCTACTGCCAATGCATCTCCATCTGCAATTTGAGCATCATCTTCAGAACTTCCCTCATCTCTTCCAGGAGTTTTTAAATTAAACTTTCTAATTGCAAATCTAAATCCAAAATAGTAGATAATTGAGAAACAAATTCCTACTACTATTACCATATACCATCTTGTTTGGAATCCACTTGTACCAGGTAGAACACCAAATACAATATAATCTATTAATCCTCCAGAAAAAGTCATCCCTATTCTAACTTGTAATAAGTTCATTAACATGAATGAAAGTCCTGCAAATAGACAATGTATTCCATACAATACTGGCGCAACAAATAGGAAAGAAAACTCTAATGGTTCAGTAATTCCAGTTAAAAAACTTGTTAAGGCAGCTGAGAATAAAATACCTCCAACTAACTTTTTATTTTCTGGTCTAGCTTCTTGATACATAGCTAAAGCTGCTGCTGGCAAACCAAACATCATAAATACAAATTTTCCTGTTAAAAATTTCCCTGCTCCTTCATATGTTGCTGAACTAAATGATTGAACTCCATCTCTTAACATTGCAAACCAAATAGTTTGGTCCCCTTGAACAACTTGTCCAAGACTATTTGTATATTCCCCAAATTGATACCAGAAAGGTGCATAAAATATATGGTGTAAACCAAAAGGAATCAATGCTCTTTCTATAACTCCAAATATAAATGTTGAAATATTAGTATTGACCTCATTAGCTAAAAATGATAATTTTGCTAACCCTATTTGTACCGGTTGCCAAATAGTTGGCATAGCCAATCCTACTATAAACGCTAAAACAGCTGTCATTATTGGAACTAATCTTTTCCCTGCAAAGAATCCTAAAAAAGCTGGTAATTCAGTTTTATAGAATTTTTTATAACAAATAGCTGCTATTATCCCGGCTATTAACCCTCCAAATACCCCAGTTTGAAGAGTAGGTATTCCTAATACAGTAGCATAAGATAAATCTCCACTAGCTACTCCTACAGCTGCATTTGACATTATTCCCATAGTAGTATTCATTATTAGTATGGCAACTACTGCTGCTAAAGCTGCGATTCCATCTCCACCTACAAGTCCAATAGCTGTTCCTATCGCAAATAATAAAGGTAAATTGCTAAAAATTATCTGCCCAGCTTGTTCCATAAGTGTAAATTGTAACTTGTTTCCAAATGCTAAGAATAACCCTGCTGCTGGAAGAATTGCAACTGGTGTCATCAGAGCTTTTCCAATTTTTTGAACCTCTGCAAATATTTTCATATTTCGCCTCCATAAATATATTTTACCTGTTAGGTTTAATATATCTTAATTCCTTAAAAAAGTCAATATTTTTTTCAATTTTTTTGAGCTTTTTTTATTTTATATTGATTTTTTTTTAAAAATATTGTATCATTTTACTATAATAAATACAGGAATTAAGGGGGGTTCAAGTTGAAAGAAAAAGAAAATTTAGAGTTAATACGTTTCAAAATAATTGAGCCTTTTTTGAAAAAGAAAAAAAAATTAAAAGAGATAGAAGAAGAAAAAAACATCTCTTACGCCACACTTAAAAGATGGGTCAATGCCTATAAAAAAAGTGGAATTCTAGGATTAGAAAAAAAATCTAGAGAAGATAAAAATTCATTTAGAAACCTTGATGAGGAAAATTTAGAACTTATAAAAAATATTTGTAAAGATTCAAAAGAAACTAGTATAGCAAAACTTTACGAAAAGTGCAAAACAAAATTACCTGAGAGTTTTTCAATAAGTTATGCTACATTCTATAGAATAGTCAACAATATAGATGAATTTTTTAATAAAACCACAGTTAGATATATGGAAAAGATCAAAAAAGAAAATCAATGTTACTTAGTTTTTGATGTTCCTTTATATGTTTTAGTTGATGATTTTTTTTCAAATAAAAAAGTGGTCCCTAGACTACTTATCATGCTAGATTCAGCTTCATTAGAGCCAATTAACTTTGCAATTGATTACTATTTTTCAAATTTTTATTCCCTATTAGGGTTTATTCGTGAAGGGATATTAAAAGCATCCCTAAAAAATGAAAAATTTATACTACCTAAGGAAATTTTAGTTGCTTCTAAAAATATAAGTAATAAAAAAGTCTTAAAAGAAATTTATAATGAATTAGGAGTAAAAATTAGTGAACACTATACAGAAAATAGTGAAGTTAATAAATTTATAATGTTTATAAAAGAAGATATTGAAGATTTCTATAAAAAGAAAAACTATGAATTGACTCTTTTAGAATTAACGGAATTTTTAAGTAATTATATATACATTCAAAAGAAAGAGTACGCTTTTTCTATTAATTATAATACTATAAATGACATTAAGTATATACGTCAATTAGATATTTTATTACAAAATACAACAAGAAAAATAACTGATTCAAAAGTAAGAGTAAAGAATTTTCAATATATCTCATCTGCTTTAAAAGGATTAAATGGACAAGATATTTTTATAAAGTTTTCTCCAATCAATCCCAAAATAATATATCTTTTTCTAAACAATTCTTATATAGGACTAGCTAATATAAATATGTAAAAAAATATTGACAAAGTCCATAAAATAGTATATTATAATTGAGTAAACTTCAATGCCTGAGTGGTGAAATTGGTAAACACGACAGACTCAAAATCTGTTGGCTGTAAAGCCTTGGGGGTTCGAGTCCCCCCTTAGGCACCATTGGTAAACATAATCTGATAATTAGGAGATACAAATGTATCTCTTTTTTTATCACATGAGTTCCTGCAAAATAAAAATTAGTCAGACAGTGTCTGACCAATTTAATAAATAAAGTTATGAAAGTTTCAATTCCTCAGACAACGTCTGAGGAGTTGAATTAAAACTCTTATTTTTCCACTTAAATATTTTTAAGGCACATTCTTATAAGTTGGATTCCATCTATTAGAATAATATTTTTTTCTTGAGCTAACTCTTTTATTCTAGAGCTAAACTCCCCTGTACATACTAAAACCTTATAAAAATTATTAAATTTATTATCTTTCCCTTCAATATTTTCTTTAGTGGCAACTATCTTCTCAAGTTGCTTAATTCCTTCATCTTCATCATATTCGCCATCTTTTTTCTTAATCTGTACATAGACTCTACAACTACCTATCTCATCATTTACTTCACTCAATATTGGAAGAGGTTTTATAAAAGTTCTATCAGAATCTCCACCTTTTTTATCATAGGAATTTTTACTTTCAACTAAATACCCTTGTTTTTTAAAAATATCTTCTACAATTTCTTCTACATCATTAGGTCTAACAGAAAAAATTTCTTTATTCAGATTTTCCATATTCTTTATATTTTTTTCAAAGATATTTCTTAAAATCTCTGTTATTAGAGATACTTCTTTTATACTTTTTATCTGTAATAGACTTTCAATAGCTTTAATTATCTCTTTGTTATAAACACTATTTATAGAGGTTTGATACCCTCTTAACTTACTATGAATTATTTTAGTGGCATCATTTCCATTGTAAGTAAAGCATTTGTCTATTTCATATGGATATGTAGTAGCAATTTTTACAGGAATACAATGTCCATAATCTACTGCTGTTTCTTCTAAGTTAAAATAGTATTTTCCTGTAACTCTGTATAAAGAAAACATATTCCACTCTGGGAATTTAGGAATAAGAATTATATCTCCCTCTTTCATCTCTAACATTTTTCTTAGGTTACTATTTTTATTTCTAAGATATCTTCTAGCTTCATCAGTATTTCTCCAACTTTCTGGACAAGCATTAACCCATTCCTCTTGGTTTCTAACTTCTCCATTTTCATCAAGCAAGGATAAGTTTTCTACTCCCCAACCTTGTCTTAAAACACCTTTTTCTAGATTTTTCTTAAAATAATCTCTTTTTGAATAATCAATTCTAAATATATAGTAGTTCACTTTTTTCTCCTTCATATTAAAATCACTCTCCTTTTATTAATTACTCTGATACCTTTAACGTTTGTGAAAGTAATTTTCAGTTTAAATAATTTTCTATGTCAATTTCTCCAATTAATGAATTATCACTCAGGCCCCCTAATATACTTGTCTTTATCATTAATTAAACCTTTCTTACTTGGTTGTAATATTTTACAATCACCATAAATAGAAATATTACTTTGAGCTATATAAACATGTAAATCTCTACAAGTAGACTCTAATTTGATATTTTTTTATTATTTCAAAAGGTGATTATAAAGTGTTTTTTTATTGTTTCCCACTTCTTATGTAATGTTTTAGAAAATTTCCAATGTATAATTTCTAGAGGTGGACGATATTCAGTTTTTCTATATAAATATATTAAGTTTTGAATTTTTTCTAAGTCTTTTTCTTGAATCTTTTTCTTACTTTTTATATTATCGAATTCTATTTTTAATTCCTTTAGAATTTCTTTAAAACTTTTATAATTTTGAAAATCATTCATAATTAATGTTAAAAATGTAGCAAAAGGATATAGATAGTAAATAATTAGTTTTTCTATTGTTACTTGTCTACCATAACACAGTAGAACTATAAAAATTAAAAATACTAGAATTAATATTGACTTACTAAAAGAACCTAATAGACTTTCTGTAAAATAACAATTTTGTTTTTGGCAACTTAAAATAATTTGCTCATCATTTAATTCTTCTTCATA
Source organism: Fusobacterium necrogenes (assembly GCF_900450765.1). NCBI lineage: Bacteria > Fusobacteriati > Fusobacteriota > Fusobacteriia > Fusobacteriales > Fusobacteriaceae > Fusobacterium > Fusobacterium necrogenes. The sequence goes on along the minus strand of NZ_UGGU01000003.1, from coordinate 301,515 downwards.
TGAATACCAATCTCTTACTCCTCTATACTTATCTGTCCCACTATTACTAATTTCTTTGTTATATCTTTTAGCTTTTTTTTCTTTTTCAATTATTAAATATTCTTCTATTTTTTCTCTAGAACATTCTAATCTTAGATTTTTTAAATTAAATAAAGTCCTGTCAATAATTTCTTTTATTGTTGCCATTATTGTAATTTTTTCTTTTCTTTTATTAATTAAATAATTTGTATAAATAATTAAAATTAAATTTAAAACTATTAAATAATAATAATTTTGAGCAAAAATTCCTATAATAGCTATAAAAACTGTAAATAAATATATTTTAATAGTCATGTTTTCTATTTTTTCACAATAAATTCTTTGTAAAAATAATAAATCTAAAATTTCTTGAGAATTTTGTTTATTTTTTATATTTATCATATTCTACCTCCATTTCATAATTTTGTATTAAATCTTTTAAATATTTTAATAAATTATTATTAAAATACAAATCTAATTCTCTTAATTTCAAATAATGTTTACATTTAAAAAATCTATTATCACACAAGGGACATAGGATTTTTTTTATCTTATTATTTCTTTTAAAAATCTTTCTTTTATATTTTCTAAATAAAATAATATTAAGAAATAAATATGTTTCTCTAAAGGTAGAAAGTTCTAAATAATCTTTAATAGAATTTAATTCTCCTTTTGTTCCATGCTCTCTTTCTCCAAAAATTGGTTCTTTATATTTTTCAAAATATAATGAGGAATAAATAAAAGGATTTAAGCATTGATTTATCCAATTTTTTAAAGAGTAATCATTAAAAAGAGCCTTTCTTAATTCTAATTCTGTTCCTAAACATAAACTACCATCAGCGTTTTTATGAAAAGTCTTTAAAAGAATGTTTTCAACATCATAAACTTTAGGTAATGAAATAGGATAATTTTTATTAACTACTATTTTTAAAAGAAGTTTTTTATATAAAATTATCCCCTTATATTCTAAATTAAATTCTAAGTAACCTTGCATAACAAATTCTTTAGACGTGTTCTCTATTATTTTAAAAAAAGGAAAATTTTTTAAAAATTCATATACATATTCCATCATTTCCTCCATGGTTTCATAGGTTCAACAATTTGAGAAGCTCCTAAAATTGATTTCATCTCATCACTTAAATTTTCTTTACCAAATATATTAGAAAAATTACTCAAGTATTCTTTTTCATTTGTTATTGCAAACTCTTTTCTGATTTCTTCTATCCATTCAAAAAATAATTTTGGTTTTTCAATATCTTCATTCCAACTGTCAGCTAAATTATCTTCTGAATTTACAGGATTGATTATTTCCCATTTACAATTTATTTTTTTAATAACAGTTCTATTTGTATATCTTTGGTCTAAATTATCTCTAGAAAGTAATTGAGCATAAATACATAACTCAGAAGTAATATAAGTTAATAAATCTATTGTATTTAACTGAGTAAAATTAGTAGTTTCAGCAATTTTAGTACATAATGTTGTAATTATTGCTGATATTACTTTTTTATTTTCTTTTCTTCTCATATGGTAAAAATAATCTCTATGGTATTTTAAAATTTGAATAACTCTTTGTAGAGAAGTTCTATCAAAATAATCAGGTAACTCTTCTACACTTTCTTTTGCTATTAAACTATTATTAAACTCATTAATTTTCTGTGCTTGTGGATATCTATCATTAACTGATTTAAACCATTCACTATAACCCTTAGGATTCCCTTTAAACCACTCTACATTTTCCTTATCAATCTTATTTATTAATAAAATAAAATTATTGATATAAGATTTTGCTGGAAGAACATCTATATTAAATCCTGTTCCATTGATTTCACTATATTCCAATGTAAAGCATTTGTCATATTCTTTTATTCTTTTTGAATAATTTTCATTTTGATTAAGTATTTCCCATATTTTTTCTCTAAACTTTTTTGCTTCTAAATCTCCCTTATTGTTAATAACACATATAAAATCTAAATCATATTCTTTTCTTTTTCCTTCTTTTAATGGTTTTATAACAGTCCCTAATGAAAATGACCCCTGTGGATAAATATCACATTCTAAACCATTATCTCCTAAATATTTTGCTAAAGCTTTATACTTATCTTCAGCATTTCTATACATTGTTGGTGTTATATCCATATTTTTTACTATTCTTTCTAATGTTTCATTTTTATTTAATCTATTTGTCATTTTTAATACCTCCTTAAGAAACATATAGAGAGCAAATTTTGCTCTCTATAAAAATATTATTTAAAACTCAACTTTAGGTAACTCTTTTACTAGCTCATTAGTTTTCAATGAAAGAGTTATTATACTTAATAAAAGATTTAAAATATATTTAGGGTCATTATGCTCATCACACCAAAGGTTAGGGTCATTTGTAATACCACTATCTTTATTTGTTATTACAGCATATCTTTCCATTATCCATTCAATAGCACTCTTTCCATTAACTTGGTAATCATAAGCTTCTAAAGGAATATTTTTTATAGTTATACTACTATTATAATTTATAGTATCTTTTACTCCTTTTTTTATGAAGCTCATTTTTTCAACTCTATAATTTCCTAATTCTTCTCCTTCAACTATAATTCCTTCAGGTCTTTCAAGAGTTTCATAGTTTAGATGAAGTTCTGCTAATTCTCTTCCTATATCAGAATACTTTTTAAAATCTTGGTATTCGTCAACTAAAGGTAATTTCGGTATAGTTTTCTTTAAATCTGCTTCAAATTCTTTTCTATAATCTTCATTATGTAAGAATCCATAGACATAATAGAAAATATCCTCTTTAGTTATTCTTGGCACTCCATATTTTTCTCTAGCTAAATTATAGATAAAATCTGTTATTCCATCTTTCTTATTTTCTTTAGAAGTAAATAAAGTACTATTTGAACTTTCTTCACTATAATATAAAGGATAAAAATTCGCATTTTGAAAAGTTTGAATATCTCCAATTTCTTTTAAAATAAGAGAAGAAAAATTATGTTTTCCTCCTATTCCCAACATTCCAATGGCAACTCCTTTAAATTTACTTTGTTGAGAAAATCTTTCTATCCATTTTTTAGAGTAATATAAATGTTGTTTTGAAAAAGGTCTATATAATGAAACTTTTATTTCGTTTATATCAAAAATATCTTTCTCTAATCTATTAGCTCTTTTCTTTAAATCAGCTGACCAACTAATATTATTAGGATTAGTATCTATAATATCTTCTATATCACTATTTTCATCTGTTTTTCTAACTTTTTCTATCTTATCAATCTGAGTATTATAGAATTTTATAGTATCTCTCATCTGTTTTTCTAATTGTCCTTTTGAATAAGAATACACCCATGTATCCCTATTAGTTACTACTCCGTTAGATGAAATATTGAAGAAAGTATTTTTATTATTTTTATTATCTTTATCAATTAAAGGAATAAAAGTATCAAACTTTTCATTTCTTTGATTAATCCAATCCCCCTCTTGATTAGGAGTTAATATTATCCAATCTATATTTTTTACTGATTTAAAATTAGAGATTATTTTTAGTTTTTCTTCTCTTGTTAAATAATCACCTATATCATGATAGTAAATAGAAGCTTTTTCTTTCTTAATATTAGGATTTTTTATTAAGAATGTTATTGCGATTGGAGTTCTTGAGCCACTACCAAATATTTTTCCACCTTCTTTTCTTGAAAGTTCTCCTGAAGTTCTTTGATTTCCTCTTAAATTAAATACATAAATTGAAGTAAATTCTTTTTCAATAACTTTTCTAAATCCTGAAGTAGAACCACCATCAATCCAAGCTCCATTTGTTACAAAACCTATTATACCACCTGTTTTATCTAATCTATCAGTTGCCCATCTAAATGCTTTAATATACGCATCATATAATGCTTTATTTAATCCTGCAGAAGATTCCTTTGAATATGTTTCTAATATTTTATTATCTAATTTAGGATATTTTTTATTTTGGGCATTATCATTAGCAGAACTTTGTCCTATTGTATATGGAGGATTCCCTATTATAACTTGTAGTGGTGCTTTCTTTTGTCTATTTACTCTTTCAGAATTTTCTTTAAAAGCTAAGTCAAACATTTGAATCTCATTATCATCTTCACTTAATTGAAAAGTATCCGTTAAACAAATTCCTTCAAATTCTTTATAATCAACCTCTTCAATAGAATTTTCCTTTTCTAAGTCATGATACACATTCTCTATATTTACAGTTGCTATATAATAAGCCAACAGAACTAACTCATTAGCATAGATTTCATACTTATACTTTCTTTCTAAATCTTTATTTTTGATTATTCTACTTTGTAAAAGTCTTGAAATAAAAGTTCCTGTTCCTGTAAATGGGTCTAAGATATTAACGTTTTCATCGCTTAAACTTCTTCCAAACTCTTTATTTAAAAGCTCTTCTACTGAATTGATAATAAAATCAACTACTTCAACAGGAGTATATACTATTCCTAATTTATCTACTAATTTATCAAAAGCAGTTTTAAAGAATTTATCATATAGCTCAACTATAATTCTTTGTTTTCCTTCAGCATTATCAATCTTTTCTATTTTAAATTTAATATCTTCATAAAACTTATTTAACTCTTCAGTTTCCTTTTCTATTTGTCCTTGTAATAAAAAATCTAAAATATCTTGCATAGAATGAGATATAGGATTATTCTTAACAAACGAATATCCCTCAAATAAAGCTTCAAATATAGGTCTGGTTATTATATGTTGAGATAACATCTCTATTCCTTGCTCTTCATCAATATCAGGACTAATATTTTTCTGTAATCCCTCTATAAATTTATTAAAAGCTTTCTTACATTGCTTATCTCTAGCAATCAAATCTCTTATTCTATCAATTTGAATTTGTGCTATTCTAGCAACATCTTTAGCCCAACGTTCAAAGTATTTTCTATCTCCAACTTTCTCAACCATCTTAGCATATATAGCATTTTGTAATCTGTCTATATCCATATTAAGACTCATTTGTCTTTCATTTACTTCATATTTATTTTCTTTATATTTTCTTTCTTTTCCTGTATTATCTACTGTTCCTATTAGGATATTTTGGGGTTTTCTTTTATTTAAGTCTATTTTATTAATTTCAGCATTAAATCTTTCATCATGAGCTCTTAGAGCATTTAATACACTCCAAACTACTTTATATGTTTCATTATCATTTAGAGCTTCTTCAGGTTTCTTATCTGCTGGAACAACAACAGGTATTATTATATATCCATATTTTTTCCCTTCTGCCCTTCTCATAACTCTACCAACAGATTGAACTACATCTACTTGTGAGTTTTTAGCTGATAAAAATAGTACTGCATCAAGTGTAGGAACGTCTACTCCTTCACTAAGACATCTGGCATTGGTAAGAATTTTACACTCTCTTTCATTTTTACTATCCTGTTTTAGCCAAGATAATAGATTTTCTCTTTCAAGAGCATTCATTCCTCCATCAATATGCTTAGAAGAAACTTCAACCATCTTTTCTTGTACTTCTTCTTTTAATGAAGATATATAAGTATTTGAGAACTCATTTAAATCACTTGTAATCTTCTTAGATGTCTTTATATCTCTACAAAAAGCAACTGCTCTCTTCATTGGGTTAGGGTCAGAAGCTTTTACTATTCCTTCTTTATCAAGAATTTGTTTAGATAATCCATTGATACACCCCATTAGTTTTGAAGCGTCATCTATCTTAAATTCAATATCTCCATTTGAAATTAAAGCTTGTATCTCTCTAGGAACTTGACTATGATTTAATGTTAAAATTAAAACTTTATAATCTGTTAATAATTCTCTTTGAACAGCTTCTCCAAATCCAATTCTGTATATTTCATCTCCATAGATTCCTCTATCGTCCATAGAACATAGATAAGCATTATTTTCTTTAGCTTTAGATTTTGAGTTATCATCATAAAGTCTTGGTGTAGCTGTCATATATAGTCTTTTCTTAGCTTTTATAAACTCATTATCATGAACTTTTATAAAATTACTTTCCTCTTCATTAGCAAGAGCTACCCCTGTTGTTCTATGAGCTTCATCACAAACTATTAAATCAAAAACTCCAAAAGTAGAATCTTTAGCTAGTATTTCCTGTTGAGCCCTAGAAATTACATCTATTGATTGATAAGTTGAAAAAACAACTTTTAAACCTTCTTTATCCTTTAAAGTTTCTAATTGACTTACAATTTTATTTACATCAGTAGTAGCTGGCAAAGCTAAATCAACAACACTCATTCCTGTACTATCATTATTAGTTTTTTTAGTAATTTTTGAGTCTGAACATATACAGATAGGATATAATTTCCCTTCTATATCACTAGACCACTCTCTTAATGTTTGCCCCAATAGTGCTATTGAAGGTACTAAAAATAAAATTAATCCATTTCCATTAGTTTCATTTTCAGCTATCTTTAGTGAAGTAAAAGTCTTTCCTGTTCCACAAGCCATGATTAACTTTCCTCTATTAGCACTTTTAAAATGTGAATGAACATTTTTTAAAGCTGATTCTTGATGTTCTCTAATTTTTTTCTTCTCTTTTCTAGCTTTATCTCCAGTATTTCCTAAATATAATTTATCCCAATCTACCCCTGAATCTTCAAGAGTATTTAATGAAATTCTTGTAACAGGTATCTCTTGGTTTTCTATTAAATCACTAGCTTTTTTAGACCAATGGTTAGTTGTAGAAACAAATAATCTACTTGAAAACTTTACTTTTATCCCATCAACTTCAAAAAGTTTAGCTGAAGTAGAGATAAATGTATCTACATCTGCTTTATCTATATGTTTATCAGAACTATAAAATTTACATTGTACAGCTTGATATTCATTCTTATCTGTCAAAATAACTAAATCTATTCCACTATCACTTCCACCAAACTGATTTCTGTATGGAAATTCATTCCATAACCATATTTCTTTAATATCATCACAATATAGTGGAGCTGATAAAAACCAATTTTTTATTAATTCTTCAAATCTTGTCCCCTTATCTCTTAAAGAAAAGGAATCTCTTTCCATTTTTTTTAAAATATTTCCCAAGCTCATTTTAACTTGTATGATATAAATATAAAACTTATACCACACTCCTCCTTTACAATTGATTATATTTTTAGTTTTGTATTATAATTAAAATATTACTGTATATTTTTAATTTTTTCATATAACTCTGACTATTTGAGAGGAGCATACTACTCTTGATTCTGCTCTATTAGTAACAAATTATTTAAGTTAAATTTATTATTAAATAAGTTATTTATAATTCTTTGTTTATTTTTTTACAATTTATGATAACTCGTTCTCCTATTATTTATTTTCTTCAGCTTCTAACTCATTAAGAAATATCCACCAATTATTATATCTTTTTTAGGAGTTTTTCCCTTGTTGAATAAAATCCCAAGTAGCTTTATAATTTCCATTAGCTTTACATTCGGAAGAGTTAAAAAATTCTATAAATCCACTTTTATTATTATTAAATTTTCTTCTAAATTCAAAAGCTTTTTCTACTTTCAAAGTATTATCTAAATTCATTTCATTGTGAAGAACATGGTCTAAATTACAAGACATATAAAACATTCTATAATTAATTGCTTTATCTATTTTTTTAGTATTCAATAATTTTTGAATAATTTCTATTTTCCTATCATTTCTAATCTTTACTTTTCTCTTACTATTAGCTTTTATACAATCTAAAGTATAATAAAAATCAGAAAGAGTTTTATCAACTACAATACAATCATCAGGAATAAAAGCTCCATCAGTATCAATAATATGAATTATTTCTGATATATCCTCTTTTTCTAATTTTTTATCCTCTCTAAATTCTCTAACAATCTCTTTTAAACTATCTGTACAGTTAGTAAATGTTGTAGTTCCATTTGAAGTTATATCTCCATTTGTTATATAAACCTTTAAGTTTCTACTTCTATAAAATTTTTCTATTAACCCTAGAGCAGTTTTATCACTTGCTCCTTCAACTAAAATTAAAACTACTTTTCTTTTTTTGATTTCCTCTTCATTACTTTTTGGCATCTAATACACCTGCCTCATATAGAGCAAATTCTATATCTCCATTATTTGTTTCTTCGTATAAAATCTCATTTTGTTCCTGCATAGTCATCTCTCTAATATACACATCTCTTAGATTATTACTTGGTTTAATATTTTTTAGTCTAAGATATCTATTTTCTTCATTAACTGTTGTAAATACAAGAGAGTCCTTATCTAACTTTTCCAATACTCTTAAATTATGAGAAGTAAAAATCAATTGTCCTTTAATACCTTCATCTAATATAGATAATAGCTCCCCAAGTAAATACTCAAATATTCCAGAGTCTAGTTCATCAACTACTAAGCATATTCCCTTATTATGATAAGTGGCTATTACAGCACTTAGGATAGATACAATTTTTTTAATTCCCTCTGATTCATTTTTAAAAGGTATTTTCTTACCATTTCTTATAGAAATTAATTGGAAGACTACATTTACCCTATTTTTTTCTACAAGTTCTTTATTTTTTTCGAATAAATCTAAACTCATATTTGGAATTATTGAATGTAAAACAATATTTATCTGTTCTATAACTCTATGAAGCTCATCACACATTTTTTCATCAATTACTATATTTTGCTCAGTAATTAAAAAACTTCCAAAACTTTTATTAGTCCTTACATTTAAAGGAAAGACATTATTCATATTAATAATACCTAGATTTTCATTTGTAATTACAATTAAATCACTTACTCCAAATTTTTTTAAAGCTAAAATTATATTGATTATTTCTTGATAATTTTCCTTATATTTAATTAGAACTTTCATTAATTCTTCTATAAATAAAAATGAAGTTGACTCATTTTCAGCTACTTTTTTTATAACCATCAAATTAATTTTCTCTTCTTCATCTAAAAGTAATTTTTTAAAACTTTCACTATTCTTTAGAACTTCTTTTTTAGAACTTCCAATTAAAACTTTTTTACTTGTTGCTTTTTCCCCAATAATTTCAGAGTATTTTATAATCTCCTTATCTACAACAACCCCATTAACTTCTTCATTTTCAACAAATTTCTTTATTTTTTTTAGAGTAACTTCTAAAAATATTTTATATTTTTTCTCACTTATCTCAACTTCGAATGTAAAATCTAGATTACAAGTTTTAGCTTCTACATTAATTAAATCATAAAAAGAGTCTAATTTTCTTCCTAATAAATAAGCTTTTAATATATTAGTAGAATCTACTAAAGCAGTTTTTCCAGAACCATTTTGTCCATATATTCCTGTAATATTAGTTTTAAAATCAATTATCCCATGTTTAACATTTTTTATATTTTTTATCTCTGCTTTGATTAATTTAATAAAATTCTTCATATTTTATATCCCTCTCTATATATAATATAATAAAATTCTACCACTTCTTTATTCTTTTTACAATAAAATTTATGGAAATCGTTATAAAAAATTACGTTTTTAAATTATAAAAGTATTTTTAAAGACTTCTCTTCTTCATTTAATTATATTCTTGTTAAAACTCTTTAAAATAAAAATGAGGAGTTTACCAAGTATAAGCAACTAAACTCCTCATAAATTTATATAATTTTATCATCTTTTAAAACAATTTTTCACCTTATCTTTTAATTTTTATTTTTCAACATTATAAAATTTTAACTTGAGAAATATGACTACATCTTGAAAGCTCTGACATCACATCTAAAATATCTATCTGTTTTGCCATTATTAAAGTGTACTCTACTTTACCTTCTACCATATCTTTTTCAATATGCTTTATTCTTATATTATTTTCTTTAAAAAAATTATAAGTTTCTACTAACGCTTGTGAAAAATCTATCTCTTTGCTAAAAGAAACAACTAATTTTCCTATATGCTTATTTTCTATCCAATAACGCTCCAATTTCTTTAACGTCACTAAAACTATTATTATAGCCACACCAGATGGAATAGCTAAATAATAAAATCCCCATCCTATACTCAATCCCAAACATCCAGTTGCCCAAATTGAGGCTGCTGTTGTTAATCCTCCTATGATTCCTTTATCTCTCATTATTGTCCCAGCACCTAAAAAACCTATACCACTAACTACTTGAGCTCCTATACGTCCTAAATCAGTTTTTAACACTTGAGAAGCTTCTGGAAAAGCTAACGCATAATTATGTAAATTTATTCTCAACTGATCTTGAATCATAGACACTATTGTTGCCCCAAGACAAACTAATATATGGGTTCTAAAACCTGCTGGCCTATTATGATGCCCTCTTTCATATCCAATCATACCTCCAATAATTATCGACATAAAAATTCTAAGAATGATTTCATATATTGTGAGCTCACTTGTAAAACTACTCATATCATCTCTCCTCTTCATATTTATTTATCTCTTTTGCTAATTCAGGATAATTTGTAATAATTATATCTACTCCTTTTGAACATAAATACCTCATAGCTTCCTTTTCATTTACTGTCCAAGTATTAATCTCAAGATTATATTTTTTCAGTTCATTAATAACCTCAGGTATCAAACTATTATATCTTGGATGATAACATTGAACTCCATGAGAATGAGTATATTTTCCCGCATTTATTATCCAATCTTCTGATAAAAATCCATATTTTAATTGAGGTGCTATTTTTTTCATCCTCATAACTGAATAGTGATTAAAACTGGATATAATAACTCTATCCTCTATTTTATATTCTTTTATCAAATCTAAAACTTTTTTTTCTATTCCTAAGTACTCATTTATTCCTGTTTTCAATTCAATATTTGTCACTAACTTTAAAGCTTTCACTAATTCAAAATACTCTCTAAGAGTTGGAATTTTATTAAACCCATAGTCTCTAAATTTAAAAGAAGCATCAAACTTTTTTAGTTCTTCATATGTATAGTCTACAACTAGTCCCTTTCCATTAGTAGTCCTATCTATAGTTTCATCATGAATAATCACAACCTCTCCATCTTTTGTAAGTTGAACATCTAACTCAATTCCATCCACTCCACACTCTACAGCTTTTTTAAATGCCAGCATTGTATTTTCTGGATAAATTCCACTATATCCTCTATGTGCAAAAATTTTACTCATACTTTCTCTCCTCTAGTCTATAAAAAGAGCTAGAATATATTACAAAGACAAGATTATCTCTACAGATAATTAAGCCTCTCCATATCTCCTAGCTCATTTTTTAAATATACTATACTATTTTCTTTATGGTTTTGTCAAATAGTTTTACTATTTTAATTCCATTTCTGTATTTATATTACATCATTCCAGGCATCATACCAGGATTCATCTCTACTTGTTTTTCTTCCTTTTTAGTAGCTACTAAAACCTCTGTAGTAAGAATTAAAGCTGAAACAGATGCAGCATTTTGAATAGCTGATCTAGTTACTTTTACTGGATCTAATATACCCTCTTCTATCATATTTACATATTTTTCAGTTGCAGCATTAAATCCATATCCTTCTGGCATATCTTTTACTTTTTCAAGTACTACTGCTCCATCCACTCCAGCATTTTCAGCTATCTGTTTAAGTGGAGCTGTAAGAGCCTTTTTAACTATTTCTACTCCTATTCCCTCTTCTCCTTCAAGTTTAAAACTATCCATATCCTTAGCAATCTCTACAAGTATAGTTCCTCCTCCAGAAACTATTCCTTCTTCTACTCCTGCTCTTGTAGCATTTAAGGCATCCTCTATTCTAAGTTTTTTATCTTTCATCTCTGTTTCAGTAGCAGCTCCAACTTTTATTACTGCAACTCCACCAGAAAGTTTAGCAAGTCTCTCTTGTAATTTTTCTTTATCATAATCTGAAGTAGTTTCAACTATTTGATTTTTAATAGAATTTACTCTACCTTTTATAGTTTCAGCTTCTCCCATTCCATCTACTATAATAGTAGCATCTTTAGTAACTTTTACTTTCTTAGCACTTCCAAGTTGTGGCATAGCTGTCTCTTCTAGTCTCATACCTTTTTCTTCAGATATTACTTCTCCACCTGTAAGAATAGCTATATCTTCTAACATAGCTTTTCTTCTATCTCCAAAAGCTGGAGCTTTAACAGCTACAACATTTAAAGTTCCTCTTAATTTATTAATTACCAATGTAGTCAATGCTTCTCCTTCTAACTCATCAGCTATAATTAGCATAGGTCTTGAAGTCTGTACTGTTTGTTCTAGTATAGGTAGTATATCCTTCATATTAGAAATTTTCTTATCAGTTATTAAAATAAATGGATTATCTAATTCAGCTACCATTCTTTCAGAATCTGTTACCATATATGGTGATACATATCCTTTATCAAATTGCATTCCCTCTACTACTTCTAAAGTTGTTTCCAAAGATTTTGCTTCTTCAACAGTTATTACTCCTGTTTCTCCAACTTTTTCCATAGCTTGAGCTATAAGTTTTCCTATCTCCTCTTCTCCAGCAGAGATTGAAGCAACTTGAGCTATTTCTTCATTTGACTCTATTTTTTTAGCTCTAGCTTTAAGATGATTAATTACCTCTTTAGTTGCTTTTTCTATACCTTTTTTAATAAACATAGGATTAGCTCCTGCACTTACCATTTTTAATCCCTCTTTTACTATGGCTTGAGCAAGTATTGTAGCTGTAGTAGTTCCATCTCCAGCAACATCATTAGCCTTTGTAGCTACCTCTTTTATAAGCTGAGCTCCCATATTTTCAAATGGATCCTCTAATTCTATCTCTTTTGCTATAGATACACCATCATTTGTAATAAGTGGTGAACCATAACTTTTTTCTAATACCACATTTCTTCCTCTAGGTCCTAGTGTTATTTTTACAGCATCCGCTAAAGTATTAACTCCTATTTCAAGTTTTTTTCTAGCTTCCTCATTAAATTTTAAAATTTTTGCCATTTCTAACTACCTCCAATAATTATTCAATAACTGCTAAAACATCTTCTACATTTAATACTAAATATTTTTCTTCTCCATCTTTTATTTCAGTTCCAGAGAATTTAGGATATACTACTTTTTCTCCAACTTTTATACCCTCTAATTTCTCTCCCTTTCCAATAGCTATTACTTCAGCTACATTAGGTCTTTCTTTTTCTCCTGCTCCTGGAAGAATAATTCCACTTGCTGTTTTCTCTTCTACTTTAACTGGTTTTACTAAAACTCTCTCTCCAATAGGTCTTATTTTCATCTATATCCCTCCATTTTATTAGCACTCATATATAACGAGTGCTACTTCTATTACATTAATATCTTAAAACATTTCTTTCTAACTGTCAATAGTTTTTTAATAATTTTTTTATTGTATTTTTTACACTTCATTGATAGAATATAAATAGTGCTAGGGGAGGTCATTATTATGAATGGTTTAGTCAACGAAAAAATTGATTTAAAGGAGTTTTATAAAAAATTCTTAATTATTGGTATTCCACTAATGATACAGCAACTTGTATCTTCATCACTAAATTTTATTGATAATCTTATGATAGGAAGACTTGGCACTGATTATATAGCCTCTGTTGGCTTTGCTAATAGTGTCTACCGTATTTTAGATTTAATTATCTTTGGAATTTGTAGTGGAATGGGAGTATTTATAGCTCAATACTATGGAAAAAGAAACTTTGAACTAATTAGAAAAATTTTAGGCCTCATGGTAAGATGTGCTATATTTGTAGCTTTTCTTTTTGCATTTATAGCATTTTTTAAATCTGATTTTATTATTGGTATTTTTTCTAAAGATGCAGAAGTTCTAAAAATAGGAGTATCGTATCTTAAAATGGTAGTTCCTTGCTATATATTCTATTCTATATCATCAAGCATGGGATTTTCTTTACGTGCAATGGGACTTACTAAATTTCCTATGATTTCAGCCTCTATTGGAGTAGTAGCTAATACTTTCTTTAATTACTGTTTAATATATGGAAACTTAGGTTTTCCAAGACTTGAAGAAAAAGGAGCTGCTATTGCAACTGTTATAGCTAGATTTATAGAGATGTGTATCATATTAACAATTATCTATAAAAAAGATTTTAATCTTAAAGGAAGATTAGAATCTTATTTACACATCCCTAAAAATCTTATAAAAGAGATTATTAAAGTATCTTCTCCAGTTATATTTACTGAGATGCTTTGGATATTAGGAATTATATCTTTATCAGTTGCATATGCAAAACTTGGTACTGTACAAGCTGCTTGTGTACAAATAGCTGATATTGTTTCTGCCATTTCTGCTATATTATTTATGGGAATATCTAATGCTGCTTCTATTATTATTGGACATACTATTGGTAGTGGAGATAAAAACAAAGTTGTCGCCTATTCTAAACAAATTATTTTAGTTGCTTTTGGGATGGCTACCTTTAGTTTTATACTTGTACAAATTCTTACAACAAATATCATTGATTTATATAAATTAAATCCTGAAGTCAGTGAGTTAGCTGAAAAAACTCTAAGAGTATATGGAATTTTTGTTTTCTTTAAGATGATAAATTGGGCTATATTAATTGGCTTATTTAGAGCAGGTGGAGATACAAAAGTAGCTTTTTATCTAGATATACTTCCACTTTGGTTATATGGTGTTCCATTAGCTTTTATAGGAGCCTATTTCCAAATTCCTATATTTCTTCTTATAGGTCTTGCTGAATCTTCAGAAGTTATAAAATTTATTCTTTCCCTATTGAGATATAAAACTCTCCACTGGATAAAAGATGTAACTGTCTAAAAGATAAAAAATTATTCTATAATTCTTATTAAGAAGAATATAATATTTTCTATTAAATTATTAATTTAGGGCTATTCTAAATTTGAAATAGCCCTAATTTTTAAAAATTAAATAGCTTTTTACATATTTCTCTCTATCATTTTGCCTCTTAAATTATAATTTTATACTATATAATAATTCACTTATTTTCTCTAAACTTTTAGATCCATTTATTATTTTTTTCTTAAATATAGTATTAAAAATAGTGTAAGCTGCCAAAGTTGAACCAAGAGGAGAAGCATGTTTATCATCTTTAAAATAAAGTATATCCTCAGGATATTTATCAAAATATCTCCACCATACCTCTCCTACAGGAGCTACTTCTATTCCTAATTTCTCCCCCACCTCTTTATATCCTTCTGTTAATTCCAATTGTTTATCTCTCTCATCTTTTAAAGTCCATGTCATATAGAGTATTGGCTTAGCTCCAGAAATATTTATCCACTCTTTTAACTTTTTAGTAGAATTATATAATACCTCTTTATCAAAACCACTTTGTAAATGTTGTAACACTACAATATCATAATTTCCATACAAAATATTAAATCTCGTCTGTGGCTCTTTACAATGATAATCAAGCCCCTTGTATCCTCTAGCTAACATAGTAACCTCAACATCAATACAATTTTCTTGACATACCTGCTTGAAAATATGTGGCATATCATTAAAATAAGTGTGACTATTTCCTATAAACAATACTCTCATACTCTCTCCTTTATTTTCTATTTAAAAACTCACTTATAAAGCTTGAACCTAGTATCAAAACTCCACCAATTATCTGTAAAAATCCCAACTGCTCCTTTAAAATAACTGCTGATATAATAATAGCAAATACAGGATCTATGTAACTAAGTACTGCTATTGTTTGTCCTTTCAATCCTTGAAGAGATGAAAAATAAAGTAAGTATGCTATTCCAGTATGAACAATTCCTAAAATTAAAATATATGGTATAGAAGCTGAAGAAACACTTAAGATTCCAAGACCTTCTACATATAAAACATATGGTAATAATGTAATTGTAGCAGAAATAAGTTGAACTACTGTTATCTCTATACTATCTATCCCTTTTAAAAATTTATTCATTAAGATTACACTGGCATAAAATCCTGCTGCTAATAATCCATAAAATATTCCTATTAAATCACTTCCACCATTTATTCTATCTACTCCTACTATACAAAACATTCCTACCAAAGCCATTAAAACACATAAAAATTTTGATAGTGTTAATTTTTCTTTTAGAACAAATGGGGCTAATATAGTTACAAATACTGGTGCAAAGTAATAGCTCAAAGTAGCATTTGAAATAGATGTGTATTTATATCCTTGGAATAAAAATATCCAGTTAAGTCCCACAGCTAATCCTGAAAAAATTAGTAGATACATATTATTTTTTATTGCCTCAAAAGATATCTTTTTCTTAAAAAAAATTGTAGCTAAAATCAGTGTAACTCCACCTATAAATCCTCTTGTTAAAGCAATTTCACTTGAAGACAACTCTATATTTTTTACAAATAATCCTATTGTTCCAAAAATTAACATTGCTGTAATATTTCTCAATTTAGCATTCATAAAATCCCCCCTGATGTTTTAAAATCTCAAGAATAACGAAGATTGAGAAGAATAAATAGAGCAAGTCAGCGAAAGCAAACGCTAAAAAACATAACTGTTTGAGTGAAACGAGTTTTATGTTTTTAGTAAGCTAAGCCATACTTGCTCTTTATTCTTTGAACGAAAGTTATTCTTGAATTATTTTAAATTCAATCTTCTTTATTCTTGATTTTTATTTAGTCTAAGTTTAAGTCATTCTTTAAATAATTTAATAACTCATCTTTTGTCTCTTCATTTCTAAGTCCAAACTCTATATTAGCTTTTAAAAGTCCAATCTTATTTCCAATATCATATCTCTTACCATCAAATTCGTAAGCTATTACTTTTTCTCCATCTTTTAACATATCTAATATAGCATCAGTAAGTTGAATCTCTCCACCTTTTCCTGGCTTTTCCTTTTCAAGATATTCAAAGATTTTTGGAGTAAGCAGATATCTTCCAAGACAAGCAAGTCTTGATGGTGCTTCTTCCATAGCTGGTTTTTCTATAAAGTCATCCATCTCTACAGTTTTGTCATCAAGATTTTTAGTTGGTTTTACTATACCATACTTAGATACATCTTCAGCTTTTACCTCTTGACAACCTACTATACTACTTCCATATTTTTCATATTTCTCTATAAGTTGTTTAGCTACTGGTGCCTCAGGATTATATACTATATCATCTCCTAAAGCTATTACAAATGGCTCATCTCCTACAAATGGTTTAGCTTTAAGTATAGCATGTCCTAATCCTTTTGGATGATTTTGTCTTACATAGCAAATATTTGCCATTGAAGATATTTTTTCAACTTTTTCTAATAACTCTTTTTTTCCATCTTTTGTTAAAGTATTCTCTAACTCATAAGAGTAATCAAAATGGTCTTCGATAGAGTTTTTATTTCTTCCAGTAACTATTATAATATCTTTTATTCCAGATTCTACTAACTCCTCTACTATATATTGAAGAGATGGTTTATCAACAATAACAAGCATCTCTTTAGGTTGTGCTTTTGTTGCTGGTAGAACTCTTGTACCAAGTCCCGCTGCAGGTATTACTGCCTTTGTTACTTTTCTCATACTATCTCCCCTCAAAAATTATTTTGCTTTTGATCCATTTTCCACTTCTGTTTTTATCTCTACAAGTCTTAGTCCATTTTTATCTTCAGTACTTAAAAGCATTCCTTGAGAGATTTCTCCTCTCATCTTTCTAGGTTTTAAGTTAGTGATAGCTAAAACTTTTTTACCTACTAATTTTTCTGGCTCTGGGTAGTATTTAGCAATTCCAGAAAGAATTTGTCTTACATGGTCTCCAACACTTACTTTAAATTTTAAAAGCTTATCTGCTCCCTTTACTTTTCCAGCTTCTAAAATCTCTACAACTTGAATATTTACCTTATCAAAATCTGTTATATCAATAGGATTTTCTACTTCCAAATCCTCATTTATTTGCATAGGATCTTTTTTAGGAACTTCTAATGCTTCTAAATCTAATCTTGGAAATATTGGCTCAGCATTTCCTAATATATGTCCCTCTCTTAATAGGTTCCATCCCATTATCTCTTCGACTTTTGCTGTATGGATATCTCTAGTTTCTCCCAATTGATTCCAAATTTTTTGAGCTGATGTTGGCATATATGGATAAACCATAACAGCTGCTTTATATAGTCCATCTACTAAGTGATTCATTACTACAGCAAGTCTATCTCTATTAGCTTCATCTTTAGCTAATGTCCATGGAGCTGTTTCATCTATATATTTATTTAATCTTGAGATAAATTTCCAAATAGCTTCAAGAGCTTTAGAGTACTGAACTATATTCATTTGCTCCTCTACTTCTTTTACTACCTCTGTCCATAAAGTTTCTATCTCATCATCATACTTATCCCTAGTAGCTCCATTTACAACTACTCCACCAAAGTATTTTTTATACATTCCTAATGTTCTATTTAATAGATTTCCTAAATCATTAGCAAGATCAGAGTTGATTCTTGTAACTACTGATTTTGTAGAGTAGTCTCCATCATTTCCAAATTGAACCTCTCTCATTAGACAATATCTAAAAGCATCTACTCCATATTTTTCTATCTCAGATATAGGGTCTACAACATTTCCTTTAGATTTTGACATCTTTTCTCCCTCAGATGTCCACCAACCATGAGCTACTACTTTATCTGGAAGTTTTTCTCCTGCTGATAGTAACATACAAGGCCAAATTATAGCATGGAATCTAACTATATCTTTTCCTAATAAATGCATTACCTCAGCATTATTCCAATACTTATCAAACATTTCTGGGTTATTCTCATATCCTACTGCTGTTAAATAGTTAGTAAGAGCATCAAACCATACATAAGTTATATGTCCAGGTGCAAACTCTATAGGTATTCCCCATTCAAAAGTATTTCTTGAAATTGATAAATCTTGTAATCCTTGCTTTATAAATGAAACTACTTCATTTCTTCTAGAACGAGGTAAGATAAAGTCTGGGTGTTTATCTATATACTCTAATAGGGCATCTTGATATTTTGACATTTTAAAAAAGTAAGATTCCTCTTTTACAACTCTTAACTCTTTTCCACAGTCTGGACAATGATTTCCATTTACTATTTGATTCTCAGGTACAAATGTCTCACATGAAACACAGTACTTTCCTGAATACTCTCCCTTGTAAATATCTCCTTTTTCATAAACTTTCTTAAGTATTTTTTTAACTGCTTCTTTATGTCTTGGTTCAGTTGTTCTTATAAAATCTGAATACTCTATTCCTAATTTAGCCCACATCTCTTTAAATCTTGGAGCCATTATATCTGTCCATTGTTGTGGAGTATATCCCTTTTGTTTTGCTGTCTCCTCTACCTTTTGTCCATGTTCATCTGTTCCTGTTAAAAAATAAGCATCATATCCCATTGTTCTTTTATATCTAGCCATTACATCTGCAGCTATTGTAGTGTAAGCACTTCCTACATGTGGGTCCCCATTTACATAGTATATTGGTGTTGTTACATAAAAATTTTTACTCACGATATCTCTCCTCTCTATATCCATTAAATATATTTTTCTGCTTCTTTATCAAGTCTATTTAACTCATTTTTTATTTTTTCACAATATTTATCTATATCTGCATCTGTTGGTACTTCAATAGGTTCCCCCATTATGTAAACCATAGTTGTAAAAGGCTTTGGGAATTGAAATTTGTCCCAAGCTTTTTTAAATTCCCATTTACTCTTATAGGCTGCACCAGTTGGAATTATATACTTTTTTCCCTTTTGTGCAAGATATATCATTCCTGGTTTTACTTCGTAAATAGGTCCCTTTGGACCATCTACTGGTGTTCCTATACAATATCCTTTTTTCATATATTTAATTAAAGAGATTAAACTTGAAGTTGAATTTTTATCTGATGAGCCTCTTATCATTTGATATCCCAACTTCTCTAATGGAACTGAAATCAACTCTCCATCTTTAGAAGGACTTGCTAATACAGCTCTTTTTTCTATATAATCTAGGCATAGTGTTGACGCTACTAGCTTATTATGCCAAAATGCAAATATGTAACTTTGCTCCTTCTCATTTATTTTCTTATCTTTTATTACCTTTATTTTCAAAGTTTTTCTTATTATTTGTAAAAGATAGTAAAGTACTATTCCATATCTTCTATATTTTTTTGTCTCTTGCTTTTCTTTCATCCTACTTCCCCCATTTATAGAGTATCTTCAATAATTATATCATAAAGATTCCCTTTTAAAAAGAGAATTAAATATTTTTTATTCCTCCTCTTTATACTAAAATTATCTCTTTTCTATCTTAAGAATTTTTAAAATTATAAAACTCTTTTCTTTTTTAATTTTTCATAAAAAAAACACCCTCTATCTTAAGTTATCTAAGATTTTGGGTGTAATATCAATCTCCTATTTTAATTATTTATCTAATTCCTCGCCACATCTTTTCAATAGTCTTTCCCATTTCAAATCTACATTTGCTTGAATTCTATCAATAATATATCTGTTTTCTGGCTTAAATAAATGTTTAAATCTTCCTTGTTTTTTCAAAAATTCTTCAATTGGTAATTTTTTCTTTGGTCTATAACTTAACTTCCACTCTCCATTTATCACTTCAAATAGTGGCCAATAACAAGTTTCAACTGCTAACTTACATATCTCCATTAAATCTTCACTTTCATATCTCCATCCTCTCGGACATGGTGCTAGTATATTTAAAAATGCTGCTCCTTCTGTATAAATAGCTTTTTCTGCTTTTTCATGTAAATCTTTAAAGTTTCCTATAAATGTTGTTTGAGCAACATATGGTACATTATGAGCTGCTATTACATCTGTTAAATCTTTTCTTCCTTGTGATTTTCCAGCACTCTCTTTTCCTATTGGTGTTGTTGTTGTATCCGCTCCTATTGGTGTTGCTGATGATCTTTGAATACCTGTATTCATGTATGCCTCATTATCATAACATACATAAACCATATCATGTCCTCTCTCCATAGCTCCTGATAATGATTGGAATCCTATATCATAAGTTCCTCCATCTCCTCCAAAAGCTATAAATTTATATGTCTCATCTATTTTCCCTTTTTTCTTTAACACTCTATAAGCCGTTTGTGCTCCACTTATTGTTGCAGCAGCATTTTCAAATGCTGAGTGAATAAATGAGTCCTTCCATGCTGTATATGGATATAGAAAAGTTGATACTTCTAAACAGCTTGTCGCACTACATATTACAGCATGATCCTCTGGTTTTAATGCTCTTAATACTCCTCTTACTGCCACTGGAGCTCCACATCCAGCACACATTCTATGTCCACCAGTTAATCTTTCTGGTTTTTCCATCTCTTTTTTAAAATTATATGCCATATTTATTGCCTCCTACCCTCTTACACCAAAATGTCTATATGTATCTTTTACTTCTCTATCTTTTTCTTTTAATAGAGTTTCAAATATCTCTTTGATATGAGCTACTGTTACATCTCTTCCACCAAGTCCATATACATAGTTTATCATTTTAGGTCTTGGGTTGCAGTCATATAGTGCTGATCTTACTTCTGCAAATACTGGTCCTCCAGCTGCTGAAAATCCTTCAGATTTATCCATTACTGCCACCATTTTTACATGTCTTAGAGCTTCTGCTATCTCTTCCATTGGGAATGGTCTAAATACTCTTATTTTTAATAATCCTACTTTTTTCCCTTCTTTTCTCATTTCATCTATTGCAGTCTTTGCTGTTCCTGCTGTAGAGTTAATTACTACTATTGCTACTTCAGCATCATCTAATTTATACTCTTCAAATAATCCATATTTTCTTCCTGTCATTTTTTCAAATTCTGCTGCTACTTCTAAGATTACTTTCTTAGCATTTTTCATAGCATTAGCTTGTTGTACTTTGTGTTCCATATAGTAAGATACTATATCATACGGCCCTACTGCTATTGGTCTTTTTGCATTTAGTAAATAGTCTTCTGGTTTATATTCTCCAACAAATGCTCTAGCTTTGTCATCTTCTACTAACTCTATATTTTCAACAGCATGACTTGTGATAAATCCATCTTGACACACCATTACTGGAAGTTGTACATCTGGATGTTCTCCAATTCTATTAGCTTGTAGCATATTATCATAAGCCTCTTGGTTTGTTTCACTATATAATTGAATCCAACCAGCATCTCTTGCTCCCATAGAGTCACTATGGTCAGCATTGATATTAATAGGACCAGTTAAAGCTCTATTTACACAAGCTAATGTAACTGGTAATCTCGCTGATGATACTACATATAGCATCTCCCACATAAGTGCTAATCCACAAGATGAAGTAGCAGTCATTGTTCTTGCTCCTGCAGCTTGAGATCCCATAGCTGCTGACATAGCACTATGCTCCGATTCCACTGGAATAAATTCTGTATCAACACTTCCATCTGCTACAAATTTAGAGAAATATTGTGGTATCTCTGTAGATGGAGTTATTGGAAATGCTGGTACTACATCTGGATTTATTTGCTTCATAGCTATTGCAATAGCTTCATTTCCTGACATTCTTTCTCTTATACTCATTTAATTTCTACCTCCGAATTACTCTTTTACCATTTCTATTGCATCAAATGGACATGCTTTTGCACAAACCCCACAACCTTTACAATGATCCATATCAAACTCTAATCTTTTTCCATCTTTTACTGGAATAGCTGAATCTGGACAGCAAGGAACACACAATAAACATTGCTTACAATTTTCTACTATAAATACTGGCTTATTAGATCTCCAATCTCCTGTTCTAAATTGTGAAGCACTTCCAGCTTCATATACAATACCTCCAGGAGTTATGTCTTGCCACTTTATATCTTCAACTATTGGTAATCCTGCTTTATTTTTCATTATTCTTTCACCTCATTCATAGAACGTACTAACGCATCCATATTTCCTTTTAATACCTCTGGTTTACTTGCAAATTTATGTTTAAAAGAGTCTTCCATAGCTTTTAAAAATGCCTTTTCTTCCATAACTTCACTTACTTTTACAACAGCACCAAGCATAGGAGTATTTGGAAAATTTTTACCTAAAGTTTCTTCGGAAATTGTTCTAGCATCACAAGTGAATACTCTTCCTTTATATCCCTTTAAAAAAGGAATAAATTCGGAAGCAAGCTTAGAACTATTAATAATTATAGCACCATCCTCTTTTAGTCCCTTTGTAACATCTACACTTTCTATCAAAGTTTCATCGACAACAACAACAAAATCTGGCTCGTATATGTTAGAGTGTACTCTCACTGGATTTTTAGAGATACGGTTATAAGCAGTGATAGGTGCTCCCATTCTTTCTGGTCCATATTCAGGAAAACCTTGCACATACATACCTCCACTAAAAGCAGCATCAGCAAGAAGTAAAGATGCAGTTTTAGCTCCTTGTCCTCCCCTTCCATGCCATCTGATTTCAAATATTTCTTTCATAATCTACCTTCCTTCCTTCGTTAAATAACTGCTGAAATAAAACATCTCAGCAGTTATTTAATTATATTTTATTTACTGATATTACATTGTTGACTAATTTTATTTAAAACTAAGCTTTTTTTTCTAACTTAAATCCTGCTATTTTATTAACCATAATAGAAATTGCTCCATCTCCAGTTACATTACATGCAGTTCCAAAACTATCTTGAGTTAAATATAGGGCTATCATCAATGATTGTAATTCTGGTCCAAATCCTAACATAGTTTCTAACAATCCAAGTGCTGCCATAACTGCTCCACCAGGCACTCCAGGCGCTGCTACCATTGTTATTCCTAACATCAAAATAAATCCAAACATTCCTGAGAATGTAATAGGCATTCCATTTAACATCATAACTGCCATAGAACAACTTACTAATGTAATAGTACTTCCTGATAAGTGAATAGCCGCACATAGTGGAATTGTAAAATCTGCTATACCTTCATTTACTCCATTCTCTTTAGTTTGTCTTAAAGTTACTGGAATAGTTGCTGCTGATGATTGAGTTCCTATAGCTGTGAAATATGCTGGTGCCATTTTTCTTAATAATGCTATTGGATTTGCTCCACTCATTGTTCCTGCAACTGTATATTGTAACAATAAGATAAATAAATGTAATACTATAATTATTGCAAATACTTTAGCAAATACTGACATTATTTTTACAATTTCTCCAGCATAAGTCATATTTGCGAATACACCTGCTACATATAATGGTAAAAATGGAATAACTATATTTGTTATAATCTTTTCAACAATAGTTTGAACTTCATTCATTAAATTTTTAATAGCAGTTCCCTCTACCACAGCTATTGCAATTCCAAGAATAAATGCCATCAATAAAGCTGTCATTACATCCATCAATGGCGGCATTGCAACAGTTATGTATCC
Organism: Fusobacterium necrogenes; assembly: GCF_900450765.1. Lineage (NCBI taxonomy): Bacteria > Fusobacteriati > Fusobacteriota > Fusobacteriia > Fusobacteriales > Fusobacteriaceae > Fusobacterium > Fusobacterium necrogenes. Next base: position 277,277 of record NZ_UGGU01000003.1, on the reverse strand, counting down.
TGTCAATAATCCAGCTTCTGGACTATTTTCAGCTATTGTATGAGCTGCTGTTGGAAGTATTTTTTTAAGTAATGCTGAGTTTGTGAGATATGCTATACTTCCTGAAACAATTGTTGATCCATAGGCTAATATTGTAGTAATCGCCAAAAGTTTTCCAGCTTTCTTTCCTAAATCTCCAATACCTGGTGCTACGAATCCAATAATTATTAATGGAATTACAAATTGTAAAAAGTTTCCAAAGATTCCATTAAATGTCATCATCAATCTTAATAACGGAACAAACCCTACTTTTCCTAAAATAATACCTACTATTAATCCTAATATGAGTCTTGGTAATAATCCTAATTTTTTCATATCTTCCACTTCCCTTTTATTTAGTATTTTATATTCAGTTAAAATAAAATCCCTACTTTATTTGATATCCTGCTGCCTTTACTTTAGCTATAACTTTATCTCTATGCTCCATATCACTGCATTCAATTACCAATGTCACCTCTTGCATTGTAATTCCTAAATCCCCATTGTACATACTTTGAGTAATATGAAGAATATTAGCTCTAGAAGAAGTTAATAATCCTAATAATTTTTCAACTTCTCCAAATTTATCCTGGATTTTTACTTTAAATTGGTGTCTTCTTCCTTTATTAATTAAAGCTCTATTTAAAACTCTTTCTACTAGGTTGATATCTATATTTCCTCCAGAAACAACTGCACATGTCTTTTTCCCTTTACAATCTACTTTTTTTGATAAAATAGCCGCTACTGGAGTTGCACCTGCTCCTTCTGCTACTACTTTTCCTCTTTCCATTAAAAATAATATAGCATCTGCTATTTCTGCTTCAGAAACTGTAACAACTTCATCTACATATTTTTTTACAAGCTCTAATGTTTTACACCCTACTTTCTTTACAGCTATACCATCTGCTATCGTTGGAGTTGCTGCAACTTCACAACATTCTCCTTTTTCTAAAGCAGCTGTCATTGATGCTGCATTTTCAGCTTCTACTCCTATAACTTTTACATGAGGATTTATTCCTTTTATTGCAGTAGCTATTCCTGCTAAAATCCCACCTCCTCCTATTGGTACTAATACTGTATCTATATCAGCCATATCCTCTAATATTTCTATACCTATTGTCCCTTGCCCTGAAATTACATATTCATCATCGAATGGATGTAAAAACACTGCTCCGGTTGCTTTTTGAATTTCACATGCTTTAGCAAATGCATCATCATATACTGCTCCGTGTAATACTACTTCTGCTCCATACCCTTTCGTTGCTTCAACTTTTGCTATTGGAGCTGTTTCAGGCATTACTATCGTTGATTTAATTCCTTGAGCAGTCGCTCCTAATGCTATCCCTTGAGCATGGTTTCCGGCAGATGAAGCAATAACTCCTCTCTTTTTCTCATCTTCTGTAAGATTTGCTATTCTATTTAAAGCTCCTCTTACCTTAAATGATCCAGTTTTTTGAAGGTTTTCTAACTTAAAATAGACCTTTCCCCCTAATTCTTTCTCCAATGTTGGGCACTCAATTATCGGTGTCCTCTTAATAGAGTTTTTAATTGTTTCTTTAGCCTTTTTAATGCTTTCAATTGTTACTTCCATAATTGTTCCTCCTCAGAGAATTTTTGTTACCTCACACTTCTTATTTCGATATAATTATACATCTATATTATAATTTAGTCAAATTTAAAACACATTTTTTTATTAAATAGTTGTTTTTTTATTTCGTTTTAATTTATATATTTTATTTTAAAGCAGAATAAAATATACATTATATATCATAAAAGAAATTCCTTATTTTTTTAGTAATTTTTCTGTCTTTAATAGTAAATATTTCTGTTTTTATTTCAGAGATTTATTTTTTATTTTTTTATTTTTCTATTTTTTATCTTTCTTTTTTTTAATATGTATCATATAAATAATTTATATTTTTAGATATAGATATAAAAATGGTATTTTTCAAGACTATAGCTAATCTTAAAAAATACCATTTTAAATTTATTGTAACTCTCTTGTATATCTCTTTAACCACTCTTTTTCATCATCATTTAGATATGGAGCTATCTTCTCATACAGCATTTTATGGTAATCGTTTAAAAACTCTATTTCCTCTAAAGAAAGTAACTCTTTTTTTATTCCATCTAAATCCAATGGTACATAAGTAATTGTTTCAAACTTCATAAATTGACCAAAATCTGTTTTTTCATTTTTTAAAACCAACAACTCATTTTCTAATCTGATTCCATGAGAGCCAGCTATATATACTCCTGGTTCATTCGTTACAATCATTCCCTCTTCTAATTTTTGTGAATTATATTGAACTCTGATTCCATGAGGTCCTTCATGAACATTTAATAAAAACCCAATTCCATGCCCTGTTCCACACTTATAATCTATTCCTATATTCCATAAAGCTTGTCTAGCTAAAATATCTAAATTAGTTCCTGTAACTCCATATAAAAATTTAACTTTAGAAAGATTTATCATTCCTTTAAGAACCAAAGTAAAATGCTCTTTCATCTCCTCAGAACACTCACCCAGAATAAAAGTTCTAGTTACATCCGTAGTTCCATCATAGTACTGTCCTCCAGAATCAACTAAAAACATATTTTTGGCTTCCAATCTTTTATCAGAAATTTCACTAGCTTTATAGTGCATCATAGCAGCATTAACTTCATATGCAGCTATAGTATCAAAACTAGGTCCAATATATAGTTCTTGTTCTTTTCTTAAACTTTCCAATTTCTTAGTTGCAGACAGCTCTGTTATATTTTCTTTTCCAATATTATTTTTTAACCAATACATAAACTTAGTAACTGCTACTCCATCTTTGATATGAGAATTTCTTAAATTTTGAAGTTCTGTAGCATTTTTACAAGCTTTCATTAAAGTACTTGGATTTTCTTTATTGACTATTTTTATACCAGGATTTAATTTTCTATATATATCATAATTAACTTTATTTAAATCCATCATTATAATATTAGAATTCGATATTCTTTCCATATCTTCATATATTTCAAAGTAATCTCTTACTTCTATATTATTTTCATAAAGATATCTTTCTACTTTACTATTCAATTTTCTTTCATTTATATATAGTACTGCTCTATCAATAGTTATAACCGCATAAGCTAAATTAACAGGATTATTTTTTACATCACTTCCTCTTAAATTAAATATCCAAGCTATATCATCTAAAGATGTTAAAATATTTATATCACAATTTTCTTTTTCAATAATATTTCTTATTCTTCCTAATTTACTTTCAGTACTTTCACCTGAATATTTCTCTTCCAATATAAATACTTCACTTTGTGATAAAGCAGGTCTATTCTCCCAGAGCTCACCTACTAAATCATAGTCTCCATTTAATTTTATTTTTTTCTCAATTAAATCTTTTTCAAACCCTAATACAATACTAGTAGCTAAAACTTTACTATCAAACCCTAGAGTATCCCCTACTTTTATATTTTTAATTATATATTGACTATATGTTACAACTCCCTCTTCTCCCATTTTAAAAAGTTTTATCCCACTACCTTTTAGCTGGTTTTCTGCTTGAGTAAAATATCTTCCATCTGTCCAAAGTCCAACTTCTTCTTGAGAAACAACAATCACTCCAGCTGAACCTGTGAAACCTGATAGCCATTCTCTACATTTAAAATAATCCTCTACATATTCACTTTGATGATAGTCATTAGAAGGAATGATATAAAAATCTATTTCCCTTTCTTTCATCAAAGCCTTTAATTTCAATAACCTCTCCTCTATATTCACTCTTTCACCTCTTTTATTCCACTGTTACAGATTTTGCTAAATTTCTTGGTTTATCTACATCTAATCCTTTTTCTACAGCTGTGTAATAAGCCAATAATTGTAGCGATATATTAGCTACCGTAGGAGCTAATATATCATCTATATCTTCAACAATAATAATTTCATCTGAAATATCTGCCATATTTTTATATTTTTCTTTTGTAACAGTTATTACATATGCACCTCTAGCCTTAACCTCTTTTATATTTGATATCATTTTTTCAATCATATCCTCTTGAGTTGCTATAGAAATAACCATAGTTCCCTCTTCAATCAAAGCTATAGTTCCATGTTTTAATTCTCCAGCAGAAAAGGCCTCAGTATGGATATATGTGATCTCTTTCATTTTTAGAGCACCCTCTCTCCCACACTTATCGTCTATCCCTCTACCAATATAAAATCCATTTCTTTTATCTTTAATTTTTTTAGCAATCTCTCTTATAATTTCTTTACTAGAAAGCACATTTTCAACTTTATTAGAAAGTTGATGTAAAACATCTAAATAATCTTCATATTTATCTTGAGATACTTTAACTTTTTTCTCTCCAAAATATAGAGCCAACATATAAAATAATGTAACTTGGGCTGTATATGCTTTAGTTGAGGCCACAGATATTTCTGGACCAGCTAAAGTATAAATTACCATATCAGCTTCTCTAGAGATAGTAGATCCCAATACATTAGTTATAGCTAAAGTTGTTGCTCCTTTACTTTTTGCCATTTTCATAGCCATAAGTGTATCTAAAGTTTCTCCAGATTGGCTAATAAAAATAACTAAGGTATTATTATCAATAAAAGGATCACTATATCTAAACTCAGAAGCTATATCTACTTCTGTTTTTATTCCAGAAATTTTTTTGAAGAAATATGCTCCTTGAAGACCTGCATGATAAGCTGTTCCACATGCAACTATATAAATTTCTTTAATTTTCGAAAGATCTAAATTTTTTAAAGATTGACTAAAATCAACTCTATTATTATTATTTGTATAAACATCTAAAGTTTTTTCAATAACACTTGGTTGCTCATCAATTTCTTTTAACATAAAGTGAGGATATCCTCCCTTACTTGCTTGCTCCATATCCCACTCTATTTTAGTTATAGCTTTTTTTATCTCTTTTCCATAAGAATTATAAACACTCACTCTATTTTTCTCAATTATAGCCATTTCATTATTTTCTAAAAATATTACATCTCTAGTATATTTCAAAATAGCTGGAACATCAGAAGCTATAAAGTTCTTTCCTTTCCCTAAACCAATTATGAGAGGACTCTCTTTTCTAGTACATACTAATCTATCAGGATTCCCACTATCTATTATTCCTAATGCATAACTTCCTCTTATTTTTTCTCTTACTTTCATAAGAGTTTCTAACATATTTCCATTATAATACTTATAAAATAGATGAGCTACAACCTCGCTATCAGTTTGTGATGTAAAAATATACCCCTCTTCTATCAATTCCTGCTTTAAATCTAGATAATTTTCTATAATACCATTATGTACTACAGCTATCTTTTTATCAGTACTAAAATGAGGATGTGAGTTCTCATCTGTTGGGTTTCCATGTGTTGCCCATCTAGTATGACCTATTCCTACAAAGGATTTTTCTTCTCTTGCTTTTAAAGCCTCTTTTAGATTTTCAAGTTTTCCACTCTTCTTTTCTATGAAAATTTTTCCATCTTCAATTATAGCTAGACCTGCTGAATCATAACCTCTATATTCAAGCTTGCTAAGTCCATCTAAAATTACCTCCATAGCTTTTTGTTCATCTCCTACATAACCAATTATTCCGCACATATTAATCCTCCTATATATTTAATTTTCAATGTTCATAGGAGATTGTTACTTATTACCCCTTTGTCCTTCAAGTTATCCCGAAGTTTTGTTTCGGTAATGGCTGTAACCACCTCTGGAGTATCCGCCGAATTTTCGATAAACTCCAGTCCTCGTCAGCTTTTATTAAGCTCTGGCGCTCTTTAATTTAATCTCCTGCTGTGTTCTATTATAACTGATAAAAAAAGGCTGGTCAAGAATTATTTTGACCAGCTCTTAAGATTAATTATCTAGATTCTTTTGCCTTTTTTAAAGCTTCTAATAACTGAATTGCTATTTTATTAGCATCTCCAACTATTCCTAAATCAGCTATACTAAATATTGGAGCTTCTTTATCTTTGTTGATAGCTACAATATATTCTGACTCTTCCATACCTGCAACGTGTTGAATTGCTCCAGAAATTCCACATGCAAAGTAAATATCAGGTCTAACTGTTTTACCAGTTTGTCCTACTTGTCTATCGTGAGAAATAAATCCAGCATCTACAGCTGCTCTTGATGCAGATACAGTAGCTCCTAATTCTTTAGCTACTGATTCTAAAGCAGCAAAATTTTCAGCTGAACCAATTCCTCTTCCTCCAGAAACAAGTATTTTAGCCTCAGAAATATCAACTTTATTCTTAGTTTCTTTAACTACTTGTAAAACTTTAACTTTCATTTTTGAAGTATCCAAAGTTACTTGGAAATTTTCTACTACTGCTCTTCTTCCCTCTTCTTTAGGTACTTTTTGCATAACTCCTGGTCTTACTGTTGACATTTGTGGTCTATGATCAGGGCAAACAATTGTTGCCATAAGGTTCCCACCAAATGCAGGTCTTGTCATCTCAAGACCTTTTGTTTCAGGATTAATCTCTAACTTTGTACAATCTGCTGTAAGTCCTGTATTCATTCTAGATGATACTCTTGGTGCTAAATCTCTTCCTAAAGTAGTAGCTCCAAATAACACTATGTCAGGTTTTTTAGCATCTATTATTGCTTTGAATACTTGCGCATAAGCTTCTGTGTCATATAATTCTAATTTTGGTTGATCTACAACTATAACCTTATCAGCTCCATATTCTCCTAAAGTATCAGCTAATTTCGCTACATTATATCCTACTAAAGCTGCTGTTACTGGAACATCCAATGTTTTTGCTAATTCTTTAGCTTTTCCTATTAGTTCAAGTCCAACATTTTGAAGTACCCCATCTCTTTGTTCTGCAAATACTAATATTCCTTTATAATCATTTAAATTCATTCTCTTATCTCCTTTATCCTAAGGTTATCAAGGTTATCATTTAAATTAGATAACAAATTTTTCTTTTAATTTTTCAACAATTAACTCAACAGCTTCTTTAGTATCTAATTCAAATACTTTTCCAGCTTGTTTTGCTCCTTTTGTAAATGACTTTTTAACTTTTGTAGGTGAACCTTTTAATCCTATTATTTCTGGATTAATTTCAATATCATCAAATGTCCAAATTTCTACTTTTTTATCAAACGCTTCAACTATTCCTTTTACTCTCATATATCTTGGAGCATTAGCTTCAGTTAATACTGTTACTAAAGCTGGAAGTTGAACATTTAATAAATAATATCCTTCTTCTACTACTCTTTTTATTGTTAAACTGTTATCTTTTTCATCATATTGCATTTCTTTTACATAAGATACTTGTGGTAACCCAAGATGTTCAGCAATCTGTGGTCCTACTTGTGCAGTGTCACCATCTATTGCTTGTCTTCCTGCTATAATTAAATCTGCATCTAATTTTCTTAGAGCTGCAGCTATTGTATTTGAAGTCGCTAATGTATCAGCTCCTCCAAATCTTCTATCTGTTAATAATATTGCTCTATCTACACCCATAGCATAAGCTTCTCTCAAAATAGCTTCTGCTTGAGGTGGTCCCATTGTAATTACAGTTATATGTGCATTGTATTTATCTTTTAATTTTAATGCTTCTTCTAATCCAGCCTTGTCATCTGGGTTCATGATACTAGGAACTCCATCTCTTATTAATGTTCCTGTTACTGGATCTAATTTTATCTCAGTTGTATCTGGAACTTGCTTTATACAAACTACTATTTTCATCTTGCATCCTCCATTTATATTCCTTATATCTCAATTTTTGATTCAATTATTTTAAAAGATTTCCAGAGATTACCATTCTTTGAACTTCTGAAGTTCCTTCATAAATTTCAGTTATCTTAGCATCTCTCATCATTCTTTCTACTGGATACTCTCTTGTATATCCATATCCACCATGTAATTGAACTGCTTTTGTAGTTACTTCCATAGCAGTTTCAGCAGCAAATAGCTTTGCTCTTGCAGCATCTACTGTATATGGTAAGTGATTACTTTCTCTCCATGCAGCTTTGTAAACAAGAAGTCTTGCAGCTTCTATTTTTACTTCTAAATCTGCTAATTGGAATTGAGTATTTTGGAATTGAGCTATTGATCTTTTGAACTGTTTTCTTTCTTTTACATAATTTACAGTTTCATCTAAAGCTCCTTGAGCAATTCCTAAAGCTTGAGAAGCAATTCCTATTCTTCCTCCATCTAGAGTCATCATAGCAATTTTAAACCCTTTTCCTATTTGTCCTAATAAGTTTTCTTTTGGTATTCTAGCATCTTCAAATACTAATTCACATGTTGAAGATCCTTTTATTCCTAATTTTTTCTCTTTTTTACCAACTGTAAATCCTGGTGTTCCTGCTTCAATTATAAACGCAGATATTCCTTTTAATCCTAATGATTTATCTGTCATTGCAAATATTACATATACATCTGCATATCCTGCATTTGTTATAAATATTTTTGATCCATTAATTATCCATTCATTTGTAGTTTCATCTAAAACGGCAGTAGTTTGTTGTCCTGCAGCATCTGTTCCTGCATTTGGCTCTGTTAATCCAAAAGCTCCTAGCCATTCTCCACTAGCTAATTTAGGAACATATTTTTGTTTTTGCTCTTCAGTACCAAATTTCAAAATTGGCCAAGTTCCAAGCGATGTATGTGCTGAAACGATAACTCCTGTTGTTGCACAGACTCTAGAAAGTTCTTCTACAGCCATTGCATACATTATATTATCTCCTCCTGCTCCTCCATATTCTTTTGGAATAGGGATACCCATCAATCCAATTTCAGCCATTTTTTTAACTGTTTCAATTGGAAATCTCTCTTCTTCATCTACTTCAGCAGCTAGAGGTTTTACCTCTTTTTCAGCAAACTCTCTTATCATTTGTCTGAAAAGTTCATGTGTCTTAGGCATATTAAATTCCATTCTTTTAATCCTCCTACATAAAGTTTACTTTTTCATTATTTTTGCTTGACCTTTTAATACTACTTTTCCATCTTGATTTGTACAAATTGTTGATAATATTACCCTATTTTTTTCTGGTATTAATTCAATTATTTCAGCTGTTGCTGTAATAGTATCACCAAAATATACTGGAGCTGTAAAAGTTAAGTCTTGCCCCATGTAAATACTTCCTTCTCCTGGAAGTTTTGTCCCTAGCACTGCAGACACAAGTCCAGCAGTTAGCATTCCATGTGCTATTCTATGTTTAAACATAGTATTTTTAGCGTGTTCTTCATTCAAGTGAGCTGGATTAACATCCAAAGTAATACCAGCATAAAGTATTACATCTGTTTCTGTTATTGTTTTTGAGACCTCTGCTTTCATTCCTACTTTTAAATCTTCAAATCTCATATTTTTTTACCCACTACTATTATAATTTAGAACAAAATTTTCTGCAGTTGTTTTTTAAGTTTCTAAAGTAATTACTATTTAAAAATCTATATTTTATATCTATATATAATAAAATTTTTAAATAAAACAGTATCTATTGAACTTTTTACAAACAACTAGTATAGCCATTGGACTTTACTATTTAGTTATATCAATATTTTCAATTAATGTCAAGAATATATTACTATTTATTTTTATATTCTCAAATTTTAATCTATGTCTATTAAAAAACTAACCATTTTATTCAAAGTAATAATAGCGGCCTCCTTTTTATATTTATTTTATTTTTATGGGTTTAATTATAATTTTAATCCCATTTTTTCATTCTTGAATATTCTTGAATCCATCAATTTTAAGTCTTCTGCTATTACTGGTACAAAATCCATTTGAGCTAAAATATCTTTTTCTAAATCTACTCCAGGAGCTATCTCTACTAATGTAACCCCTTCTTTTCTTAATTCGAATACAGCTCTTTCTGTTACATAAGTTACTTTTTTCTGATTTTCCTTTGCAAGATTTCCACTAAATGTTATCTGTTCTACATTGTTAATAAACTTTTTAATTTTCCCTTCATTTTTTATAATCAACTTACCTTCATTTACATCTAACTTAAGTCCTCCTGCAGTAAATGTCCCACAAAAAATAACTTCTTTTGCATTTTGAGTTATGTTAATAAATCCTCCACAACCAGCTATTTTTGGTCCAAATTTTGAAACATTAATATTTCCATCTCTATCACATTGCGCCAATCCTAAAAATGCTGCATCAATTCCTCCACCATCATAAAAATCAAATTGATAAGCTTGATCTATTATAACTCTTGGATATACTGACGCTCCAAAATTTGCCCCTCCTGCTGGTGTCCCTCCTATTGCTCCTGGCTCTACAGTTGGAACAAAATATTCCTCCTGTCCTTCCTCGTTTAATACATTTGCAATCATCTCTGGCATTCCTATTCCATAGTTCAAAATTTTCTTATCTCTTGTTAAAAGCATTGCACATCTTCTAGCTATTATTTTTCTTTCATCTAATGCTACTGGTGGCATCACTGGTGGTTCAACTTTTCTTCTTGTAACAAATGTTTCATTAAATTCTTCTGTCAATGTCTGCATTCTAAATTCTGGTTTTTCTGCAACTACAACATAGTCTACCATTACCCCTGGTATTTTAACATCTTTTGGCTGAAGATATCCATCTTCAAGTTTATTTTTTACTTGAACTATCACTATACCTCCATTATTTTTTACAGCAGTAGCTATAGATAAAACCTCTAATGTTAATGGTTCTTCTTCTAATGAAATATTTCCTTCACAATCTGCAGTTGTTCCTTTTAAAAGAGCTACATCACCTTTTTGTCCTTTATAGAATAAAACATCTCTACCATTTAAATGAAGTTTCTCAACTAAATCTTCTTTAGTTATACTATTTAATTTTCCTCCATCTAAATCCGGATCAACAAATGTTCCTAATCCTACATGAGATATTGTCCCCGGCTTATTAGCTGCCATATCTCTAAACATTTGTGATATAACTCCTTGAGGAAAATTGTATCCTTCTAATTCATTTGAATTAGCAAGACTAGCTAATTCTGGTGCTAATCCCCAATGCCCTCCTATAACTCTTTTTACCATTCCTTTATGAGCAAATCTATTCAATCCAGTTCCTGCCTTAGCATTTCCAAATCCAGCAGCAAACATAATCCCTAGATTTTTAGGCTTTCCAGTTTCTAAATATGATTTTTCTAACTCATATAACACCTCATCGGCAGTACATATAGAAACAAATCCTTCTGCTAATATCATTGAGTCATCTTTAATAAGTTTAACAGCTTCTTTTGCACTAATAAATTTACCGCTCATGTAACTCTCACTCCTTTTAATACAATGCTTTTAATCATTAATTCTCTCAATCTTTCTTTCATTTTCATCAATAATGTTTTGGTTTATTTTGTTGTTTTACCATACAACTATATTGATAAACAAACTCTCTATTTAAAGTATACCTAGCTTTTTTAACTTTGTCAAATATGCTATTTTGTAATTTTTCCCTTTTTTTGCTCTTTTTACTTCACTTATTATAATTTTAAAAATTACCATCCTTTGATTTTAAAGACTTCTAGAAAAAATTATTATGAATTTTTTTCATTTTATTGATGAAAAAATTCTATTTCCTCTTAATTTTTTTCCATTTTTGGAGTATAATATTATTAAAAATTTATTATTGTCAAAATATATTCCAAAATAAGGAGAGTTCTTATGAATATAAAAGCCTTAAATTATTTCATAAAAGTTGTCGATGAAGGTGGATTTACTGCCGCTTCTAAAAAATTATTTCTCTGTCAATCTGCTCTTAGTAAATCTATAAAAAATTTTGAAACCGAATTAGGAGTCGTTCTTATTGATCGTTCTTCTAAAAATTTTAAACTTACACCAGAAGGACAAATTTTTTATGAAAATGGTAATTTAGCTCTCAAAATTATAAAGGAACAACTAGATAGATTACTAGATAGTGTCAGCCTTGAGAAAGGGAAAATAAAAATAGGTATTCCTCCAGTAATTAGTACTATCTATTTTACCACAGTAATTCAAAAATTCAGAGAACTATATCCTTCTATTAAATTGATTACAGTAGAAGCTGGTGCCAATACTATAAAGGAAAAAGTCGAAAATGGAGAAATTGATATAGGAGTTATTATTTTACCATTTGACTCCGAGCATTTTAACGTCATTCCTATTTTTTTATCAGATAATGTTGTTATTGTGCATAAAAGTCACCCTTTTGCAAAGTTTTCAGAGATCTCTTTTATAGATTTAAAAGATCAAAATTTCATATCTCTTAATGAAACATATATGCTCTATGATAAAATTTTAGAAAAGTGTAAAGCCTTTAATTTTACTCCCAATATTATCTGTACAAGTTCCCAATGGGATTTTATTGCTGAAATGGTTTCATTGAATCAAGGAGTTAGTATTCTTCCTAGACCAATTTTGAGTAAATTCCATTCAAAAAATATCAAAATTCTCAATATTAAAGAGGGATTCCCCTGGAATGTAGCCTTAATTACCACCAAAAATAAATACATATCTAAAGCCAGTAAAATTTTTATTGAATTTACAAAAGAGTTAGCTCGTCCTAAAAAGTAATATGATTTTTTTTCATATATATATGAAAAAAAGAAATTTTACTTTTGATTGTTGTACGTTATATAATGATATTATCTTTCATTCATTCAATATGTTTTAAAAATGAAAAAGGGGTGTTTTTTATGATTTTTGGTACTATTGGTATTATTGTATCACTTATTTTATTGATGTATTTAGCCTATAGAGGAGTTTCCGTTTTAATTTTAGCTCCTGTTCTTGCTTGTTTTGCTGCTGTTATGGGAGGATTAGATACTGGAAATATTCACATACTAGCTACTTATACTGAAACTTTCATGTCTAACCTAGCTACATATGTTAGAAATTTCTTCCCTATCTTCTTATTAGGAGCAATTTTCGGTAAAGTTATGGATGATACAGGTTCTGCCAAATCAATCTCTTATTTCATCTGTGAGAAATTGGGGAAAGAAAAAGCAATCTTAGCAATTGTATTAGCTTGTGGTATTCTAACTTATGGTGGTGTTTCTTTATTCGTCGTGGCTTTTGCAGTTTATCCTGTTGCAGCTGAATTGTTTAAAGAAGCTGGAATTCCAAAAAGATTTGTCCCTGGAACAATTGCATTAGGAGCATTTACATTTACTATGACTGCTCTTCCTGGTACTCCACAAATACAAAATGCTATTCCTATGGCATACTTTGGTACTGATGTATATGCTGCACCTATTTTAGGTATTGTTGGTTCTCTAGTTATGTGTGGTCTTGGACTTCTTTGGTTACAAAGACGTGCTAATGCTGCCATGGCTAAAGGAGAAGGATATGGTAATCACGATGATAATAAACAAGCTAATGAAATTGTAGACCATAGTAAATTACCTAGCTTTATTGTAGCTATTTCTCCTATAATATTAGTTCTTGTTGTAAGTTTTATCTTTTCTAAGTTTATATTCCCAGCTATGAATTTAGATTATTTATCTAGTTATAATACTACTGCTGGAAAAGTTATTGGAAACTGGAGTTTGATCATATCACTCTTGGTTTCTGTTGCTGTATCTATTTTATTGAACTTAAGAAGAATGAATAATGTTTTAAAAACTCTAAGTGATGGTGTACAAGGTTCTTTTTTAGCTATAATGAATACTGCTTCTGAAGTTGGTTATGGAAATGTTATAGCTGGGCTTGCTGCATTTGCTGTTGTTAAAGGAGCTTTATTAGGACTTTCTTCAAATCCACTTATATCTGAAGCTGTTTCTGTATCTGCACTTGCTGGTATTACTGGTTCTGCTTCTGGAGGTTTAAGTATTGCTCTATCTGCTTTAGGTGAAACTTATCTTAGAGAAGCTACAGCACTTAATATTGACCCTCAAGTCTTACATAGAATAGCTGCTATGGCCTGTGGAGGTTTAGATACTCTTCCTCATAATGGAGCCGTTATCACTTTGCTTGCTGTTACTGGAATGACTCATAAGGAATCTTATGCTGATATTGGTATGTGTACAGTTATTATTCCTGCAATTGCAGTTGCTATATGTATTATACTTGCAACTTTTGGTATTGTATAATAACAATAATATAATTTATAATGATATAAAAGGATTAATTTCTAATATTTTAATTTAGAAATTAATCCTTTTCTTTTATTCTCCTGTTAAATTTGTTATAATATCTTAGGAGGTATTACTTTTATGATAAATGAAAACCAGTTTGAAACTATTATTGATCTTCTACAAAAAAAAATGAAAATTATTCAAAGAACTGATCACTTCGCTTTTTCTATAGATTCTCTTCTAGTAGCTGAGTTTGCAACCATTACCAGAAATAATAAAAATATAATTGACTTAGGTACAGGAAATGGAGTAATTCCACTTTTTTTATCACAAAAGACAAAAGCACATATTACTGGAATTGAAATCCAAAGCATTTCAAGTAACCTTGCTAAAAGAAACATAACCCTAAATAACTTACAAGAACAAATTACTATAATTAATGACGATATGAAAAACTGGAAAAAATACTTCAATAAAGAAAGTTTTGATTTAGTCATCACTAATCCACCATTTTTTCGATTTTGTGGCGAAGAAAAACAATTAAATGACTTAACTCAACTTTCTCTAGCAAGACATGAAATTAGTATAAATTTAGATTCATTACTTGAAACTGCTTCTAATCTTTTAAAGCATAAAGGTTATTTTGTAATGGTACATAGAGTGGACAGGCTGACTGATATTATTGAAACAATGAAGAAATACTCTATTGAACCTAAAAAAATACAATTTTGTTATACAAAAATTGAAAAAGAAGGAAAAATTCTTTTAATAGAAGGAATAAAAAATGGAAGTCCCAATCTTAGAGTTCTACCTCCATTAATTATTCACGATGAAAATGGTAATTACTCAAAAGTTATTCTAGAAATGTTTAAATAGAAAATTTAAAATTTTGGGGGAAATATGATAAATGAAAATGAAATCTTAACAATTGCTAACTTAGCTGGAAAGATAGCCTTACAAAGTGGTGCTGAGACCTACAGAGTAGAAGATATAATCACAAGGATTTGTAAACATTATGGACTTAATGCTCAATGCTTTGTATCTATTACATGTATAATAACATCTGTACGTAATTATAAAGGAGAACTGTTCTGCTCTGTAGAAAGAATAGCAACTAGAAGTACAAATTTAAATAAAATTCATGAAATAAATCAAGTTATTAGAGATTTAAATAAATATAGCTTCAATGAATTTTATAATAAGATTATTTTTTTAAACAAAGAAATTCTATATGGTAAATTTATCTATTTTTTAGCTTATTCCTTTGGTGCTTTTTCTTTTGCTCTACTCTTTAAAGGTGGAATAAAAGATGGAATTAGTGCCTTTATTGGTGGGGGAGTTATATTTTTAATTTCTGATTTAGCAAATAAATTAGAAACAAATACCTTTTTTTTAAATACTTTAGGAGGTTTTTTTTGCACACTTCTTTCATATTTAAGTGTACAAATAGGTTTTACTAATACTGTATCTTACTCCACTATAGGTACCATTATGCTCTTAGTTCCAGGTATTTCTTTTACTAATGCTATTAGGGATTTAGTGGCTGGAGATTTACTTTCAGGAATATCCCGAGCTGTTGAAGCATTATTAATTGGAGTCGCTCTTGCAGCTGGAACTGGTTTTGCTCTATTTTTAATTTTAAAATTAGGTGAATTTAAATGAAACAAGTACTAATTGAAATTACTTCTGCAGCTGGAAGCACTCTAGCTTTTGGAATTATTTTTAATCTTAAAGGTAAAAAATTAATTTTTGCTTCTATTGGAGGAGCTTTAGGATGGACTATATATATCCTTTTTAAATCTTCCAATCACTCCACTGCTTTTTCTTTTTTTTGCTCAGCAATAGGAATAACAATATATTCAGAAATTATAGCTAGACTTTTAAAAACTCCTGTAACATCAACACTTATTGCTAGTTTAATTCCTTTAGTTCCTGGAAGTGGTATATATTTTACAATGTCATATTTTATAGAAGGAAAAAATTCAGAAGCTCTCCAAAGTGGTATAAATACTTTCATGTTAACTTTTGCTATTACCTCTGGTATAGTTGTAGTATCTACTTTCTCACAAATTTATTATAAATTCAAACGTTATAGGAATATTAAACAAAAATTAAAACTTAGAAAGAGAAATATAAAATTTAAGTGATAAAAATATTATATCACTAATTTAAAAGGACTGATCTTTTATTTAAGAATCAGTCCTTTTAATTGTATCTTTTAATATCAATTCTTATTAAGTTCTCTTTAATTTATATTTAAATAGTTATACCTTTTTACAATTGGATATACTTGCTTTTAACTAAATACTTTTCATCATTTCCATTGATATATAAAACTGTTCCTCCTTTTATGTGATCAATTATCTCCTTTGAAATATTTTCTGGAATAGCAGGGCATCCCAGACTTCTTCCTAAAAACCCGTATTTTTCCATAAATTCTTTGGTAGCATAATCAGCTCCATGTATCACTATATGTCTCAACATAGCATTAGAATTTATTCCAGGTTCTAAACCTACTAATCTTAGAGAATATCCATTACTTCCATCATATGTATTTTTTGTTATATAAAAACCTAAAGAGCTCTGATAAGAGTTTATATTATTTGAAAATTTCACTGCTCTATCTAATCCAGTATTCTTTCCATGACTTACATATGTTGAATAATCAACTTTTTTATTTTTTAAATCAATTACAAAAAATCTCTCTTCACTAGATGGTTTTGAAAAATCTATTATAGTAATATATTCAGGTTTTTTATCTTTGATTTTATTATAACCTTGAATAGCTTTAAGAAAAGTAGAATAGTCTAATTTTTCATCTATAGCTAAACTTTTATAAATACATTTTATACTTTTTTCACTTCTTAAATCTATCCCAAACAAGATACTACTGCACAATATAAATACTAAAAAAATTTTTTTTAACATTTTTATGCATCCCCTTTAGATAAATATATACTTATTATTAATTATATTTAGTTTTATACAAAAAGTCAATAAAAATGCAACTTAGCATATACTTTTCTATTTCATATGATATAATTAAATTAAGACAAATAAAGGAGGCAAATCCATGTACCTAAAAGAACTAAAAATTACTAACTGGCAATGTATAAAAGAAACAAAAATAAATTTTGAAAATCTTATACTTTTTATTGGTCAAAGCAATAGTGGAAAATCTAGCATTATCTCAGCAATTATGTTTCTCTTAAAATATAGAAACTTTAGACCTAAAGATATTAGAAATGGATCTGACTATTTATCTCTTGAGGGGCATTTTTATACTCATACAAAATTAAATTTTAAATTAAATGAAATTGTTATTACTTCTAATGATATCTATTTAAAAATCATAAAAACATCTAAAAATGATACCGAGTATTTTATTTTACATGATAATATATGGATAAAAATCGCTGAAAGTGAGTATCAAACTTTAACAAACAATGTTCCACTTCTTTTTATTCCATCTTTTTCAGAAAAAGAGCAAACAAAGTTTTTTATTATCTCACTATTAAAAATACTCGAAAATAAAGAGATAGATCAACCAAAAACCTTAAATAAAATTGTATCTACTTTTAGTAAATTGCAAAATGAATATACTAGTAGAGGCCTATATAGAAATCTTATATTTGAAATATTTTCTACCTTAACTCAATATTCAAAAAAATTAGGAGAATCTCTTTTAGGAAACACTCTCATTCTTTTTGAAGAACCGGAATTTTATCTACATCCTCAAAAACAAAAAGAACTTTTTTACAACATATGTATACTCACAAAGCTTGGAACTCAAATATACGTCTCTACTCACTCTAATAATTTTATTAATTTACATATGTATAAGTCAATATGTATAGTTAGAAAAAATAAAAATTTTGGGACTAAAGTCTTTCAATTTAAAGGTCACCTATTTTCAGGAGATGAAATAAAAAACTTCAATATGAACTATTGGATAAATCCAGATAGAAGTGAATTATTCTTTGCTAAAAAAGTCATATTAGTAGAAGGCCAAACCGATAAAATAGTTTTAGGATATCTCTCTAAAAAATTAGATATATACAAGTATGATTATTCTATTTTAGAATGTGGTAGTAAAAGCCTCATTCCACAATTTATAAAACTATTAAATATTTTTAAAATTCCATATGTTGCTGTCTATGATAAGGATAATCATTTTTGGAGAACTCCAGAAGAGATTGAAAACTCAACTCAAAAAAATAAAACTATAGAAAATAGTGTAAAAAAAGAAATCGGAAGTTGTATAGCATTCGAAAATGATATTGAGGAAGAAATTTATCAAGAAAAAAGAGAAAGAAAAAATTATAAAAATAAACCTTTTTATGCATTGAAAACAGTTACTCATAAAGATTTTATTATTCCTAAAAGTTTAGAGAAAAAAATAAAATTCATTTTTAAATGAATTATTTTAAATATAACTTTATAAAATATATAGTAAATAAAAAATAAAGGTTGAAAATAAACAGAGCAAGCTTTATACTTTCTATAAATTAAGTTATACTTGCTCTTCCTTTTTAATCAAAATTACAAAAATTATTTTTTAACATAACTATTATAAAAACTCTTAAATTTTTCCACTACTAAATCTGGTGTTACTAAATCTTCTTGCTCTTTAGCTGAGTATTTACTATATGCATCAGGATCTACATCTAATGGTCCTACTCCTTGGTGTCTTTCATCCTCTACTATCCACTCTTTTATATCTAAATTAGGTCTTTGCACTATAAAACTAGGTGTTCCTACAGCTTGAGCCAAGTGTCTAGGTCCTCCTTCATTCCCAAAAAACATATCACAATTTTTGAGTAACATTGCTAATTCCCTTATATCTTTAGTTTCTACATTAGTAAATATATGTGGATCATAATCTAATCTTTCATGAGCTTTTAAAGCAAATTCCTTCTCTTCTTGAGAATAATAAAAAATTATTTGAGGATCAATCTCAGCTATTATTCTTTTAGTTATCTCTAACATCTTATCTATATTAAATACCTTTGCTGGAACCCTAGAATTAATAGCAAAAGCAAATACTGGTTTAGAAAAGTCTACACCTGCTTTTACCATTTTATCTCTCATATATATTTTTTCTTCTTCTGATATATGTATAGAAAAATCCTCTATATATTTTACATCATACTCTTGCTCTAAAGGCTTTAACATTTTTAAAAATTTATCTACTTTATTTTTTGTTCCTTTTGGCTCTTCTATTTTATGAGTATATGTATATCCTCTCTTTTTTTTAGCTCTTCCTATTCTATATTTAGCTCCCCTAGAAAATAATGTAAACACTTCACTTTTAGGAGTAGACATTATATCTATCACTATATCATAATGAGTTCTAGTAACTTGCCAAGCTTTTTTAATATATTTAAAAGGATTCTTTTGCTCCTCCTTAGTTATTTTTATTACATTATCTATCCCTTGATGTTTTTCAAAAATAGGGGCCACATGCTCATACACTACATAGTCTACCTGTGCATCCGGAAAGGTCTGCTTAAGTGTAGTACATATTGGAGCTGCTAAAATAGAATCCCCTATCTGTCTAAATCTAACTACTAATATTTTCATTCTTCTCTCCTTTTTATTCTCTATAATTTTCTTTGAAAAAATTTTCTATATCTTTTTCATTTTTCATTACATAACCTATTATATTATCTAATAATATATCTGTTTCAGAGATAACTTCAACATTTTTTAATTGAAATCTCATCTTTCACCTTCACTTATTTTCTCCTAAATTATACCACTTTTTTCTAAATTTCCCTAGAAAAAAAGGAAATACAAGAAAGTTTTGCTCTCTTATATTTCCTAATTTATTAATCATTGTAATATAAATTTTCCGTTGGGAACACTTGATCACAAGTTAAATCAATTCCTAACTTTCTTAAAGTTTGTTCATTAGTTTTTCCAAGTATATTTGTACAGTGAGCTTGAGTTCCTTTTAGCATTGATAATTTTTGTACGGCCACTTGTGCCATTGGGTTAGTTGCTGCACAGATACTTAATGCCATAAGTATCTCTTCACAGTTTAGAGCTATATTTTTACTTTGAAGAGTTTTATCTTTCAAATTTAAGATTGGTTCTAATACAACTGGAGAGATTAATAGTATCTCATCATTAATTCCAGCAAAGTATTTTACAGCATTTAAAATAGCTGCTGAAGCTGCATCCATAAGTGGAGATGCCTTACCAGTTATCATAGTTCCATCTAGTAATTCAAACGCTATTGCAGAAGCTGGCTCAGTTTGTTTAGATTTTATATCCTCTAATTTTTTTCTAGCTACCCCTACAACTTTTCTATCCTCTTCTTTTAAATCCAATGCATCCATTATTATGCGAGTTCTTTTAAAAGTTTCGTAATCTACATAACCTTTTTTATATTCACAACCAGTTTTGAAATATCTTCTAATTATTTCTTGTTTAGAAGCCTCTTTTATTATTTCATCATCTACTATTCCAAATCCTACTCTATTAACTCCCATATCTGTTGGAGATTGATAGATTGACTCCTTACCAGTTATCTTTTCTATTATTCTTTTTAATAACGGGAAAGCCTCTACATCACGATTATAATTTACAGCTGTTTCTCCATATTTTTCTAAATGGAATGGATCTATCATATTAACATCTTGCAAATCTACAGTTGCTGCCTCATAAGCTATATTTAAAGGATGTTTTAAAGGTACATTCCATACTGGAAAAGTTTCAAACTTAGAATATCCAGCTGCATTTCCTCTTTTATATTCATGATATAATTGACTCAAACAAGTAGCTAATTTCCCACTTCCTGGTCCAGGTGCTGTTACTACAACTATTGGCTTAGTTGTTTCCACGTATGGATTTTGTCCATATCCTTCATCACTAACTATTACATCTACATCTGTAGGATAGCCTTTTGTAGCTCTATGTTTATATACTTTTATACCTCTACGTTCTAACTTATTAATAAATAAAGTTGTTGCAGGCTGATCATTATATCTTGTAATCACAACACTATTCACTTGAAGTTCATGCTCTCTTAAGTCATCTATCAGTCTAAAAACTTCCATATCATAGGTGATTCCAAAATCTCCTCTAATTTTATTTCTTTCAATATCACCCGCATAAACACAAATTATTACTTCAAGTTTATCTTTTAATTTATGTAATACTTTTATCTTAGCATTTTCATCAAATCCTGGTAAAACCCTCTTAGCATGTAAATCAAACATAAGTTTTCCACCAAATTCAAGATAAAGCTTATCGTAATTATTTACTCTTTCTAAAATATATTTAGATTGTTCTTCAAGGTACTTATCGTGATCAAATCCTATCTTCATTATTTGCTTCTCCTTATAATTAAAATTCATTCGACTTTATATTGTACCATAGAATTTAAATAATTACTACTATTTTATTGAGAATTTATTTTAGAAAGAGTATTCTAATCCTACCTTATAAATCATACTTTCTTGTTTCATATAGTTTTGCATATTTCTTTGAGTATCTCTAAAAATAAACTTTCTGTACTCTACTCCAAAAAGTAAATTTAATTTACTTTTTTCCCATTCAAATATATTTACATTATTTACAAACGAAAGAGAATAATCCTCTTTTATATTATCATATGGAATTCCATATCTTCCTCTTAACTCAAGTTTATAATTATCAGTTATGCTATATTCTGAATCAAATCCCACATTTACTTGCCCCCATCCAAATTTTCTTCTACTTGATATTGAATTACCATTTTGATCCTTAGCTGCATATCTATATTCAAATCTACTTCCTACCCATTCTGCTACTGGACTAAATTTAAGTTTATCTATCTTAGATATATTATACCCAGCTCCAAAATGGAAATTTATATATTGATGCTCAGTTTTCATTCTCGAACCTGCTGGTATTTTATTATTATGAGTTATAAGTTCCTCTTTAAGAGTAGCCTCTCCATCAAAAACCATGTATCTTAATCTAAAATAAGCAGATAGTTTATCCCAATTAGCAGTAAAATCTCCTTCATAGAAATTTATGTAATCTATCCCTAACTCATCGAAAGTTGGTCTTTTCTCTGAAGTACTTCCTTTAGCTCCTCCTTTAGGTATTTGCACAAAACCTTTTAATGAAGAATAATCATAATACCCTCTTATAGAATAACTTTGTGGTTTTTCAAATTTATCAAAAAAACCTTCCTCTGCAAAAGCCAATCCAGATAAACTAAGTAATAAAAATATAATTTTCTTTTTCATATATATATCTCCTTCAGTAATTTTTCTTAATAATAACACATTTTACACACAATTTCAACATATAATATTTACTTAATCAAGTTTTAAAATATCTTAACTTCTAGAAAATATATAATTTATAACTATCTACCTATCTCTATCTCTTATGTAATCAGCTAAATCTAGAAAAATTTGACACTTTGTTTTACCAAATCTAGTTATCACCATACTCTTAGCTTTCTCTATCGTTTCTACTAAGAGTTTTTTACTCTCTGTTAGACCTAAAATAGATGGATAGGTGGATTTGTTATGCTCTAAGTCACTTCCTACTGGTTTACCAATAGTTTCAAAATCTCCCTCAATATCTAATATATCGTCTTTTATTTGGAAAGCAAGTCCAATTAATTCAGAATATTTTGTAAGTACTTCTCTATCCTCAATAGAAGCATCAGCTATTACACAAGCTACTTCCACAGGTAATTTTATAAGCTTTCCTGTCTTATGTGCATGCATATATCTCAAAGTTTCTAAATCTATTTTTTTACCTTCACTAGCAATATCTACCATCTGTCCACCAATCATTCCATTGATACCAGCATAACTAGATGTAAGCTTTACTATTTCAACTATCTTGTCAGCTGAAAGATGAGAGTTTTTCTCAGTAAGTACATAGAAAGCATGTGTTAAAAGAGCATCTCCTATAAGTATCCCCTCTGCCTCTCCAAACTTTTTATGAGTAGTAAGCTTTCCTCTTCTATAATCATCATTATCTAAAGCTGGTAAGTCATCGTGCACTAAAGAGTAAGAGTGTATCATCTCAATAGCTGAAGCTGTAGCTAACCCTTTTTCTCTTTCACACCCTAAAATATCCAAAGTCATAAATAGAAGTATAGGTCTTAATCTTTTTCCACCATTTAATACAGCATATTTCATTCCTTCTGCTATAACCTCTGGATAAGTTAACTCTCCTAGATACTTATCAATTCCATCTTCTACTAATTTTTTTCCCATTCCAAGATAATCTTTAAATAACATCTTATACCTCCTCAAGTAGTATCCCTTCATCCTTTTCCACTACTTTCAAGACTTTTCCTTCAGCTTTATTCAATAAGTCAGATGATTTTTTTAGTAACTTCATAGCTGTTTCATACTCTTTTATAGAGTCAGCAAGAGATAAATCTCCGCTTTCTAATTTCTCTATTATTTCATCTATCTCTGCTAAATTTTCTTCAAATTTCATATTTCCTCCTATCTAGTATAGAAAGTTATACATTTTTTTCCATATTTTCTTTCATCAGCTTTTTTATACTCTCCCACAATATCAGCCATCTCTTCAAAAACATGGTGTTCACATATTATTAGTCCATCCTCAGCTAAGATTTTATGTTTTTCAATAGCTTTCATAACCCTTGTACATACCTCATCTTTATATGGTGGGTCCATAAAGATTATATTAAATTTTTCTCCTTTTCTTCCTAAGATTTCAATAGCTCTTAACGCATCATTTTTATAAGCTCTACATCTATCTTCATAACCTAAGTTATTTACATTTTCTATTATATATTTTAGAGCTTCAGAATCTTTCTCGATCATCACAGCTCTCTTAGCTCCTCTGCTTAAAGCCTCTAGAGATATGCTTCCACTTCCACTAAATAGATCTAAAAATACAGAGTCTGGAACATATGGAGCTATTATAGAAAATAATGACTCCTTCATACTTCCTAATGTAGGTCTTGTATCTATTCCCTTTCTACTCTTTATTTTCTTATTCTTTGCATCTCCTGCAATTATTCTCATCACATCAACTCCATTAATAGATAAACACTGCATCTCCAAAACTGAAGAAATGATACTTTTCTTTTACAGCAGTTTCATATACACTCAACATAAACTTTCTGCTTGAAAAAGCTGATACCAACATAAGTAAAGTAGATTTTGGTAGGTGAAAATTTGTAATAAGAGCATCTATAACTTTAAACTCATATCCTGGATAAATAAATATATCTGTACTTGCCTTTTGAGCAATTACTTTTCCATTCTCATTTACTGATGATTCCAATGCTCTTGTACTTGTAGTTCCTACTGAGATTATTCTTCTTCCTTCAGCCTTTCCTTTGTTAATTATATCTGCTGCCTCTTGAGGTATCTCAAATATTTCCTCATGCATCTTATGGTCTAGCACATCTTCAGTCTGTACTGGTCTAAATGTTCCTAGTCCTACCTCAAGAAATATATCTACAATCTTTATTCCCTTTTTTTCTATCTTTTCTAAAAGTTCTTTAGTGAAATGTAGACCAGCTGTTGGTGCTGCTACTGACTCTCCTCTTTGAGCATACACAGTTTGATATCTCTCTTTTTCCTTTAAAGTTTCCACTATATATGGTGGTAATGGCATATTTCCTAGTTTATCTAATACCTCTTCAAAAGCTCCTTCATAGGTAAATTTTAAAACTCTATTTCCATCATCTTTTATCTCTATTAGTTCAGCTACAAGTTCACTATTTTGTCCCACATATAATTTTTGCCCAAGTTTTAATTTTTTAGCTGGTTTAAGTAGACACTCCCAAGTATCTAGATTTATTCTTTTTATAAGTAAAATCTCCAACACTCCACCAGTCTCTTTATGTCCAAAAAGTCTAGCTGGAATTACCTTAGTAGAGTTTCTTACTAAGATATCTCCCTCTTGTAGATAATCTATTATATCATAAAAATGCTTATGCTCTATCTTTTTATTAGTTTTATCTACCAACATAAGTCTAGCATGGTCTCTAGGCTCTCTTGGCTCCTGTCCTATTAACTCCTCTGGTAGATGGTAATCATAATCATGTAGTTTTGTAGACATTAATTTTCCTCTCTTCTCTTTCCAATTACTACTCTATCTATTCCACCATAATCTTTTACTATTGATAGTACATCAAATCCATTTTCTCTCATAAAATCAGCTACTTTTTCAGCCTGATTATGTCCCACTTCAAAAGCTAAATATCCATCTTCTGTCAAAAACTCCTTAGCCTCTTTGGATATTTTTTCATAGAAATAGTACCCATCTCCATTGTCAGTCAAAGCATTTTTAGGCTCATACTTCAATACCTCTGGCATGAGTCCCACATACTCCTCTGTTGGAATATATGGGGGATTTGAAACTATCAGACTAAATTTCACATTTTTGTATTTCTCATCTCTTAAGGTAGAAAAAACATCTGACTTAAGAAATTTTACATTAGTAGCCTCATTCATATCTCTATTTTGTATAGCTACCTCTAAAGCTCTCTCACTTATATCTAGTCCTAACACATGGGCATTAGGCAACTCTTTACCAAGTGATATAGCAATAGCTCCACTTCCTGTCCCTATATCCATTATCTTAGGACTAGGTAGCTCATTTACAAGATATTTACATTGTTCTACCAATATCTCTGTATCAGCTCTAGGAATAAGAACTCTCTCATCTACTTTAAATGGATATCCATAAAATTCCCATTCTCCAAGTAGATATTGTAAAGGTTTTCTCTCTTTTCCTCTAGCTACTAACATCTCTCTTATTCTATTTTTATCTTCCTCTTCTATCTTTTTATTTAGATTCAAAGTAAGTGTTACTCTACTTACCTTTAGGATATGTGCAAAAATATATTCAGCATCAAGTCTTGCATTAGGTACCTGATGTTTCTCTAGATATTCAATGGATTTTTTGAGTAGATCATAATTTTCCTCTTTATAGTTTTTAGTATCTAACTCTAAATCTCCCTTTTTTTCTATAAGTTCATCAAAACCTATTCTACCTCTTGCCATCTCCCTTAGGTATTTTTTTATTGTATCTTTTTGTTCTGTTGTAAGCTCCATATCAAAATATGCATAGAGAGTTATTCTATCTAATTTTAAAACTGCTGCTATAAGTTTTTCACTTTCAAGACGGGGTTTTGAAAAAGAGTATTTTTGCAAATACTCTTTTGAAAAATTTAATATTTCTAACAAATTCATATTACTCTTCTGATGCACTAGCTAACATCTCAGCTTGGTTGAATGTGATAAGAGCATCTATCATCTCATCTATGTCTCCATCTAAGAATGCATCTAATTGATATACAGTAAATTTAATTCTGTGGTCTGTAATTCTTCCTTGTGGGAAGTTGTATGTTCTGATCTTTTCAGATCTATCCCCTGTTCCTACTTGAAGTTTTCTTTCACTCTCTACTTGACTTCTTTGTTTTTCGCACTCCATCTCATATAGCTTTGATACTAAGTGCTTCATAGCTTTCTCTCTATTTTTTAACTGAGATCTCTCATCTTGACATTGTACTACTATTCCTGTTGGTAAGTGAGTAATTCTAACAGCTGAGTCAGTCATATTTACGTGCTGTCCTCCAGCTCCTCCAGATCTATATGTATCTATCTTAAGGTCTTTAGGATCAATTTTTACCTCTTTTACGTCCTCTACCTCTGGTAATACAGCTACTGTAGCTGTTGATGTATGTACTCTTCCTGCTGATTCTGTTTCAGGTACTCTTTGTACTCTATGTACTCCAGATTCAAATTTTAATCTTGAATAAGCTCCAAGCCCATTGATACTGAATACTGCCTCTTTTATTCCTCCAATACCGATCTCTTGTTTTTCGATTATCTCCACTTTCCACTTTCTTCTTTCTGCATATCTATTATACATTCTGAATAGGTCTCCAGCAAATAGAGCAGCCTCATCTCCACCTGCTCCTCCCCTGATCTCTACGATAACGTTTTTATCATCATTTTCATCTTTTGGAAGTAAAAGAATTTTTAACTCTTTTTCATAATCAGGTAACTTCTCTTCAAGTTCTTTTTGCTCTTCATTCATCATCTCTCTCATATCAGGATCTTTTTCGTTTCTAATATTTTCTTTTATAAATTGTAGATCCTCACTAAGAGTTTTATACTCTTTATATTTTTCTACAAGCGGTGTTATATCAGCTAATGCTTTATTACATTCCATCATTTTTTTAGGATCAGATAAAATTTCTGAAGAGCCTAACATCTCATTAAGCTCATTAAATCTTCTTACAACTTCTTCTAACTTAGCGAACACTATCTTCTCATCTCCTTTTCTACACTATAACTTAACAATTATAGCATATTTATCTAAAAAAATCAATTTAAAGGGAAGTTAGTTATTTATTTTAGTTACTGGTATCACTATTTCAATAATACCACCTATTCCATTTTCTGTTGGTATAGCTAATTCTTTCATAAACTCTATAGAATATCCCAATTTCCTATATTTTGTTTTCTTTATATATCTATCTATATTTTTATAAGTAGTGTTCAAAGATATATAAGAATCTTGATGATTAACCCTAAAACACTCTCCTATTTTTAAATACTCACAACCATTGAATCTTTTCTCCTTAGGTATTAGAATTCCTAATTTTAACACTGGTATCATCTCTTCATCAACCACTAATTCTAATTTCCTAAGATCCACTATATTTATATATTTTGTATCCTCTATCTTATTTTTCCTCGCTACCTCATCTAACTTTTCATAAATTTCAATCATCTCTTTCTCATCTTTTGGATTTTTCATTGAAATATAATACCATAATATTTCTTCTCTCATTTCAAATATTGCATCATTTTTATTTTCTAGAAGATAATCTTGTAGATTTTTTATTCTATTACTTATTCTACTTTTTACTCTTTGTAACTCATTTATTCTAGTATCTATATTTTTTATTTTTTTCTAGAAATTTTATATTCTCTTTTGGACTTCTAAGCTCACTAAAACTTTTTACCTCTTCTAAAGAAAATCCAGCTCTTTTCAATATAAGTATAAACATTAACTCCCATATTTGATCTTTTGAGTAATATCTATATCCATTTTCATTATCCACTTCAAAAGGAACTAGAATATTTTTTTATGATAAAATATCAAAGTTTGCCTTGAAATATTAAATATTTTTGCCACTTCAGAAATTCTATACTTAATCTTCATAATCTCTCCTACTAGATCATAGTATCTCCCTATATTTTAGACAAATATATAAAAACTCAAGAATGATAAATTTTATTAAACAATAAAAATCATTCTCGAGTCATCTTAATTACTTTTTAAATTTTCATATTCTTATCTCTGACCATTTTTTCAATTTTTCTTACTCTTTTATCTATCTCGTTTAATCTAAATTCTAAAGAATTAAGTATCCAAAATTGAAAATGGTTAGCTCTTTGAAATTCATAAAACATCCATATAACTTTAAATATAGCTAATATAATAACAATTTCTAATGTCAAAAATAAGGTTATTTTTTCTAGTACAACACCTAATATTAGCAAAATAGCAATAAGTAGAACAAATATAGAACTCACTATCTTATGTTGTTTATTATTTTTTCCCCCTATTTCACCCACAATATTTCTTATTCTTTCTTTTTCTTTTTTAAATTCATCTAATTCTTGCCTTAATTGCTCATCCCTACTCATATAAATTCAACCCCTTATATCAATATATTCTTAACTATCTCTATACTTCCCAATCTCTTGGATATTTAAATCCTGTTCCTATTCCTCTTGAAAAAACCTTTGCAATTATAGGCATAACTCTTTTATATTGCATAATCTTAGTTCTTTTGATTATCTTTTTTACCACTTCCTGAGAATATCCATCTTTAACTATTTCATCAATATTTTTTCTTTCTTCTACATATTTATATAATATCTCATCTGCCATTTTATAAGAATACCCTAATTCTTGTTCATCAGTTTGGCCTTCCCAAAGATCAGCACTTGGTTTTTTATCTATAATCTCATTAGGTACACCCATATGTCTTGATAAGGCCCACACATGAGTTTTATATAAGTCTCCTATAGCATTGATAGCTGATGCTGCATCTCCAAACTGTGTCCCATAACCTAGTAATAACTCAGTTTTATTAGAAGTTCCCAATACAAGTGCAGACTCTGCTGCTGAGTGATCAAATAATATCGACATTCTCTCCCTTGCCATTTTATTTCCTTTTCTTAAACTACTCATATCTGGATTCATAGTAATGTATGCATCTACCATAGGAGTTATTTCTACTATCTTACTTCTTATTCCTATTTTTTCTATCACAAGTTTAGCATGTTCAATACTCTCTTTACTAGATGTTTTATATGGCATCATTATTCCTAGTACATTTTCTGGCTTAAAAGCCTTAGCTGCCAAAAAAGCTACTAGAGCTGAATCTATCCCACCAGAAAGTCCAAGTACTACCTTCTTAAATCCTACCTTACCAGCTTCTTCATTTAAAAAATTTACAAGTATCTCTTCTAATACATTTAAATCTATACTCAGCTTCTCCATAACTCCTCCACAATTATCTATCCAATCCAAATTTCCCAAGTTTACAGCTTCTATAATCCCTGAGTACTGTATAAGCTGCTTGTTGTATATTTAGACTCTCTCCTTTATTAAGCATCTTACATCTGAAAGCTATTTTCTCTAAAATTTCTCCCATTATTTCACTTTTATCTTCATCTAAAAGCTTATATCTTTCTTTTAGTATCCTCCACATTTCATATTTTATCATCTTAGAAATTAATATTCCAGCAATCTCTTCTATTGGTAATATCTCATCTTTTATAGCTCCACTAATAGCTAAATTCTGTCCAACTTCTTCACTTTCAAATTTAGGCCAAAGTATTCCTGGCATATCCAAAAGTTCTAGTCCATCCTTTATTCTTACCCATTGTTTTCCTTTAGTAAATCCTGGTTTATTACCTACTCCAGCACTATTTTTTCCAACAATTCTATTAATAAGTCTAGATTTTCCAACATTTGGTATCCCTACAACCATAAGCCTTGTATTCACTTTTCTAAGGCCTTTAGCTTGCATTCTCTCTTTTTTCTCTGCTGATACCTTATCTATTATTGAATATAATTCTTTTATATTAAAACCTGTTTCAGCACTTATTTCTAATACTTCATCAGCAAAATTATTCTCTTTAAAATAATTTTTCCAATAAATCAACTCTTTTTTATCTACAAGATCTGACTTATTTAAAACTATTACTCTTTTTTTATTCTTTGCAAAAACTGTAATATCTGGATTTTTACTAGATAAAGGTATTCTTGCATCTACAACTTCAAGAACAATATCTATAAGTTGCATATTCTCCTTTATTAAGTCTTTTGTCTTTTTCATATGTCCAGGATACCAATTAATCTTTGTCATTGACATAATTTACTCCTCTAATCCTCTAGACCTTTAACTAAAAGAACTATCTCTCCTTTGATAGGATTTTTAGATAATCTTTCAATAAGTTCAGTGGTACTCCCTCTCATTATCTCTTCATATATTTTAGTTATTTCTCGAATAATTACTATTTCTCTTATACCTATAAACTCTTCTATATCTCTTAACGTTTTTTCAATTCTAAATGGAGACTCATATATAATTATTGTTCTTTCTTCATGAGCTAATGACTTTAACAAAGTTTGTCTCCCTTTTTTCTTAGGTAAAAAACCTTCAAAACAAAATCTTCTCATACTAAGTCCAGCTACTGAAGCAGAAGCTGTAAGAGCACTTGCTCCAGGTATTGGAACTACTTTTAATCCCTCTTTATGTGCTGCATCTACTAACTCATATCCTGGATCAGATATGCAAGGTGTACCTGCATCCGTAACTAATGCTATATCCTTTCCTTCTTTTAAAAGATTTATTATATTAGTTATCTGATGCATTTTTGTAAATTCATCGTATCTGTATACAACATTTTCTATTTCAAAATGATTTAATAATTTTTTAGTAACTCTTGTATCTTCAGCAAAAATATAATTTACCTCTTTTAAAATACGAATTCCTCTCAAAGTCATATCTTCAAGATTTCCAATAGGTGTTGCTACTATATATAACATATTTTTTCTCCTATTTATTCTTTAGTAGTATCCCTTTTAAAATTCCAATAGCAGTATCCAGCTGAATATCTTGATGATTTTCATACTCTTTTGCTTCTTTTTCTCCTACTACTTCTTTTATTAATTCTTTCTTATTCTCTTTTGTTCCTTTTTCATCTATATTTGTTACAACACTATCAAATAGCATATATCCATTTTTTTCCTCTACCTTAACGTCTGGTTCTATTCCTATTCCGTGGATACATACCCCACTAGGTGTATAATATTTAGCAATTGTAAGTTTTATCCCATCTCCATCTGGTAAAGTAACTAAAGTTTGTACACTTCCCTTTCCAAAACTTTTCTCTCCAACTAAAATACCTCTTTTATTATCTTTTACAGCTCCAGCAACAATTTCAGAAGC
Organism: Fusobacterium necrogenes; assembly: GCF_900450765.1. NCBI lineage: Bacteria > Fusobacteriati > Fusobacteriota > Fusobacteriia > Fusobacteriales > Fusobacteriaceae > Fusobacterium > Fusobacterium necrogenes. Next base: position 245,750 of record NZ_UGGU01000003.1, on the reverse strand, counting down.
TGAAGCACTTCCTCCATTTATAAGAACTACAAGTGGAAAATCTCCATAATATTTTCCTTCTCTATTCGAAACTTCTTCCTCGCCATTTTTAGACTTTACACTTACTACTCTTCCCTCTTTTAGAAATATAGAAGATATTTTAATAGCTTGATCTAAAGCTCCTCCTGGATTACTTCTTAAGTCAAGAACTAAAGCCCTCATACCTTGTTTTTGCAACTCTTCCAAAGCTTTTACAGTATCTGGATACACATTTTCTCCAAATTGAGTAAGTCTTAAATATCCTATTTTATTTTTCTCGTCTATCATCTTACTTTTTACATATTTAAGTTCTACAACTGCTCTTGTTATTTCAACTTCCTTAGGTTCTTTTACTCCATCTCTTACAACTGTAACTTTTACTTTAGTATTTTCTTTTCCTTTTAATTTATCTACAGCCTCTTCACTTGTAAGATTATAAGTAGACTCTCCATCTATTGCTATTATTTTGTCTTTTGGCTTCATTCCAGCTTTATATGCAGGTCCATCCTCAATAGGGGATACTACTATTAATGGTTCGTTTACTCTTTTTTGCACTACCATTCCAACTCCTACATACTTTCCTTTTATATCTTCTTTAAAATTTTCTAATTGCTCTTTTGTAAAATAATTAGAGTGTGGATCTCCTAAAGATTCTATCATTCCTTTTAAAGCTCCCTGCATAAGGGATTTTCTATCTACTTCTTTTTCTCCTACATAGTTTTGATTAATGACATCCATTATATCTGATAGTTCTTTTAACTGTCTAATATTAGATAAAAAACCTACCGATTCTTCAGTATTTTTAGTAGCACTTGCTTTATTTTCTTGTTTTCCAAAACAATTAATAAATATTAAAACTGATAGTAATACTATTAATAATTTACTTTTTAGTATTCCTTTCATACTGTCCCTCCTAAACTTTTCCCTCTTTCTACAATCTCTTCTACATCTATGTTTACCTCTCTAAAAAAATTACGTCCAAAAAGAGATATATACTCGACATTTCCTTTTGTTCCTGTAATTGGAGAAAAATCTAATCCTTCCAAATAAAGTCCCTCTTTTCTCCCATATTCTATTATATCTTTTATTACCTCTATATGTCTAGCCCTATCTTTAACTATTCCACCTTTTGTTATATGTCCTTTTTCAACTTCAAATTGTGGTTTTATAAGAGCCATAAGTTTAGTTTCAGCTTTAAAAAATTTAACTAAATCTCTAATTATTTTTTTTATAGAGATAAATGAAACATCCATAACTATATAATCTACTAAATTACCATCTATATCATTTAAAGTCAAATCTCTTATATGCATATTTTCTAGAGATTTTACCCGAGGATTATTTCTTAATCTCCAATCTAATTGATTAGTCCCCACATCAACTGAGTATACAAATTCCGCTCCATTTTGCAAAGCACAATCTGTAAATCCTCCTGTCGATGCTCCTACATCTAAAACTTTTTTCCCTTTAAAATTTAATTCAAAAATCGATATGGCTTTTTCTAATTTAAATCCTCCACGGCTCACATATTTTAAAGACTCTCCCCTTACTCTTATATTGGGTTCTTTATCTAATTTTATTAAAGTCCCACTTTTATCTAGTTTTTTTTCATTCACCATAACAAGTCCAGCCATAATAGCCCGCTGAGCTTTCTCTTTATCAGGAAAAAAGCCTCTTTTTACCAGTAGTACATCTAATCTTTCTTTCATCATACACCTCAGACTTTAAATATTTCCTCATCTATCATATATGGTAATAGTGGACTCTCTAGCATTATATTTTTAAAACCTTTTTTATCCACCACTCTTTTTAATTTTTCAGTTTCTCTAACTCTTTGAATAAAGAAATTATCTCCTATTGGAATCTTTTTATTCTTTTTATAATAGTTTAAAAGTTGTTTTGTCGTCTTTACATTCAATTCCTGTTTTGCTCTTTTTAATCTGTCTTTGACAACACCTTGAGTACAATTGAGCCTTTCTGGAATATCATCTAATTGTATCCCTTTTGCTAAAAGCTCTAAAATTTTATCCGCTCCTATTGGGTTTATTCGATGATATTTAGCCGAATACATATCGGCTCTATGAACAATATGAGCCTCTTTAGTATTAGGTTGGACCTTCCCCCATTTTCCATGATGAGATAGAACTATATGAATAATATTTTTCCTAACATTATCCTTTAATTCCACTCCTATTTTTTCTTCTATCTCCTCTAAGACTCTTTCCGCTTCTTTTGTTATATATTCGGGTTTTTTCAACATCATCTGTGAATGTGAAAATTTCTCTTCAGTTTTCCTTATACTTCCCTTACTCAAATCATGTATTATTATTCCAACTGTTAAAGCAAAAAAATCAACTCTTTCTTTAGCCTCTAAAAATGTTTTATAATCTCTTTTTAACTCATCTATTGAAATTTTTAAAACATCATATGTATGAGTAGAAACCTTTACCCCTTGGTCATCAAAAAGTTCTAAGTCTTGTACCATCTCTAGTTCTAATAAAGAGGTGATAAAAGCAAGTGCTCTCCTATTTTTTTCCTCCATTTATTTTTTCCTCAATTCTTTTTATTAAATTTTCGCCTCTCAATCCAAACTCTTCCAAAAGCTCACTTCTTTTTCCATGAGGAATAGCTCCCTCCTTTAAAGCTATTTTTCTTACCAATACACCTATATTTCTTTCATTAAAAAATTCTATTATACTACTTCCAAAAGAGTTTTTCTCATAGGCTTCTTCTAAAACAAATATATTTTTATACTCTTTTACAGACTCTAAAAGATATTTTTCATCTAGTGGTCTTACGGTAGAAGCATTAACAATCGTACCTTCTATTCCTCTAGCTTTCAAATTATCTTCTATATCAAGAATCTCTTTAACCATACTTCCTATAGCTATAAAAAGATTATCTTTACCTTTTCTTAATTCCGTCCATTTTCCAAACTTAAACTCTTTGGCATCTTCCACATTATATTCTACCTCTCTTGGAATTCTTATAACTAAAGGTCCAGATTCAAAATCTCTAGAAAATTCTAACATTTCAACTAATTCTTTCGATGTAGAAGGAACTAAAACTGTATAATTTGGAATAGTTAAAAATATCGATAAATCATAGAGTCCATTATGAGTTTTTCCATCTTCTCCAACTATTCCAGCCCTATCAACTATAAATCTAACAGGTAATTTTTGTAAGGAGATATCATGAATGAGTTGACTATAAGCTCTTTGTAAAAATGTAGAATATATAGCCACATATGGTTTTTTTCCTTGAGTGGCAAGACCACCAGCAAATGTGACAGCATGCCCTTCAGCTATACCAGTGTCTATAGCTCGCTCTGGAAATTTTTTAAAAAAATCTCCAAGTCCTGTTCCTTTTACCATACCAGAACATATAGTATATATCTTTTCATCTTCTTGAGCCAATCTTACTATTTCACTTCCAAATATACTTGAATAAGTTTTTACACTTGAAGCAGTATTTCCAGTTTTCATATCAAAAGGAGAAATCCCATGAAATTTCTCTTTATCCTTCTCAGCATAAGAGTACCCTTTTCCTTTTTGAGTTTTTATATGTATAAATATTGGTCCATTTATATTTTTTATCTTATTAAAAGTTGATATTAATTCCTCTAGATTATGACCATCTAAAACTCCAAAAAATTTAAATCCTAAACTTTCTAACATGTTCAAAGGTAAAAAGAAATTCTTTACAGAAAATTCTACTCTCTCTAAGGTATCTGAAAATTTATCAGCCTTTAATTTTTTAATTAACCCTTTTATATCATCTCTAAAATTCATATACTTTTCACTTACCATAAACTTACCAAAAAATTTTGAAAGTGAACCTACATTTTCTCCTATTGACATCTCATTATCGTTTAAGATAACTATCATATTTTTTAATTTATTTCCACCTATATTATTTAAGGCCTCTAATGAGTGTCCATTAGATATAGCGGCATCTCCTACTACTACAACTACTTTTTTTTCTGGAGAAGCCATAGCTATTCCAGCACCAGCTGAAAGTCCAGTTCCTGCATGTCCAGAAATAAAAGGATCAGTATTACTCTCTTTAGGATCACTAAACGGACCTATACCACCTCTTTGTCTTAAGGTTGAGAACTCTTTATCTCTACCAGTAAGTAATTTATGAACATAAGATTGATGCCCTACATCAAATATTAATCTGTCTTTTGAAAAATCAAAAACCTTATGTAAGGCTAGAGTTAACTCTACTATTCCTAAATTTGAAGATAGATGTCCACCATTTCTACTTACTGTTTCTATCAAAATCTCTCTAATCTCGTATACTTTCTTATTCATCTCATCTATACTCATTTTAAATATTTCTTCCATCTTCTACCCCTGTAAATAATCAGTAAAAATTAAAGCTACCACTATTCCTAAAATACACCCTATTAATACTTCAAAAGGTGTGTGTCCTAAAAGCTCTTTCAATTTTTCACTTTTTTCTTTTCCAAAATATCTTTCATACCTCTTTTCTCCTAACATGAGGGGTATTTTTTCAATAAATTGATTAATTACTCCGGCTTGTTTTCCTGCTGCTCTTCTTATTCCAGTAGCATCATACATAACTATAACCGAGAATACTATTGCTATAGCAAATATATCACTACTTACACCATAACAAATACCTATACAAGTTGTTAAACAAGAAACAGTTGAGCTATGAGAACTAGGCATTCCACCAGTTTCCCACATCCTTTTTATATCAAATTTTTTATCTATAAAAAATGTAGATAAAACTTTATAGAATTGAGCTATAAACCAAGCTATAAAAACTATATCTAATATTCTATTTCCAAAAATTATACCATGATTCATAGCTCACATCCCCTTTCATTTAAATATTTTTCAGCTCTAAAGACACAACTGGCTTATCTTTATTCTCCTTAAACAAAATAATAGTTCTTCCTATCATTCCAACTACTTCAAATTCCTTATATTTAGAAAGTTGTACTAATACCTCTTCCTTTTCCTCTTCACAATTTTGAAGAATCTTTACTTTTAATAACTCTCTTGATTCTATAGCATCCAATATACTTTGAATTAAATTAGTTGTGACCCCATCCTTTCCTATTCTTACCAAAGCATCTAAACCATGTGCTTTCTTCCTCAAGTACGCTCTTTTTTTACTTGTTAACTCCATATTTATCTCCTTACTTTAATGTACTTAGATTATACTTCCATAACTATTGGTAAAATCATTGGATTTCTCTTAGTTTTATTATAGAAAAATCTAGCTGCTATATCTTTTGTTGTATTTTTTAGCATTCCCCAATCTTTCGAATAATAATTAGAGGTATTTCCTATTTTTTCTTTTATATTCTCTATAGCCTCTTTTATTATATCATCAGATTCTTTAGAATACACAAATCCTCTAGTTACAATATCTGGTCCTGCTACTATTCTTCCTGTTTCTCTATCTAAAGTAAACACTATTACTACAACTCCATCTTGTGATAATTGTTGTCTATCTTTTAATACTATATTTCCAATATCTCCAACACCTAAACCATCTACTAAAGTACATCCTGCATTTACTTTACCTTTTATTCTAGCTCCTGATTTTGTAACCTCTATCTTACTACCATTTTGAGCTATAATTATATTATTCTTAGGGATCCCTGTCTCCATAGCTGTGTCTTGATGAGCTTTTAACATCTTATGCTCTCCATGTACTGGCATAAAATATTTTGGCTTAATAAGATTTAACATAAGTTTTTGTTCTTCCTTACTTCCATGTCCAGATACGTGTATTCCAGCTATTTTTTTAAATACAACCTCTGCATCATATTTTAATAGATTATTTATATTATTAGATACTGCTCTTTCATTTCCAGGAATAGGCGTAGCCGATATAATTACTGTATCTCCTTCTTTTATCTTTATGTGTTTATGCATATTTTTAGCTATTCTTGATAGAGCAGCCATCGGCTCTCCCTGTGTTCCAGTACAAAGTATTACCACTTTATTATCTTTCAAAGCATCTACTTCAGAAAGTGGTACCATCATATCATTAGGTACTTTTAAATAACCTAAACTTCCAGCTATTTCAAACACTTTTACTAAACTTCTTCCATCTATTGCAATCTTCCTTCCATATTCCTTTGACACATTCACTATCTGTTGTAATCTATGTACATGAGATGCAAATGCTGCAACTATAATTCTACCTTTAGCCTTTGAAAATTCAACTTTAAAAGCCTCTCCTACACTTCTTTCAGACGGAGTAAATCCATCAACTTCAGAGTTAGTAGAGTCAGATAACATAAGATCCACTCCTTGTTCTCCTATTTGAGAAAGTCTTGCAAAATCTACTCCATCTCCATCTACAGGAGTCAAATCTATTTTAAAATCCCCAGTATGAAAAACTGTTCCAGCTGGAGTAGTTACCAATATAGAGTAAGCATCAGTTATAGAATGAGTAACTTTTATAAACTCTACAGTGAAATATTTTCCTACTTTTATCTTTGTTCGACCCTTTACTTCTTTCATTTTCGGAATATCTTTTCCAAACCCATTTTCAAATTTTGACTTAGCTAAAGCAAGTGTCAATTTTCCACCAAACATAGGAACTGATTTATCTATCTTTTGATAAAGATATGGAATAGAGCCTATATGATCTTCATGTCCATGAGTTACAAAAAGACCTTTTATTTTATCTTTATTATTCTCTAAAAAACTAAAATCCGGAATAACTAAATCTATTCCTAATAAATTATCATCTGGAAAAATAACTCCTGAGTCAATTATTATTATCTCATCTCTATATTGAACCACAGTACTATTTTTTCCAACTTCTTCTAATCCACCAAGGGGAATTACATACATTTTTTCCTCTTTTTGTGCCTTAGCCTCTTTTGTTTCAACTACCACTACTTTTTCTATCTTTTTTTCCTTATTCAGTTTTAAAGTAGATTTCTTAGGTTTTTCATTTTTTAAATCCTTAATCTCATCCTTTATAGCTTTTATTTTTTCTTTTATCTCAACTACTTCAGTTGATTTTGTTGCCATTTTAATCTTTCTTTCTAATCTTTTTTTCTTTTCTTGACTTATACTACCTTTTTCTGTCCTTAACATCTTCTCTCCTTCTTTTTAAATCTTACCTCCACCATTACGACTTTTCATTTTCAAATTCTTTATTCTTTTCAAGATCAGCTTCAGGTCTGTTTTTTATTTCTAGGTACTTATCAATAAATTTCCTAGTCATTCCACCAGCTACAGCCCCTCCTCCTCCAGCTCCTTCTAAAATAGTAGCAAAGACTATCTCCGGATTTTCAGCAGGGAAATATCCAGCTACCCAAGCATGAGTTATCTTTGAATGAGCATTTTGAGCTGAACCACTCTTTGCAGCTACATCTATTCCCTTTGTTCTCAAAATCTTCGTTGTCCCATTATCTTCTGATACAGTTGCTACCAAAGCATCATTTAAAATATTATAATAAGATTTAGGATACTGTTTTATCTTCTCCTTTTGTGGTTCTACTGGATATATATTTCCTTTAAAATCTTGAAATTCTTTTACTAGATGTGGAGTATATACCTCTCCTCTATTTGCAATTGCAGTATAAAGATTTGCTATTTGTAATGGTGTTGTTAAAAGATACCCTTGTCCTATTGATAACAAAATAGTATCTCCCTTAAACCAACCACTTCCTATCATTTTCTTTTTCCAAACTACGTCAGGAAGTAAACCTTTTTTCTCTCCTGGAATATCTATCCCAGTTCTATCTCCTAATCCAAAAGATGCAGCTACATCTATGATTGGCTTATGTCCAATCTTATCTGAATTTTTATAGTAATATGGGTTAGCAGACTCAATAATGGATTTTCTCATATCTGTATACCCATGTCCTCCAGCTTTCCATGCTCTCCATCTCCATTTTCCTATCTGATAATATCCATTTTTATCATAATATTGCTCTTTTGGATCTATTCCATTTTCTAAAAAGGCTATTGCTGATACTACTTTAAATACTGATCCTGGTGGATACTCTCCTGCTATTGCCTTATTAGAAAGTGGTTTTCTAGGATCATTTATTATTTTATCCCATTCATCATAGGATATTTGTGAACTAAACATATTTAATGAATATGTAGGATAACTTACCATTGTAAGTATCTCCCCATTTTTAGGATTTAAAGCTATGAAAGCTCCTGATCTTCCATCCGCTTCAAATTGTTTTTCCATATATTCTTGAAGCTCCATATCCAACGTTATATATATATCTTTACCTGGAATTGGATTCTTTTTTTCCTCTATTTTTCTTTGAAGTCTATTAAGTGCATTTACTTCTATGTATTCATAGCCATCTTCCCCTTGAAGTTCCTTATCATACTCACTCTCAAGTCCATCTTTACCAATGATATCCCTCGGCCCATATCCTTGATCCTTTAGCCTTTCATACTCCTTTTCAGAAATTTTCTTTACATAACCTATACTATGTGCCGCTACATCATCATATAGATATCTTCTCTTTGAATAAGTTTGTACTTGAAGATATGGATAATCCATCAATTGTTCAACCAATTTATGAGCTATCTCTGGCTTCAAATCATCAATTATTACATTTTCCCTAGTATATGGAAAAATTTCTCCATATTTTATTCTTTTTGAAATATACTCTTCACTGTAACCAGTTACTTCACTAATTTCTTTTAAAATCTCAGGTGTTTGTTTTCTCTCTTGGAGATATACCAATCTATACCCAGACCCATTTGTTACAACAAGCCTTCCTTTTCTATCATATATCTTTCCTCTAGGGGCTTCTACCTCTTTTATCTTGATTCTATTTCTTTGAGAGAGATAGGAATATTTATCTCCCATTAAAACTTGTAGATAAAACATTCTAAAAGCAATAAGAAAAAAAACTAGCAATATAAAGAACTTCAATATTATATCTCTAGCACTATTATCCTCACCAAGTTTTATATTAATATTCCTTCTCTTCATCTTTTTCATAACTATCCTTTAATACTATCCTTCTTTTTTGAAATTCTCATATATATATAATTTAAAATTAGAAAACTACTACTATTTATAATAAGATACTCTCTTTTAAAATCTCCAATAGAAAGAATAAGATATATAATTATTTGAAAAAGAGTAATCACTATAATATTACTTTTACTATAGTTTAGATATCTCAACAAATAATAAATTAGATAGTACCCTCCTATTAATATAAGAGATACCTCTATAAAATCCTTTCTCTGAAAAGAGTGAATGAGAATTATTATAGCAAATGGCCAAATTCCCCTTTCTCTTTTTAAATTTACTAAATATGTCATAAATGTAAGAGTTACCCCATATATTCCTCCTGAAAGAGGTAAGCTTACTTCAAATAGCACGATAAAATAAGAAAATAGATATACCATAATTAACTCACTACTTTATTATCACTCTTATTTTATTTTTTAAATTATTATTTTCAATCAAATTATCTATATTTAATATTTTAGAAATTTTATAAGCAATGAAATAATCTTCGGCAACATACTCTATTATTGAGTTATCAGCCTTAGTTTTTTCTTTTTCAATTTCAACTTTCTTATAACCTTCTCTTTTTAATTCATTTCCTACATTTTGAACATTTGAAATATCATCACCTAGTACTTCTACAACAAAATCTATATTTTTTTCCTGTCCTAAAACTACCACAATATTAGCTAAAGTAGGTATAGTAGGTACTTGTTGAATTTTAAAATACTTCTCATTTAGTTGCATAACTATATCCTCAGCTTTTTCAATTGAAATATCATTTAAAATAATATAACTTTCTTCTAGATTTTTTTCGTAGTTAGCAGCATTATATTTCATTCCTAACTTATTTTTTAAATTTTCCCCAGTTCTTCTAGCATAACCATTTATTCCGTTGGCATTCAATACATCTACTATAATATTTTCATTTAACTCATTTTTATTTCCTTGCTCATTATACAATGTCTCATACAATGAATGTAAACTAGATGTAACTATATATCTTTTATTATCTACTGTTGTTTCAGGTATATTTTTAGCATTTTTTACATTTAAATTGACTTTTCCAAATTTTACTCTTACATAATTACTTAAAGGAACTGGTAAAACTTTATTTACTATTTTTAAAACCTCTTCTTCATTTTTTCTATTGACTAATTCGCCAAAAGTTTTTTCTTTATCTATATTTATCTCATAAGGTATTCTCAATGCTAATTTATCTTGATAAACAGCTATTAAATTTTCTTTTCCTATTATGAGATAACTACTATTTTTATCCAATTCTGGATTTTTTCTCATAGAGTTTAAAAATAGAAAACCTCCTAGTACAATTATTATAAAAATCACTGTAAATATTGCCCTTACTCTTCTATTCATCTGCCAACAACAACTCCTTTTCTAGTGAGGCAATTTTCACCTCTACTATCTCATTTATTTTCTCTTTCTCTCCTTTTACTTTCACTCTTAAATAGTTATCACTATATCCATATAAATATCCATCTATTTCCTCCTCTATTAAAACTTTTAAACTGTGTCCTATATATTTTTTTCTTTCCTTTGTAGACATTTCTTTTTTTAATTCTTCTAATTTATCTGCTCTTTCTTTTTTTATCTTTGGGTCTACCTTATTTTCTAACTTACTTGCTATTGTCTTCTCTCTATCTGAATACTGAAAAATATGTAGTCCTGAAAATCCAATCTTATTTATTAAGTCATAAGAATTTTGAAACATCTCTTGTGTTTCTCCTGGGAAACCAACTATAATATCAGCTGTGTACTCCATTCCTTCTACATTATTTTTCAACTTTGAAAGCCTTTCATCTATTAAATTACTTCCATAATTTCTCTTCATCATCTTCAAAATTGTATCATCACACGATTGAAGAGATATATGAAGATGTGGCATGAGCTTTTTATATTTAAACATCTCTATAAATCTATCTGAAATTTTATCTGGGTATACAGATCCTATTCTAACCCTTTCTAAATTTTCTATCTGTAGAACCTCTTCTAATAAATCTTCAAATCCTATCTCATCCTCTAAATCTTCTCCATAAGCTCCAAGATTTATTCCTATTAAAATTACTTCTTTAAATCCTTCGCTCACAAGCCTTTTTATCTCTTTTAAGATACTTTCTTTTTTCCTTGATCTACTTCTTCCTCTTGCAAATGGTATTTTACAATATGAGCAAAAATTATTGCACCCATCTTGTATCTTTACATATGCTCTTGACATCTCCCTTAAAGTTGCAAATTCATACTCCGTATACTCATATTCATCAAAAATATTATCATTTTTTAATCTTTCCATTGTTCGATTTTCAATATCATCAACAAAATTTACTATTCCCTTTTTATACTTATTTCCTATAACATAATCTATATCTTCCATTTCTAATAGCTCTTTACTATTAGTTTGTGCATAGCACCCTGTAACTATTACTTTACTATTTGGATTTACTTTTTTAGCTCTTCTTAACATATTTCTTGTCTTTCTATCTGCTACACTTGTAACAGTACAAGAATTAACTATATAGATATCAGCCTCATCTTCAAAAGCTGTTTCTGTATATCCCTTTTGAATAAGTTGGTTTTTTATACTCTCCGTTTCATATTGATTTACCTTACATCCTAAAGTATAAAAAGCCACTCTTTTATTGAAATTCATTAATTAAAACTCCTCCTACCACAATAGAAGCTGTTTCTGCCCTTAGGATTCTTTTCCCTAACGTCACTATATTAGCACCATTATTTTTTAAATATTCTATTTCAGATTCATCAAAACCACCTTCTGGTCCTATTATGTAGAGTATTTTTTCTATCATATCTTTTCTTTTAATTAAAAGATTTTTCAAAGTATATTCCTCTTCACATTCATAGGGTACAATCACTAGGTCATACTCTTCCAACTTCAAATTCTCTATTTTCAATACATCACTGATAATTAAAGGCCTCACTGCTTGACATTGTTTTAAAGCCTCTTTTACTATCAAATCCCATTTTTCCTTCTTTTCACTTACTTTCGCCACACCTCTTTTAGTATTTAGAGGTATTAACTTATTTATACCTATTTCAGTAAGTTTTTGAATAGTTAAATCCATTTTATCATTTTTTAAAATTCCAATGGCAGCATCTATTTTTATTTTTGTAGAAAATCTATCTTCAAAAACTTCATCTATAATCAAGGTTATGCTTTTTTTATCTAACTCCTCTACTCTACAAAAATATTCTTTTTTCCCATCTACTGCCCTTATTTTCTCATTTACTTTCACTCTAAAAACATTTTTTAAATGATTGATATCAGCTTTATCATCTACCACGATTTTATTTTCAAAAATATTCTTTTCTGATATTATAACACTTATCATAGGATTCTCCTAGATCATATCTTTATTTTTTATAAATTCTTCTAAGGTTGTTTCTTCTAGTATCTTAGTCATAGCACTATCTAATTTCCCCCAAATACATTTTCCTGAACAAGTTCCATCGCTACACACTGCTTTATGTTCCTCACTCTCGTTACAATCTATGACCTTTTCCTCTTCATCAAGTATTTTATAAAGCTGATGTAGAGTTATTTCTTTAGGTTCTTTTGCTAATTTGTAACCACCATTTGGTCCTCTTTTTCCCTCTATTATATTCTCGTTTTTTAATCTAAAAAGTATCTGTTCTAAATATTGAACAGAAACTCCTTGCTCATCAGATATCTCTTTTATTCTTATAAGCTTATTCTCACTACTTTTATCCGCTATATATACTAGCGCCTTCAGTCCATATCTTACTCTTGTACTTATTTTCATCCCTTATCCTGCTCCTTCGCTCTTTTAAAATGTTCGTAAGCTTTCTCTGTTACAACTCTTCCTCTATTTGTCCTTTTGATATATCCTATCTTTACTAAATATGGTTCATAAACCTCCTCTAGAGTTCTTCTATCTTCACCTAAAAGTAGTGATAACGTTTCTATTCCAACAGGTCCCCCACTATAGTTATCTATAACAGCATTTATTATATCTCTATCCAAATCATCAAGCCCCATTGAATCGATACCCAAGATATCTAGAGCTTTCATTGATATCTCCTTAGTTATCACTCCATTTGCTCTTATCTCACAATAATCTCTTACCCTTTTTAAAAGCCGGTTAGCTATTCTAGGTGTTCCACGACTTCTACTTGCAAGCTCTAATGCCCCATCTTTTTCTACTTTTACACCTAGAATCTTTCCCCCACGAAGTATAATCTGAGCTAGCTCATCCTCTGTATAGTATTCCATTCTATGTGTAACTCCAAATCTATCTCTAAGTGGCGAGCTCAAAAGTCCAGCTCTTGTAGTTGCACCTATTAAAGTAAAATTTGGTAATTCTATTCTTATTGAGCGAGCTGATGGGCCCTTTCCTATTATAATATCTAGTTCTTTATCTTCCATAGCTGGGTATAGTATCTCCTCAACTGTATTATTAAGCCTATGTATCTCATCTATAAATAGTATATCATTTTCTTCTAAAGATGTTAAGATAGCAGCTAAGTCCCCTGCTCTTTCAAGTACAGGACCAGATGTTATTTTCAGATTTGCTCCCATCTCATTAGCTATAACTCCAGCTAGAGTAGTCTTTCCAAGACCAGGTGGTCCATATAGAAGTATATGATCTACAGAACTCCCTCTTCTTTTAGCTGCCTCTATATAAATCGACATCTTATCCTTTAACGATTCCTGTCCTATATACTCTCTAAAACTTTTTGGCCTTAAACTCTTTTGTATCTCTATCTCATTTTCAAACTCTTCATTTGCAACTACTCTATCCACCTAACTTCTCCTTACATCATCATTCCAATGATAAATTGAATAAAACCTATAATTGCTCCCAATATAGCCCCAACTACCTCAATATGTTTAAATTCTTTTTTCGCCAAACTATATGTTACCTCTTCTAACTTTTCTAAAGAAAAAGAATCTACATTTTTCACAATAATTCCTTTAAAATCAACATTTTTTTCTAAGTAATTAGAGAACATAAATACTATATTTTCTCTCTTTTCTAAAATTGAGTTCTTTATTATTTTTTTTATTTTATCTAACATATCATTACTTAAAAACATAGCTAACATAGGAAAATTTTTTGTTATCTCACTCTGAAGTTTCTCCTCTAATATTCCATCGATAATCTCACTCATTTTTTCTTCAAGCTTACTTCCATCTAAAGATTTCAAAATCTCTTGTAAAGATACTAGTTCCGTTTGAATAACTTCAGCTATATTTTCTCCAATTTCATGTTTTCTTTTAGGAAGAAGACCTTGCAACTTAAATAAACCTAAATTTATCTCCTTATATGGTCTAAATAACATCTTTATTGCTACATAATTTGTTATCCAACCGATACCCGCTCCTATTCCAACTATTAGTAATAACTTAATAATTAACTCTGTATTCAATTCTCTACTCCTTACCCTTGCATTTATCATTTTAATTTTCTATCATTTTTTAGTACTTCAGTAAACTATTTTATCATAAAAATAATATTTTTTCAATTATATGTGAAAAAGAGGAAAAGTTATCTAACCATATATTGATTATAAAGTTTAGATAACAATTTTCCTCTTTAAGCATCCTTATATTCAGATAATAAATTATTTAGTTTCAGCTATAACTTTATTGATCTCAGCTATTACAACATCTGCATCTAAACCATGAGCAGAAATTCCTTCTCCTAAAGTTTCTCCAGATGCTATCATACATCCTACACATCCAAGTCCATATTTATTAAATACATCTCTAATTACTGGATAATTTTGAACTGCTACTAAAATATTTGTATCTCTTGTTACCATACCTTATCACTCCTACAAAATAAAATTATATTACACTATTATTATAATAAAATTTACTTTCTATGTCAACTTTTATTATATAATTATTTTCCAACTACATTTAGTAGGTCATGTACTCTTAGTATTCCTACTAATTTAGTGTCATCTATTACTGGTAATACAGTTATCTGGCTCGGTCTATTTTCCATAAGTTCTAAGGCATCTATTGCCATACTATTTGAATTTGTTCTTATAAAATTTCTTGTCATTATATCTTTAGCTTTAAAAGTAAAAAATTCTCCTTCTTTTGTTAAAGCCCTTCTAATATCTCCCTCTGTAATAATCCCTACCATTAGATCTCTATTCATAACACATACAGCACCAAGACTTTTATCTGTCATAGTAAGTATTACATTTTTTATTGGACTCTCTTTATCACAAATAGGTATTTCATCACCTTTTTTCATTATATCTCTTACTTTCATTAGAAGTCTTTTTCCTAGACTTCCACCCGGGTGATACAACGCAAAATTTTCTGCTCTAAAATCTCTTCTCTTTATAAGTATTGCTGCAAGAGCATCTCCCATAACTAAAGTAGCTGTTGCTGATGACATAGGAGCTAAATTAAGTGGACATCCTTCTCTACTTACTCCTATATTTAAAACATAGTCGGCTGCTTTTCCTAGTTTTGAATTTCTATTTCCTGTCATAGCTACAAGTTTGGCTCCTATCTTTTGAATAGATGGGAGAAGAGATACTATCTCATCACTATTTCCACTGTTAGATATAGCTAGTACCACATCATTTTGAGCTATCATTCCAAGATCTCCATGCAATCCTTCGGCAGAGTTCATAAATATAGCTGTTGTCCCTGTTGAGGCTAATGTTGCAGCAATCTTCTTACCAATAAGGCCAGATTTTCCTATACCTGTAACTACAACTTTTCCTTTCATTCCTAATATTAGTTCTACAACTTTTGTTATATCTCCATCTAAAGAGTTCTTTACTCTTCCTAATTCCTCTATCTCTGCTTCAAATACACTTCTTGCATAATCCACTTCATTAAATTCCATAACTATCCCCTATCTTTCTTTTACTAAATCATCTATTTTTATAGCTACTTTTAATATCTCCTCTAAATCATTTAAAAATAACATATTCGGTCCATCTGATTTAGCTTCATTTGGATTAGGATGTACCTCAGCAAATATAGCATCTACACCTATTGCAAGTCCTGCTCTCATAAGTGGGAATACATACTCTCTATCTCCAGATGTAGCTGTTCCTAGTCCTCCTGGCCTTTGTACAGCATGAGTCACATCAAATACTATTGGATATCCAAATTTTCTCATTTCCATAAAGCTTCTCATATCTACTACCATATTATTATATCCAAAAGTACTTCCTCTTTCACAAAGTAGTATATTTTGATTATTACTCTCTTCCATTTTAGTTACAACATTTTTCATATCCCAAGGAGCTAAAAATTGTCCTTTTTTAATATTTACTGGAAGCCCTGTTTCTGCTGCTGCTAAAAGTAAATCTGTCTGTCTACATAAAAAAGCTGGAATTTGTAAAATATCTACTACTTCTGCAGCTTTTTTACATTGCCAAGTTTCGTGTACATCAGTTATTACAGGTACATTATATTTTTCTTTAACTTTTTTTAAAATCTCCAATCCTTTTTCAAGCCCTGGTCCTCTAAAAGAGTGTATAGACGATCTGTTAGCCTTATCAAATGAAGCCTTAAAAATATATTGAATTCCAAGTCTATCACAGATATCTTTTATTTTTCCAGCTACCTCCATAACTAACTCTTCTGTTTCTATTACACAGGGCCCAGCTATTAAAGCAAATCTTTTATTTCCTCCAATTTCTACCTTATTTCCTACTTTTACAACTCTCACTTTATCTATCATTTTTCCCCCTTATCCTCTCATCTTTCTTTTGACTATCTCCCTTCTTGCTATCTCTCTATCATCAAAATGAATTTTTCTCCTTCCAAGTATCTGATAGGTTTCATGTCCTTTTCCAGCAATTAGAATTATGTCATTTTTCTTAGCTATCTTAATAGCTCTTACTATAGCATGCTCTCTATCCTCTTCTATAAGATAATTATCTCCATTCATTCCTCTTTTTACATCTTCAATTATAAGATGTGGATCTTCTGTTCTTGGATTATCAGATGTAAGTATTGCTATATCACTAAGTCTTTGAGCAATTTCCCCCATAATTGGTCTTTTAGTAGCATCTCTATCTCCACCACAACCAAATACAGTAATTACTCTAGCTTTTTTCAATTCATTTATACTTTTTAAAATATTCTCTAGAGCATCTCCAGTATGAGCATAATCTACTACAACAATATACTCCTGTCCACAGTTTACTAACTCAAATCTTCCTGGTGCCCCTTTTATATCTTTTAATCTTTCTAAAATTATATTTTTTTCTATCCCCAATTGAAGTGCTATTCCTATTACTCCTAAAACATTATACAAGTTGTATCTTCCTAATATAGCTAATTTCTCTTCAAACATCTCTCCCATAAGATTTAATCTTACAAGTTGGCCATCACTATGGAACTCTACTATCTCTCCTGTTAAATCTGCTGACTTAATTAAAGAATAAGAATATCCACCAAACTCTTTATAGAGCCTATCTCCATAGACATCATCTATATTGATAGAACTTTTTTGACTATCTTTTAACATTGTAAAAATTTTTCTTTTAGCTTGGAAATAATTATCCATATTCTCATGATAATCTAAGTGATCTAAAGTTAAATTAGTAAATGATGCAACATCAAATTCTAACATATCTACTCTTCCCAATGAAAGAGCATGAGAACTCACTTCCATAACTAAGTATTCCAATCCTTTTTCTACTGCTTTTTTACACATCTTTACTATATCTAAAGATTCCGGAGTAGTATTAGAAGCTTCTATTACTTCATCTCCTATTTTATATTCAACAGTTCCTATCCTAGCTACTTTTTCCTTCCCTAAAATAGATTCCAAAAGATAAGTAGAAGTAGTTTTTCCATTTGTTCCAGTAATACCTATTATCTTTAATTTTTTTTGAGGATAACTATAAAAATTAGAAGCTATCTTTCCTAAATTTTTTCTCAAGTCCTTAACTAAAATATATTCAACAGGAAATTCTAACTCTACTTTTTTTGATACTAATACTCCCTTAGCTCCATTTTCTATTGCTTGTTTAATATACTTATGCCCATCAGATATAGATCCTTCTAATGCTACAAATATATCTCCATCTTTTATTTTTCTTGAATCGTACTCCATTCCTTTAAATTCTATCTCAGTTTTTCCTTTTTGTAATATCTCATAATCTAGCCCAAGCAATAGTTCTTCCATTTTTCTCTCCTTTAATCTTCAATTTTCAATTGAATATTTTGTACCTTTTTTTTATACTCTTCCATTCCATCGTCTAAACTTTTTTGAAGATTATAATACTCACTATTTAATTTTTTTATTTCTTCCCAGTCTGGATTATCTTTTCTCATCTCATTTTGAGTTTCCAATCTTATCGTTATAAGTTTACTTTTTAACTCATTAAATCCTTCTAAAAATTCAGTTCTCATCTCCGTAACTTCCTCTTGCTGCTCAATAGTCAATGAGTCAATAAAAATAACCCCTTCATGTTTCAATAATTCTTCATCCCCAAAAATATTTAGTGTAGATATAAATATGAATATATACATATATAAATATCTCATCACTAACCTCCACTGTACTTTATTTTTACTACTCTTAATTATTATATTAAAACAGTGTGGCATATTTGTGTCCTATAGCTTTATCCTGTTTTATATATTTTCAATCTGCCAATTTATTTCATTTTCACCTATTTTTTTTAACAGTTCATTTATTTTTTTAAAATGACCACAACCAAAAAAACCTTTACTTGCTGAAAGTGGACTAGGATGTGGAGCTTCTAATATAAAATGTTGTCTTCCAGTTATATAATCTTTTTTCTTCCTAGCATTATTTCCCCATAACACAAAAATCACTGGTTCTATCCTATCATTTAAATGTTTTATAATATTATCGGTAAAAATTTCCCATCCAATTCCTGAATGAGAGTTAGCTTCTCCAGCTCTTACAGTGAGAGCAGTATTTAATAGAAGTACACCTTGCTTTGCCCACGGAACTAAATATCCATTATTTGGAATATATACTTCTAATTCATCCTTTAACTCTTTATACATATTAAGAAGTGAAGGAGGAGTTTTTATTCCAGGATTTACTGAAAATGCTAATCCATGAGCTTGACCAGGACCATGATAGGGGTCTTGTCCTAAAATTAATACTCTGGTATCTTTGTATGATGTAAATTTCAGAGCCGAAAATATATTTTCCATTTTAGGATAAATAACCTTTGTTCTATACTCATTTATCAAAAACTTCCTTAACTTTTGATAATACTCCTTAGCAAACTCTCCTTCTAATATCTCATCCCAATCATTTCCTAAGTTTACCATTTCCTTCTTCCCTCCAAAAATTATTCCGCTATCACCATACAATTTGGAAATCTTTTTCTTATGCCACAATTAGAACATCTAGTTCTACACTCTGGTGTAAGAGCAGCATTCCTAGCTTGTTCTAATTCTTTTTTTAAAAACTCTTTATCCACACTTATCTCTACTATATCCCAAGGTAACTTCTCATCTATATCTCTAGCTCTTAGGTACTCATCTTCTCCAAATTTTAAGTCATCTATAGCTTTTTTCCAAATATTAAAATTATCCTTATAGTCATCAAGTTTTGCTCCACTTTTCCAAGCTAGTTCTATAAGTTCTCCTGTTTTTTCATCTCCTCTTGAGAGAAAGCCTTCTAAATAAGACTTTTTCATATCATGGATTCTCAAACTACAACCTTTTTGTCCTTTAAAAAGCTCTCTTAAAAGTGTATGTTTTCTTTTCATCTCATCAAAATTCATCTGTTGTGCCCATTGAAAAGGTGTATGGGGTTTAGGTACAAAATTGGATACACTAACTGTTACATTAAGTCTTTTATTTATTGGTCTACATCTATCTACTACTTTCTTTGCTAAATCATATATCCCCTTCACATCTTCATCAGTCTCAAATGGAAGGCCTATCATAAAGTAAAATTTCAAACTTTCCCATCCATTTCTTACAGCAGCTTCAGCTGTTTCTAATACATCTTTTTCCTCTACCCCTTTATTGATAATATCTCTCATTCTTTGAGAGCCAGCTTCTGGTGCAAAAGTAAATCCAGTTCTTTTTCCTCCACTGATATCTTTAGCTACCTCAACAGAATGTGTATTCATTCTAAGTGATGGGAGTGAAACCCCCAAATTCCTATAATCATACTTACTTTTTACACCCTTAATGAGATCATCTATCCTTGTATAATCACTGCTACTTAAAGAAGATAATGATACCTCTGTATATCCTGTTTTTTTTATCATTCTCTCTATTAACTCCAAATTTTTTTCTAGGCTTCTCTCTCTAACCGGTCTATACACTATCCCTGCTTGACAAAATCTACATCCTCTTGAACAACCTCTTTGTATCTCTACAGTGGCTCTATCATGTACTATATTTATATATGGTACTATCTGATCCTCATAATATTCTGTATTATTTAAATCTGCAACTATTGCTCTTTTTATTCTTTTTTTCCCCTTATGAAGAACTGGAACATATACCCCATCTAAATGTTCTATAAGCTGTAACTTTTCCATTTTAGTTTTATCTTTATGAGCCACTAGGATTTTAGCAATCTCTACCATTACCTCTTCCCCATCACCTATAACTATAAAATCTAAAAATCTCTCCATAGGTACAGGATTCATCATACAAGTTCCACCAGCCATTATAAGCGGATCTCCTTCTTTTCTTTCCTCTCTTTTCACTGGTATCCCAGCTAAATCAAGAGCATTTAAAACATTTGGATAGCACATTTCATATGATAATGAAAAACCTACTACATCAAACTCCTTAAGAGGTGTCTTACTTTCTAATGAAAACATTGGTATATTGTTTTCTCTCATAAATCTTTCCATATCCTCCATTGGAGCAAATCCTCTCTCTAAAGAAAACCCTTCTACTCTATTCATAAGACTATACAATATTCTAATTCCAAGATTGGACATTCCTACTTCATATATATCTGGAAAAAATAAACACATTTTAGCTACTGAATTCTCCTTATGGATACTGTTGATCTCATTTCCTAAATACTGACCTGGTTTTTCAACTTTCAATAAATATTTATCTAAATTTACTCTCATTTTCTCCTCTTTCTCTAGAAACCCTTCTAACTTCTATATTTTAAACTTTTTAAGATTACTTAATATTCGCTTAGAATTTAAATTCTATTATCCTCAATATTTTTTATTTATCATCTAACTCTTGGAATCTTTGCATATAAATATCATCTATATAATGATGATGTAGCCTAGCTAATTCTGCCAATTCAAGATTTATCTCTTTTAATTTGTGATAAGAATCAATACTATGGTTATCTAAGCTTTTCTCTCCTATCCAAACTTTTTTTACTCTCCTATATAAAGAGGCGTGATATTTTCCACAATCATGAAGTAAAGCTAATTTTCTAAATATAGCTTCCTCTTTTAAAATACTATCTTCTATCACTAATTTGTATAGTCTATATGAATGTATTTTATCGTATTCACTCATCTGGTTAAAAATTTCAAATTCTTTATCTGAAAGCACTTCTTTTACCTCTATATCCCATTCTGTTCTATATTTTCCAAATAAAAAAGTGAGTCCTTGCTTTATTCTTTCTAACATATCTCTTTTACCACTATATCTCCATAAATTTTTTTAAGGGCTTTAATATTTTTTCCATTTTTTCCTATTAATTCTCCCTTTTTAGAATTTTTTATATAAAAAATATAAAGAGTTTTACCTAAATTCCTCTCTATCTTTTCTACCCCATCTATAACTATATCTTTTACTTCTTCAAGAATCATATCTTTTAACTCTTTGGTTAAAACTATCTTAGATAAAGTTAAATATCTCCCCTCAAGTGGCTCCTTCTTACCGATTAAAATATATCCCGACATGGTTCTTACTTGCTTTGGCATGAAAGAATTTCCTAAAAAATAAAGTTTATCTTTTCTATAACTTATCTCTACCTCTCTTATATGTTCTTTTAGCTCTAAACCCTTTTTATCTGTAAATTCACTCACGTCATATTTTCCAGATAATTCCATACAAAGCCTTTCAATCTCTTCTAAGCTATTTTTTATCCTTTTCCTAGGATATTCATATATATACTCTCTTTTAGATATTAACTCTGGAAACATTAAATTTGGGAATGTCTTTTTTATCATTGTTACTTTCAAACTATCATCTGATAAAGAGTTAAAACTTCTCTGTAAACCCTTCACATCTCCATCAAATTTACTACTCACATAGAGAATATTTTCAATAGCACTCACCTTTGCATCAGTTCTCCCACCTTGCTGTATTCCCTTTGCCCAAGTAAAATCTAACTTAGCCATTATCTCCTTAAATTTACCCTTAACAGTTTTTTTCCCACTCATTTCATCAAAAGAATGAAACTTTGTTCCATCATATTTTATATAGAACATATACCCCCATTTATTAATTTTCTCCATGCTTCTTATATTCATCTATTCTCCTAATTATAATACATTTTAGTTAATTTGTCATATTATACTATATTTTTCAATAAAAAAATAGTTAATAAATGGAGTTATAAAACTTTAAGCTAAATTTTTATTCTTTTTTTAAATAAAATTTATTCATAAATTCCATCTTTTCTCTTACAAATAATTTACCTGTAACCTCTCTAGAGATATAAACTACTACTATAAGCCCATCTCTTTCATTAGTACAATCAATAGCCTCTCTTATAACTTCATATTCTCTTCCATTTTTCTTATTAATCCAGATTGAGTTTTCCTTTATTTCCATAATTATTCTCCTTTTTAATTTCATTTGAATATAGTATATAACATTTTTATAAATATTTCTAAAAAATATTGATATATTAGATAAAAAACTGTATAATGTAAAAATGTTAATTTATTGCTATTGCAAGAAAAAATTTTAAAAGGAGATATAAAATGCACCCAATTGTAACAAATTTTTTACAAAAAGCTCTTGAGCTACTCCCAATGATTGTAACTAGAGGAATAATTGTTATTGTTCTATTCAGTTTTTGGCCAAAATTGACAGCCTTCATAATTAAAGGCTATAAGAAAGCTTTAAGAAAAAAGAGTGTTGATCCATTACTTGAAAGTTTTACAAGCTCAATGTTAAAAACTCTTTTATATGTAATTTTATTTTTCTTAATAGTAGGAATAGCAGGTGTTAAAGCTACATCTCTTGTAACTGTATTAGGTACGGCTGGATTAGCTGTAGGTTTAGCTTTACAGGGAAGTTTAGCAAACTTAGCTGGAGGTATGTTAATACTTTTTTTCAAACCTTTTACAAAAGATGAATATATAATAGCAAGTACTGGTGTTGAGGGGATAGTTAATAAAATACAAATTCTTTACACTATACTTACTACTCCGGATAATAAAGTTGTTATAGTACCTAATAGTCAGTTAGCTAATAATGCCATAACTAATGTTAGTAGAAATCCAGAAAGAAGATTAGATCTTGTATTTTCTGTATCATATGATACCCCTACTGAAAAAGTAAAAGAAATTTTAACAAAGATAGCTAACTCTCATCCAAATGTTTTAAAAGATAAACCTATCAATATTAGAATGAGCGTACAAAATGCTAGCTCTCTTGATTTTATATTTAGAGTATGGGTAAAAAAGGAAGACTATTGGGATTCTAAATTTGATTTTACAGAGATGGTAAAAGCTGAATTTGATGCTAATAATATAGAAATACCATATCAAAAAATTGATATTTATAAGAAATAAAAAAAAATTAAAAATTTCGTGTTTAATATCACATTATTTTATTGAAAAAACTCTATACAATTTCCAAAGTCTTATGCTATAATATCTGAAATCCAAACTATATTTTAATAACTAAGTTCGCAAATTAAGATTAATCTATATTTTTAAAAGGAGTTGCAAATGAATGGAAAAATAATTAAAGAAGCTATAACATTTGATGATGTCTTGCTAATACCAGCAAAATCAGAAGTGTTACCACATGAGGTAAGCTTAAAAACAAGACTTACAAAGGATATTACTCTTAATATTCCTATCCTCAGTGCTGCTATGGATACTGTTACGGAATCAGATTTAGCTATCGCTTTAGCTAGACAAGGTGGAATTGGATTTATTCATAAGAATATGAGTATTGAAGATCAAGCTGCTGAAGTTGATAGAGTTAAAAGAATAGAAAGTGGAATGATAAGAAATCCTGTTACGCTTAGTGCAAGTTGTACAGTTGGACAAGCTGAGGATTTAATGAAAAGGTATAAAATATCTGGCCTTCCTGTAGTTGAGGAGGATGGAAAACTTATAGGAATTGTTACAAATAGAGATATAAAATATCATAAAGATATGGCTCAACTTGTTGGTGAAATAATGACTAAAGATGAGCTCATTACAGCTCCAGTTGGAACAACTTTAGATGAAGCTAAAGAAATTCTTTTAGCTAATAGAATAGAAAAACTTCCTATTACTAATGAAAATGGATATTTAAAAGGTTTAATAACTATAAAAGATATAGATAATCTAGCTGAATATCCTAATGCTTGCAAAGATGCTCATGGGACTTTAAGAGTTGGAGCAGCTGTTGGAATTGGAGCTGATACTTTAGATAGAGTAGCAGCCCTTGTAAAAGCTGGTGTAGATATTATCACTGTTGATTCTGCGCATGGACACTCTATAGGAGTAATTAATAAAATAAAAGAGATTAGAGCAGCTTTTCCATCTTTAAATTTAATCGGAGGTAATATTGTCACTGCTGAGGCAGCACTAGATTTAATAGAAGCTGGTGTAGATGCTGTAAAAGTTGGTATAGGTCCTGGTTCAATTTGTACTACTAGAGTCGTTGCTGGAGTTGGAGTACCTCAGTTGACAGCTGTAAATGATGTTTTTCAAGTTTGTAAAGATAAAGGTATAGGAGTAATTGCTGACGGTGGAATCAAATTATCAGGAGATATAGTTAAAGCTTTAGCAGCAGGTGCTGATTGTGTGATGCTAGGAGGACTTTTAGCTGGGACTACAGAAGCTCCAGGTGAAGAGATTATACTTGAAGGAAAAAGATTTAAACTCTATGTTGGAATGGGATCAATAGCAGCAATGAAAAGAGGTTCTAAAGATAGATATTTCCAAAATGATGCTAAAAAATTAGTCCCTGAGGGAATAGAAGGTCGTATCTCTTATAAAGGAAATTTAAAAGATGTAGTTTTCCAACTATGTGGTGGAATCAGAGCAGGTATGGGATACTGTGGAACTCCTACAATAGAAGATCTTAAAAACAATGGAAGATTTATAAAAATAACTGGTGCTGGTTTAAAAGAGAGCCATCCTCATGATATAACTATCACTAAAGAAGCTCCTAACTATTCCAAGTAACAATTTGAGAACTATAAATATTTTTATAAAAAAGCTATTATAACATATTACACCCTTATCTCTAGAGTTCTGAGATTGAGGGTGTAATTTTTTTATAGCTAAATTAATAACTATTCTATATACTAAAATTATATAATTTAGAAAATTCTTTCTAAACAAAACTTTTAGTTTGCCATTTTTTATTTTTCCATCTTAAAAACATAGCTATTCCTCTAAACCATTCATCTGCAGCATTAGCTATCCAAATTCCAACAAGTCCCCATCCAAATTTCAATCCAAATATATATGAGAATGGAACTGCTACAATAAATATAAATACTATTCCCATAAACATAGGAAATTTTATATCTCCAGCAGCATGCAATGAGTTTATAATCACAATATTAAATACTCTTCCTACCTCTAACAGTATCATTAATGGAAAAACTTTTAAAGAAATATCTAAAATTTCAACATCTTTTGTAAAAATACTCATTATCTGACTTTTCATAATCCACACTAAAACTGTTACAAAAAACGCAAGTACTATTGAAAGCTTTAAACTTTTTAAACATTTTTCATAAGCTTCATCCATCTCTTTAGCTCCAACCAGTTGCCCTACTTGTATAGCTGTTCCATGACCTAGTGCTATTGAAAAAGTCATCACAAAGCTAGCTATTAACATTAAATATGTTCGTGAAGCTATCATAGTTGTTCCCATCGTATTTACCATGGCCATTATCATAAGCTGTCCCACATTCCAAGCTAAATTTTCACCAGCCGTTGGAATTCCAATGGATAATATATTTTTTATCACATGGAAAGGAAAAGGTTTTAAAAATTTTCTTCTGAACTTAAATCTACAATAGTGACTCATAACTAAAAATCCAACCACGCAACCTATTGCTCTTGAAACAACTGTAGATATCCCAACTCCTGTTGCTCCAAGTACTGGCATCCCAAACCATCCAAAAATAAACATTCCATTACCAAAAATATTTAAAAGATTTACGCCAATGTTCACAAAAAGCATTTGCTTTGGATTTCCATGACTTTTCATCACAGCTCCACAAGTAAGCGTTATAGCTTGAAATACACAAAGCCCTCCAACAAGCTTAAAATAACCTTTTCCTATATCTATAAGCTCTATTGGAAGTTTTATCTTCTCTAAAATAAATTCCCAAAATATAAAATAACTAGCACCCAATAAAAATCCAAGTATAAGATTTACTATTAAAGAAACTGTTATTACTTCCTGTACTTTTTTATTATTCTTCGCCCCTATAAATTGAGCACATAGAATACTAGTAGCTAGGTTTACAAATCCAAATATAACATTCTGAATATTTAATACCTGACTTATTCCCCCTACTGCCCCTACTGCCTTATCACTGTAGTGTCCTAACATAATAGTATCAATGTTCCCTACTATTGTTACGAGAAGCAACTCAAAAAATATAGGAATAGTTAAAGAAACTAAAGATTTTACTTTTATATTACCCATTTATCCTCCTCATATTAACATATCTCACATCCCTTTATTCTATAATTTTTTTCAAAAAAAATCTAGTAGATTTATATATTTATTTTAAATATTTCCAATATAAAAAAAGTATTGAAAATACATATTTTCTGACAAATATGATATAATACTAACATATATAATTTTAAAATATTAAAGGAGTTAAAAATGGAAGTAATAAGTAAGGATAAAGCTAAAGGAAAAGCTTTTTCTATAAATAAAAAAATAAAAAAGGCAAAGAGATTAAAAGAAGAGAAAAAATTTAGAAGACTTACTGAAAATAAAAGAAAAAATGCTGAAAATAGGAAAGAAAGAGCTATAGAGCGAGCTGAAGCTGAAAGAGCTTCAGAAGTTATACTAAAAGGATATTCTAAAGGAATGTTAATAATTTTAATAGAAGGAAAAGAAAAAAAAAGAGCTCCTCTATTTGATAGAAAAAAAATTACTAAGAAAAATATTAAAGATGAGATAGATAATTTTGAAATAAAACTCTACGGAAGTAACTGGAAAATATCTATATTAGAGGGATATGAAAATATCAAAGAACAATTAATTTGGGAAATTTCTGAATCATTATAATTTGAGGAGGATACTATGGAAAAACACCTTTTAAAAAATGGAAAAGAACTTACTATTAGATTAGTTAAAATTGAAGAAGTACAAGAATTTTTAAACTATATTAATCAATGTGGAAAAGAAACTGACTTTTTAGGTTTTGGAGAAGAAGGAATAGGATTGACTCTTGAAGATGAGGAGAAACAAATTAAAAATTCCACTGATAAAAACTTTATGCTAGTTGCTCTAGTTGATAATAAGATAGTAGGAAGTTGTAGTCTTAGAACTAATGAAAGTAGAATGAGATTAAAGCATATTGCTCTTTTGGGAATTACTATTTTAAAAGAATATTGGGGAATTGGAATAGGAAAAAATCTCTTAAATTCTGCTATTAAAAGAGGTAAAAAAACTGGTATAACACGTTTTGAATTAACAGTGAGAACAGATAATAAAAATGCTATAGCTCTATATAATAAACTAGGATTTGAAATAGAAGGTAGATTAAAAAATGCTATGTTTATTAAAGATAAATATTTTGATAATTATATAATGGGATTGGTAATATAATGAAATTAGAGAAAAATTTTTTCTTAGTTGATGGAATAACTCTGGCTAAAAATCTTCTAGGAAAAGTACTTGTTAGAAAAATAGATAATAAAATTTTAAAAGCTAGAATAGTAGAAACCGAAGCTTATATGGGGCCCTTAGATAAAGCAGCTCATTCTTATCAAAACCGTCGTACTAAAAGAACTGAGGCTATGTTTCTTGAAGGAGGACATATATATATCTATCTAATTTATGGGATGTATTACTGTTTTAATATCAGTGCTAATAAAAAAGATATTCCTGAAGCTGTTCTTATTAGGGCAGTTGAACCTCTAAAAAATATAGAGTATATGAAGCAATTAAGAAATATAAAAAAAGATAAAGATCTATCAAATGGTCCAGGAAAACTTGCAAAAGCATTGTCCATCGATAAAACTTTTAATACTCTCGATATAACTAAAAATAACTATATTTGGTTAGAAAATGATGACTATAGTATTAGTAGTATCACTCAAGCTAAAAGAATAGGTATAGATTATGCTGAGGAGTATAAAGATAAACTTTGGCGTTTTTATATTCCAGAAAGTAAATATGTTTCTGTAAAACTTTAGTCTATTAGATATCAAATAAAAAAAGAAGCCATTAGAACTTAAAAATTTACAATGACTTCTTTATTAAATTTTAATTTTATCTGCATATTTTTTATTTGATTCCCATATGAGAAGCAATAACTACTTTTTGAACTTCTGAAGTTCCTTCATAGATTTCAGTAACTTTGGCATCTCTCATCATTCTCTCTACTGGGAATCTTTTAGAATATCCATTTCCACCAAATAATTGAACTGCCTTAGTTGTAACTTCCATAGCTATTTCTGAAGCAAATAATTTTGCCATAGATGCCATATATCCGTAATCCTCTCCTAAATCTTTCATATTAGCAGCTCTATAAGTCATAAGTCTAGCAGCATCTATTTTTGTTTGTAAATCAGCTATTACAAATTGAGTATTTTGATGGTGTGATATAGGTTTACCAAGTTGTATTCTATTTTTTACATAATTTATTGCAGCATCTAAAGCTCCTTGTGCAAGTCCTACAGCTTGAGCTGCTACACCTATTCTTCCACCATTGAGTGTAGACATAGCTATTTTTAATCCCTCTCCTAAGCTTCCAAGTAAATTTTCTTCTGGAATAGCACAATTATCAAAGAAAAGTGCAGCCGTAGAAGAACCTCTTACTCCCATTTTATCTTCTGCTTCTCCAACAGAAAATCCCTTAGTTCCTTTTTCTATAATAAAAGCTGAAAGATCTCCTTTTTCTAAATCTGTTTTCGCAAATACAACAAAGATATCAGCTTCATGTGAATTAGTAATTAAAACTTTTTTTCCATTTAATATATATTTATCACCATCTTTTATTGCAGTCATTTTAGTTCCAGCTTCAGCTTCTGTCCAACCAAAAGCTCCTAACTTTTCCCCACTAGCTAGCTGAGTTAAATATTTATTTTTTTGCTCCTCATTACCATAAGTAGCTATTGGCCATGAACATAACGAAGTGTGTGCTGACATAATAACACCAGTAGAGGCACAAGCTTTTGATAACTCTTCAACAGCTGCTACATAAGTTAAGTTATCCATTTCAAGTCCACCATATTTTTTTTCAAAAGGTATTCCCATAATACCATTTTCTCCTAATAATTTAATAGTATTAACAGGGAATGATGCTTCTTTATCTATTTCAGCTGCAATAGGAGCAACCTCTTTTACACTTATCTCTCTCACTTTTGATAAAAATACTTCTTGTTCATTAGAAAATTTGAAATTCATAAAAGCCTCCTAAAAATATTTATTTTATTTCTTATTTATGTCTTGATTTTACCATAAAAAAATTATAAAATAAAATTATGTATTTTTATTAAAAGATAATAAAAAATTATAAATTTAAAAGAGAGGGGATATTAAATGTTAGATTTTAGAGTTGAAACATTTATAGAGTTATGTAGGACTAAAAATTATACAAAGACAGCTGAAAATTTACATATGACACAACCTGCAGTAAGTCAACATATAAAATATTTAGAAGAATTTTATGGATGTAAACTTTTTAATTACAATAAAAAAGTTTTATCTATAACAGAACAAGGAAAGGCACTGTATAACTATCTTTTAACAATGAGTTCAGATGCCAATAAGATTAAAGAGGAGATAAAAAACATAGATATGAGTAAAAAAAATCTATATTTTGGTGCTACCTTTACTATAGGAGAGTTTATTATCCCTAAAATTATCTCTGAGATTTCTACAAGATATCCTGAAATAAATATATCTTTTATTATAAGAGATACTAGTGAACTCTTAGAAGAATTGAAAAAAGGTAATATAGATTTTGCATTTATAGAAGGATTTTTTGAAAAAACTGAGTATGAAAATTATCTTTTTTCTAAAGAGCGATTTGTAGGAATATGTGCAGCAAATAATCCTATTGCTACTGAAATTACAAAATTTGATGATATCGTAAGAGAAAGAATTATTCTAAGAGAAAATGGATCTGGAACAAGAGATATATTTGAAAAAATATTATATGATAACAATTTATCATTAAATGATTTCGATAAGAAATATGAAATAGAAAATATAAATATAATAAAGGAGTTAGTAAAGGAAAATAAGGGGATATCCTTTATTTATGAAAGAGCAGTAGAAAAAGAAATTTTAATGAGAAAATTAGCAATTATTAATCTAGAGAATTTTTTTGAAGAAAGAGAGTTTAATTTTGTATTTTTAAAAAATAGTATCCATGAAGAAGAATATAAAAAGTGGTATAACTTCATGAAAGAGATCTATAAATTTTAAAAGGAGGAGAGATGGAATACAAAGTTTTGACAGCAGGGATTCTACTTTTTATCAGTTTGTTTTCAATTAGATTATCAAAAAAGGTACAAGTTCCATTGCTTATTATGTTCTTATTTATAGGAATACTAGCAGGTTCAGAGGGAATAGGTGGTATATATTTTGATGATGCAGAACTTACACAACAGATAGGAAATTTTGCATTACTATTTATTCTTTTTTCAAGTGCCTTAGAAACTAAGAAAAGTGATGCACTCTCATCCTTATACCCAAGTGGAATATTAGCAACACTAGGAGTATTTTTAACAACTCTTTTTGCAGCTTTTTTTGCTTTTATTCTTACAGATTTCACACCTAAAGAAGCTTTACTTTTTGGAGCAATAGTTTCATCAACAGATGCAGCTGCAGTTGTTTCTGTTTTAGGAGATTCAAATTTAAAGAAAAAAGTGAAAACAGTAATAGAAATAGAATCAGGAAGTAATGATCCTATGGCTTATGCTTTAATACTTTTTATAATCTCTATGTTTAAAACTGATGGTCCATCAATCTTAGGTGGAATTTTTTTTCTAATAAAGCAAATAGTTATAGGAGGAGCCTTAGGTGTAGTATTTGGAAAAATAACTCTACCTATTGGAAAGTTCTTGAAAATAGAAAGAGAAGAATTTTTAACAATACACCTAATAGCCTTTCTTTTTATATGTTTTTCTCTCACTTCAATATTAGGAGGAAATGGATTTTTAGCTATTTATCTTATGGGAATACTGATAGGGAACGAAAGATTTAGCTTTAAAATAAATAGTTTTAGGAATATGAGAGTACTATCTTGGCTCATGCAGATAATGATGTTCGTTTTATTAGGACTTCTAGTTTTTCCAAGTCAACTAGGTAAAGTTATGATAAGTGGAAGTATTTTGGCAATCTTAATTACTATAGTTTCAAGAACAGCAGTCGTATTTTTACTACTAGAAAAATTTAATTATAATTTAAAAGAAAAATTATTTATTTCATGGGCAGGATTAAAAGGAGCTGTCCCAATAATATTTTCAACGATGGCAATTACTGAGGGACTTAGAAAATCTCAATCGATGTTTAATATGGTATTTTATATAGTTGTATTTTCAGTTATTATTCAAGGAATGACTTTAAAACCTCTAGCTAAATTTTTTAATCTTTTTGAAAAAGAGAAGGATAATGGTCTTACTGAAATAAATTTAGAAGAACTAGAAGAACTATCCATTAAGAGATTATTTGTAGAAAAAGACTCTGAATATGTAAACAAAGCTATAAAAGAACTTACTTTACCTAAAAGTATGCATATTATCTCCATAAGAAGAGGAGATAAAGATATCATTCCTTCAGGAGATGTTGTATTAAAAGTAGGAGATAAGATTTTATTAAGTATTATCTAAACTTAAAGAAAATAATTTTTTAAATTTCTCAAAAAATATTTGATTTTTTCATCAAATATGATATAATTAATTTTGTAATATTTTTTTAAAATGATAAAAAAAAGAAAATAATTTTCAAGGGAGAGGACAATGAGTAAAAAATTAAGTTTAACTACAAAAATTTTTATAGCTTTAATATTAGGAGTAATTACAGGATTAGTTTTACATCCATTAAAAGATAATCCATTTGTAAGTAAATATTTACTTAATTTTGTTTTCAATCTTTTAGGTAATGGATTTGTAAGAGCTATAAGAATGGTAGTAGTACCTTTAGTTTTATGCTCTTTAGTCATAGGTGCAGCCGGTATAGAAGATGTTACTAAATTAGGAAGAATAGGAATAAAAACCTTAGTATTCTATCTTTCTACAACTGCTTTTGCTGTTATTTTAGCTTTAGTTGGAGGAAATATAATAAATCCTGGTAAAGGTGTTAGAATAGGTGATATTGCTGTATCTGAGGTAACTGTTTCTGAAACTAAGCCCTTTGTTGATATATTACTTGAGATGATCCCAATAAATCCTGCAGAAGCTATGGCAACTGGAAATATGTTACAAATTATAGTTTTTGCTATCCTTGTGGGAATTTCACTCTCTCTTTTAGGAGATAAAGCTAGTAACATAAAAAAAGTATTTGAAGAGGGAAATTCTTTAAGTTTAAAATTAGTAGAAATAATAATGATATTTGCACCATTTGGAGTTTATGGATTGATAGCTAAGACATTTACAACATTAGGATATGTAGCACTATTACCTCTATTTAAATATTTTATAGGTGTTGTAATAATACTATTTATTCATTGCTTAGTTACATATCAAGGAATTCTAGTATTATTTGGAAAATATAACCCTATAAAATTCTTTAAAAATTTTGCTCCTACTATGATGGTTGGTTTCTCTACTGCTTCAAGTAGTGCTTGTCTTCCATCATCTTTAAAATCAATGCAAGAGACATTTGGGGTATCAAAAGCAATTTCATCATTTACTATCCCATTAGGAAATACAATAAATATGGATGGTACAGCAGTAATGCAAGGAGTTGCAACAATATTTATAGCACAGATATATGGAGTAGATTTAACAATGGGAAATTATATTACAATAATACTTACAGCAACTTTAGCTTCAATAGGAACTGCAGGTGTTCCTGGAGTTGGAGTTATAATGCTAGGAATGGTATTAGTACAAGTAGGTCTTCCACTTGAAGGAATAGGACTAGTAATGGGAATAGATAGATTTGTTGATATGTTTAGAACAATGATAAATATCACTGGAGATGCAGTTTGTACTTTAGTCATTGCTAAAACAGAGGGAGAACAACTAAAAGAAGCTATATAAAATCTTTAAAGAAATGTTGGTAGAATATGCCAGCATTTTTTTTATAAAAAATACTTGACTTAGAGTATACTCTAAATGTTATTGTAGAAGAAAGAGAATAAAAGGAGAGGTTAATATGACAATAGCAGAAGTAAGTAAAAAGCTTGAGTTAAGTGCAGATACTTTAAGATATTATGAGAGAATAGGACTTATTCCACCAGTACCAAGAAATAAAAGTGGAATAAGAGATTATGATGAAAACTCTATTGGATGGATAAATTTTATAAAATGTATGAGGAAAGCTGGACTTCCAATAGAGGTTTTAATAGAATATGTAACTTTATATCAATTAGGAGATTCTACTAAAGAGTCAAGAAAAAATTTACTTATTGAGCAAAGAGAAGAGTTGGTAAGTAAAATAGAGGAGTTAAAAGAGACTTTAGAATATTTAAATAAAAAAATAGAGAGAGTTTATACAATAGATATAGAAAAAAGTATAAAGGAGGAAAAAGATTGTTTAGAATAATCCCTATTATATTATTAGGAATAATGACAATGTATTTTTATACAGTGTTATTGAGAATAAATAGTTGGGGAGAATTTAATTTTAGTAAATTAGTAGTAATTATAATTTTATTATTAATAATGATTCCAGGAATAAATATTTTTGGAATGTGGTTTTTAATACTACTTCATCTTTTTGAAATAGGAATAGTAATAGAAATTTTAAATTTAATATTAAAAAAATAGATTTAAAAGGTTGGAGTTTTCTCTATAATAGTTTTTCTTTACCAATTTTATTAACTTTCTTATTATTTTGTTATGGATATTATAATATCAATAATATAAAGAGAGTAGAGTATAATATATTTACAGAAAAAAATATTTCAGAAAAAGGATATAAAATAGGATTTATAAGTGATATACACTATGGGAACTCTTTAAATATGGAAAAATTAGAAAAAGTTGTAGAGAAATTAAATAAAGAAAATTTAGATTTTTTAATATTAGGTGGAGATATAGTAGATGAAGGAACTACTCTACAAGGAGTAAAAGAGGTATTTAAAATTTTAGGGAAGATAAAAAATAGATATGGACTGTATTTTATATATGGAAATCACGATATGTCTAGATATACTAAAAAACCTAATTATACTTTAAAGGAGTTAAAAGAAGCAATAGAAAAGGAAAATATTTATATATTAGAAGATAAAGGTATTGATATTAATAAAGATATTAATCTTGTAGGAAGAAAGGATAGAATATTTAAAAATAAAAAAGATAGTGAAGAGCTTATAAAAGAAGTGGATAAAAATAAATATATAATAGTAGCAAGTCATCAACCTACAGATTTAGAAAAAAATAGTAAATTAGGATATAATCTTCAAATATCTGGGCATACTCACAATGGACAGATTTTTCCTTTTAATCTATTAATAAAATTTTTTAATTTAGCAGAGTTAATTTATGGACAAAAGGAGTTTGAGAATTTTAATGTAATAGTAACATCTGGATTGAGTGGTTGGGGTTATCCTATTAGAACAGCAGGAAATTCAGAGTATGTTATTATAAATATTTTGAGAAAGGAAGGAGAAATATGAATAAAAAAGTTTTAGTAATATCAACTACTCTTAGAAAGAAAGGAAATTCGGATATTTTAGCTGACTATTTTTTAAAGGGAGCAGAGGAAAGCCAAAATATTGTGGAGAAAGTATCTTTAGTAAATAAAAAAATAGAATTTTGTAAAGGTTGTTTAAGTTGTCAAAATACAGGAAAATGTATAATAAAAGATGATGCTAATGAGATTATAGAAAAAATAAAAAATTCTGATGTAGTAGTTTTTTCCACTCCAATATATTTTTATGAGATGGCAGGACAGATGAAGACTCTATTAGATAGAACAAATCCTCTATTTCCAAGTGAATACCAATTTAAAGATATCTATCTTTTAGCAACTGCAGCAGATACAGATGAAAGAGCTATCGATAGAGCAATAATGGGATTGGAAGGTTGGATTGAATGTTTTGAAAATAGCAGATTAAAAGGAGTAGTAAGAGGTGTTGGAGCTGATGTAGTAGGCTCTATAAAGAGATATGAAGAAAAGTTAAGAGAGGCTTATGAACTTGGAAAAAATGTTTAGAAAAATTTATATAATTTTATTTTTAAGTTTTCATTTTATATGTAAAGCTGTTAATATAGAGGAAAGTAATATGAGAATTATAGAAGTTATTATAAAAAATGAACATTACAAAGTAGAGTTAGAAGATAATAAAAGTGCTGATATATTTTTAGAAAGATTACCTTTAAAAATTAAAGTAAAGGAATTAAATGGAAATGAAAAATATGGAATAATCTCTAAAAAAATTCCCAGTGATAGAAGTTATAGTGGAAATATAGAAGTTGGAGATTTAATGTTATATGGCGATGATTGTATAGTGCTATTTTATAAAAGTTTTTATACTTCATATAGTTATACAAAACTAGGAAGGATAGTTGAAAAAGATAGATTACAAAAAAATATTAGTGAAACTGACCATAATCTAGAAATAATTTTTACAAAATATATAAAAAATTAAAGATATTTTTCAAGAGATAAAAGAGAGTATAGTTTGGATTACTATACTTCTCTTTTTATTTTTTTTATAAATAATTTGACAAACAAAATAAAAGATAGTATAATTGTGTTAGATTAGAAGTTTAGAGGAGGTTAATTATGAAAACAGCAATTTTCTTTGGAAGTACAACAGGAACAACTGAGATGATAGCAGGAAAAGTAGGAGAGTTATTAGGAGCTGAGGTTTTACCAGCTACTGAAATAGATAAAGTAGAGGATTATGATTTTGCTATATTTGCTACTTCTACTTGGGGAATGGGTGACTTACAAGATGATTGGTATGATGCATTAGATAAATTAAAAACTAAAAACTTATCTGGGAAAAAAATAGCTCTTATTGGTGTAGGAGACCAAGCTGGATTTGGAGATACATTCGTAGATGCAATAGGTGCTATCTATGAAGAAATTAAAGATATGGGAATAACTTTAGTAGGAAAAACTTCAACTGATGGTTATTCTTTTAGTAGTTCAAGAGCAGTAGTAGATGATGAGTTTGTAGGACTAGTAATCGATGAAAACAACCAAAGTGAACTTACAGACGAAAGAATAAATGCTTGGGTAGAAATGGTAAAATAATATGAGTGAACAAAAGAGAAATGAACTTGGTGTATTTTTTCATATGATATATGAATTGAATAAAGGTCTTAGAAGTTTGGCTCTTTTAACTACTACTACTGAAAATTTTGAAATAATTAAAGAAAGATTAGATAAATCTAGTTATACATATATTTTAGAGTCTCTAAAATCTAATTATGTTAATATTTTCTTTGGTACATCTGAATGTATAGAAGTTTTAAAAAAATTCAAAAAAAGTTCACTTAGAGAATATTCGGCAGAAGAGGATTTTATACTAGGAGTATTACTAGGTTACAATATACAACAACAATGTAAAAGATACATAAGCAGAAAAAAAGTTAGTTAAATGTGAAAAGCAGTCCAATATAAGGTCTGCTTTTTATATTTCATATCCGATATAAAATATCAGAATTATCTTAAAACGTATTGAATTATTAAAAAAAAAAGTGTATACTATGACAATAAACTAAATAAGTATAAATTATAAATAAAAGGTGATCAAATGAACAAAAATATGCTCCCAGACTTTTATGGAATATTAGAAGTACAACATTATATAAAAGGTAGATTAAGATTAAAAGTTAACATCCTCATAGGTGATGAGGAAAAAGCAAAATCTTTAATTGAAAAATTTTCTACTTTTGATGGGATAGAGGATATGACTGTAAATACCTTAATAGGAAGTGTTCTTATAAAGTTTTCTGAAGAACTTATTGATCCTATAACACTTATGGGTGCTGTGCTCAATGTTCTAGGCTTAGAAGATGAGGTTTTTGAAAAGAAAAATGGAAAAATTTTCTCTTTTATGAATGAGATGCTTGAGAGTATAGATTTCATGATTTATAACAAAACAAAAGGCATATTAGATTTAAAGACTTCGATAGCTCTTTTATTTATAATATACGGAATAAGAAAAGTTAGACAAAATCCTATAATGCCAAATGGTGTCAATTTGTTATGGTGGGGATACAACATTATATCTAAAGGAGGAAAATAGTGAATAGTCTCTTAAAATCAGCTTTTTTATACTTTAATAAAATAAAGGTAATTCATAGTATTCCAGGGAGACTAAGATTACAATTTCCTGGATTAGATAAAGTTCCTGAAGATATGAAAAAATATGAACATTATACTACAAGTATAATCAAAATGGAAAAAGGAATAGAAGAGATCACCTATTCATATATTACAAGTAAAGTACTTGTAACATATAATCCACAACTTACAAACGAAAAAAAGATTCTAGATTGGTTAAATTTTGTATGGAAAAAAATAGTTGAAAATGAAGATGTTTACAATAAAATGTCAGTTGAGGAGATAGAGAAAAACTTAGATAAATTTTATGAAATTTTATGTAAAGAATTAAAGAAAGGAAAATAAGATGAATGGTAGAAGTGATGGGCATCTCTTATATTGTGAAGTAGTTCATAAGATAAGAGGTAGAATTCGTATAAAATCTAAGTCTTTAAAATATTTGGGAAGATTGAAAACTGAAATAGAAAATCAACTAGAACAGGTAAAATATATAAAAAGTGCTAAAATTAGTAGTATCACAGGAACAGTAGTTATTTATTTTGACGATATAAACGTCACTGATGATAACTTGATAGCCTTTATCCAAAACACTTTAAATGTTTATCTAGTGGAGATATACAAAAATGAAAAAATAGAAAGTAATAAAAATATAGTCATAGAAAGAAAGTTACAAGAGGAATCTCCTGAAGAAATTATAAAAAAAATGGCAGCTGCTGGTATACTTTTACTATATAACATATTTAAAAAAGCTCCTGTAGCTCCAGTTATAGGAATAAAAAGATTGCTTAATCCCAACACTTTAGTAGTACTTTCTCTTGCTGCTCCTGTTATATCAAATGGACTGGGATGTCTAGTTAAAAATAAAAGACCTAATGCTGATACATTAAGCTCTAGCGCCATAATAAGTAGTTTATTACTTGGTAAAGAAAAAACAGCTCTTACTATCATGATAATGGAAGAGTTTGCTGAACTTCTTACAGTATATACAATGAAAAAAACCAGAGGAGCTATAAAAGATATGCTAAGCGTTGGTGAAAACTATGTTTGGAAAGTGACAGATAATGGAAGTATCCAAAAGGTAGCAATCGAAGAAATCAATAAAGGAGACAAAATAGTTGTCCAAACCGGAGAAAAAATAAGTGTTGACGGTATAATAACCAAAGGAGAAGCTTATATTGACCAATCTTCTATAACAGGTGAATACATGCCTGTAACTAAAAAAGTCGGTGAAAATGTTTTCGCAGGAACAATTATAAAAAGTGGAAATATCACAATAGAAGCTGAAAAAGTTGGAGATGAGAGAACTGTTTCAAGAATTATAAAACTAGTAGAAGATGCTAATTTTAATAAAGCTCAAATTCAAAACTATGCTGATAATTTCTCAGCACAACTCATACCTCTAAACTTTTTACTAGCTGGTATAGTCTATGGGGCTACAAAAAATATTCAAAAAGCTATGAGTATGCTAGTTATAGATTACTCTTGTGGAATAAGATTATCAACAGCAGCAGCCTTTTCAGCAGCTATTAATACAGCAGCAAAAAATGGAATACTTATCAAGGGAAGTAACTATATAGAAGAGATATCTAAAGCAGATACAATTATCTTTGATAAAACTGGAACAATCACAGAGGGAAAACCTAGAGTTCAAACCATAAAACTACTTGATAAAAGCCTAAGTGAAAATATGATGCTCGCATACGCAGCTGCAGCAGAAGAAACCTCTACTCATCCCTTAGCAATAGCAATTTTAAATGAAGTAAAAGAAAGAGGTATAGAAATACCTAATCATACTGAAAATAAAATTGTTGTTGCAAGAGGTATTGAAACTGAAGTAGAAAATAGTATAATAAGAGTAGGAAATAAAAAGTTCATGGAAGAAAGCGGTATTACTACAGAAAACTCCCATGATGAAATGAAGTTTATCTTAGGTAGAGGAGAAATACTAATATATGTAGCTAAAAATGACAAGTTGATAGGACTTATTGGAGTTACAGATCCACCTAGAGAAAATATAAAAAGGACTATAAATAGATTAAGAGGACAGGGAATAGATGAAATAGTATTACTTACAGGTGATTTAGAACAACAAGCTCAAACTATAGCTTCTAGAATGTCAATAGATAGCTATGAATCAGAGCTACTTCCTGAAGATAAAGCAAGAAATATTTTAGCTTTACAGTCAAGAGGAAGCAATGTAGTTATGATAGGAGATGGAATAAATGATGCTCCTGCTCTATCATATGCAAATATAGGTGTAGCGCTAGGAAGCACAAGAACAGATGTAGCTATGGAAGCAGCTGATATAACTATTACAAAAGATGACCCTTTATTAGTTCCAGAAGTAATCGGCCTTTCTAAAAAAACTGTTAAGACAATAAAAGAAAATTTTGCTATGGCAATAGGTATTAACTCTTTTGCTCTAGTTTTAGGAGCTACTGGAATACTTCCTGCAATTTATAGTTCTATAATACATAATATGAGTACAATCTTAGTTGTAGGAAATTCTTTAAAACTTCTAAAATACAAATTAAAAAATTAAGGAGAAAAAATGAAAAAACTTAGTGTAATAATAATGCATAAGTTGCCAAATAGAGTGAGATTAAAACTATCTGAACCAATAAAATCTTTAGAGGCTTTTAAGGATAATGTTACTAAAGATAACGAAAGTATAGAATTAAAATATAGCCCTATAACTAAAAGTGTAGTAGCTACATTCAATCCTGAAAAAATAAATCTCCAAGAAGCTATCTATAAGATACTCACGGCTTTTTCTATTGAAAACGGAATGATGCCAGTTAAACTTTTAGATGGTATAGAACAAAAAGCGATAGAAAGTTTTGCTATCTATTCAGGAGCTTCTATATTGATGTCAGGATTAAATATGCTAATAAACAGAGAAGACACTCAACTACAAAATATGATGAATTGGTTTTCTATTTCTTTAACATCAACTGCCATATTAGAACACGCTTGTATAGAAACTAATAGAAAAGGCGTATTTGATTTAGAAATACTCCCTGCAGTATATCTTGTTAAATCATTTTTAGATACTCCAAAACTTTCATTAGTAGCTATGATTTGGCTTACTACATTTGGTAGACATATTATTTCTACTAATAATGATGCAAAAGAAGTGAAATTTTTTAGAATAAAAAACAAACAGGAAAATAAAGATTACTATATAGCAAATGTTTGTGAAGATAATAGCATAGATAACATTGGTGATTTAATCTATCATATCTTCTTCAGAAAAAATAAAAATATGTCTAAAAATACAGAAAAGTATATTACAATAAATAAATAATAGGAGGTATTACCATGTTCGGATTTGGATTTGGTGGAAATGGAAAAATAACAAAAGCCCATGTAGTAGGAGCTGCAGTAGGTATAGGAGTAACAGTAGCAGGATACTATCTATACAAAAAAAATAAAACTAAGGTTGATGCTTTTTTAAGAAATCAAGGTATCAATATAAAATCTTGTGACTCTGTTAATTATGAAGCTATGTCAGTAGAAGCTTTAACAGAAACAAAAGAGCACATTGAAGATATCCTAGCTGAAAGAGAATTAAATGGAGCTACTTGTGAAGCTTGTGAAGTAGCTGAAACAAAATAGTAATTTTGGTAAAAGAAAAAGATAGCATTTTGCTATCTTTTTTTCTTATAAGTATAAGCTATAAAATCTTGATACTCCTTAGTTTCAAAAACAGTATAGCCAAAATCTTCTACTTTAGGGAAATAGAGAGGATTACTTGGAATACTTACCTCTACATGAGGTTTTAATTTAGAAATATAAATATTATCTACTGGATATTTTTCAAGATAAGCTTTATATACAGTAGCTCCTCCACAGATAAAAATTTTTTTATCTGTATTTTTGTATTTATCTATAATTTCATCAAAATTATCTTTAGAAGAGATAACAATGACATCCCTGTTTTTTTTCATAAGCTCAATTGGAACATATTTAGCAGTATTTTTTCCAAAGATAACGACATTTCCAACAGTCTTTTCTTTATAATAGGCCAGTTCTTCTTTAGAGTGCCAAAGAAGTCCATTTCCTGTTGGTGTCTTATCTCCAATAAGATTGTTTTTAGCAACACAAACTATTATATTTACTTCAGGTCTTTTCATTTATATAGCCACCTCATAAGAAATTTTATCCCCATATCTATAGTTTTCTATGACTACATCATCAGGTTTAAAATCATATATAGAAGTAAAATTTTCTATTTTCAAAGTTGCTCCCTCAAACTCTTCTCTTTTAATTTGTTCTAAAAGTACTGGCATATGTCTATCATAGATATGTACATTATGAATATTCCATATGATATCTGCAGCTTCAAGACCACACTCCATAGCTACTAATTTGTGAAGTATAGAGTATTGAAAAACATTAGCTACAAGTCCTAGTGCAACATCACAGCTTCTTTGTCTAACTTCAAGATAAAGCTTATTTCCTATTACGCTCCACTGAGTGAGATGGACACATGGAGTAAGTGCCATTTTATGAAGTTCTTCAGGTACCCAAATTTCAGTCATTATTCTTCTACTGTTAGGATTTTTTTTGATTTCATTTATTATATAATCAAGTTGACTTTTATAACCAAAAGTTTTTTTAGCAATTTGATAGCCATAGGCCTTACCTATAGTTCCATCAGCCATTTTCCATTCATCCCAAAATTTACATTTTAATTTATTTAATTCATCTACATTATTAGATTGCATTATCCATATCCAATATAGCTCTCTAATAGGAGCTTTATTTGGAGCAAATCTTGTAGTAATAAGATGTGCTTCATCAGTTGAATTATCTAATCTAAACTGATATCCAATATAGCTTTTATAGTAGGCAGGAGTTCCATCGGCATATTTAGTTCTTACATTTCCCTCACTCCATACTCCATGTTTATCAATTGTTTCTACTATATCTCTGTATATTTTATCAATTTTTGCCATTACTACCTCCTTCTAATTTTATATTTAATCATAATTATTTATTAAAGAAAAACTCTTTATATAATAGGTAGTAGACAGAAGCAGACCAACTGAAGTTAGAGCAATGTAATCCTTCACCAGTTTCTGGATTATAGTTTTCTCTTATTACTCCATCTTCTAAAAGTCCTTCTGAATTTTCAAATAATTTAATAGTGAGATCTCGAGCTTCTTTTTTATAACCATAATTATTCAATCCAATTATTCCAAAATATGCTTGATCTAACCATACAGGACCTCTCCAATATTTAGTAGGATCATACTTAGGATTATCTTTAGCAGCTGTTGGAAATGGTAAATAAGTATTCATAACATTTTCATCTAAAATATTTTCTACTACTTTTTTTGCCTTTTCATCATCAGCAGCATTAGCCCATAAAGGAATATATCCTTCTGTTCCCTTTCCTCTATTTACAAGTAACTTAGTATTTCCAGCATGATCAAATTGTAGATCATAATAATATCCTGTAGCCTCATCATACATATTATCATTTATATAGTTTTTAACATAGACAGCTTTTTCAAAAAAATCTTTACTTTCTTGAGTATAACCTAAAGTATCAGCAATTTTTCCTAAATATACCTTTTCAGCATATAAAAAAGAGTTTAAATCAACAGATTCCTGATTAATAGAATATCCTACTAAATTTTCTTGAGCATCTCTATTTTCAAAAACCTTAACCCCAATATCATCCTCTCCATAACCTTCTACATCAAATCTAACTGCATTATCCATTCCACTCTCCCAAGCTGCAGCTAAAATAATCTCTTCTGGAGAGTTATTATATCTGTGAACCATTCCTCCATATTCAGCAATACCATTTTTATTATGATCTCTATTGGTATACCACCACTCATGATAAGCTTTTAATTTGGGATACATCTCTTTTAAAAATTCCTTGTCTCCTGTAGCCTCATATACTTTCCATACAGCCCAAGTAGCTAAAGCAGGTTTAGAATTTCTTTCATTCCAATTTCCACCATCTCCTCCTCTATCTTCATCAGTATTATAGAAGATAGCATCAATAATAGCTCCCTTATCTTGAGGTCTTATCTCATCATTTGCTTGAATTTGATAATCAAAAAGAGCTCTGATATTATTTTTAGCTAGTTCTCCATCAAAATTAGCAGTTGCAACAGCTTGTTTCCAAGAATCCCAAGCCCATAGCCCATTAAACCACTTATAACTTACAGATGGAGTAATTCCATCATGTTTTAAAGCACCAGCTGCACTTCTCCAGTTAGTTGTTAGAGTTTCTATTGATTTTACTGCTATTTTACTATATTTATCTTGAGGATTAGTAATAGATTTTCTTAAATAGTCACTCCATCTTTTTGTGTTTTCATCAAATACTTTTTGAGGATCAGCTAAGATTAGGTAAATTTTTGGTGCCTCATCATTAGCTTCTTTTTCTGTAAAAGTAAAAGTTTCTGTACTGTGATGAGTATAAGTATTTCCAGGAGTTATAAGAACATTAGTAAGTTTACTTGTATAACTATCTCCTGATATTTTTGTTTCGATCTCTGAGTCATGCGTAACTTTGAATTGAGCTTCATCACTTATCATATAATCCCATACAAGTCTTTTTTCTTTGAAATCTACTTTGATTCCTCTATTTGTAACAATTAGAGAATTGTCTAGAGCAGTTGATTCATATTTATTTTTCTCTTCATTCCAACTTTGAAACTCATTATATATTTTTCCAGACCAGATGAGATTAAGATTTAAATCTTTATCTGATCTATTTATAATCTCTGTTTTTATTAAACTCGTTCTATTACTAGCAAAGATAAGTTCTAATTTAAGGACAAAATCTTCAAGTGTATAAATTTGTTCTAACCTTCCAGGATAATAATTAAACTGAGCTTTTCCATCCTTTAAGTTATAAATTTTTCCTGAATTAGAATCCTCGATTGAGAGTTTGCTAAAGGAGTTAGAAAGATTAGCAGCATACTCTTCTGCTAAATAAAATGGGCCTGCAAATCCTCCATAGAGCTCAAAGTTTCCAATTTCAGGTTGATAATATCCATGCCAAGCTCCTAAATCTACAAAACTATTAATATAATTAGTTCCAGTTTTATCAGTTTC
The DNA here is from genome assembly GCF_900450765.1 of Fusobacterium necrogenes. Lineage (NCBI taxonomy): Bacteria > Fusobacteriati > Fusobacteriota > Fusobacteriia > Fusobacteriales > Fusobacteriaceae > Fusobacterium > Fusobacterium necrogenes. The sequence continues at coordinate 200,875 of NZ_UGGU01000003.1, read as the reverse complement.
TTTTCTAGGCTCAAAATAAGTATATTCTCTAGGATCTCCGTGAATATTTAAAATATTGTTATATTTTTCTATAGCTGAAGAATTAACCTCAGACTTTGGTTCAATAGTTGAACAAGCTGAACATGCTCCTATAATACTCAATAAAGTTGCTATTTTTTTCATACATTACCACCTTTTATTATTTAAAATTTTACAATATTTTGGTTTTTAGTATTTATACATATTTCCTATGATACCAACAGCTTCTTTAGCTTTCATAATTTTTTCTTGAGCTATAGCTCTAGCTTTTTTTCCACCTTCAAATAATACTGTATGAATATAATCCATATCTTGAGCTAATTTTTCTCTTCTTTCTCTAGCCTCTCCAAAATATTCAAGCACTGCATCTAATAACTCTGCTTTAGCATGCCCATACCCATAATTTCCAGCTAAAAATTTTTCTTTCATCTCATTTTGTTTTTCAATAGAGGCGAATAAAGTATATAACTTAGCTATATTATTATTTGGATCTTTTGGCTCTTCAAGTGGAGTAGAATCAGTTACAATACTCATAATTTGTTTTTTCAATTCTTTTTTACTGGCAAACATATTAATAGTATTTCCATAAGACTTACTCATCTTTTGTCCATCTATTCCAGGAACTACAGCTGAATCATCTAAGATAAGAGGTTCTGGAAGTTTAAATAGCTCCACTCCATATTGTTGATTAAATTTCATAGCAATATCTCTAGTCATTTCTAGATGTTGTTTTTGATCTTTCCCTACAGGCACAACATCAGCATCATACATGAGTATATCAGCAGCCATAAGAACTGGATAAGTAAGTAATCCTGTGTTAGGAAAAATTCCTTTAGCTATTTTATCTTTATATGAATGTCCTCTTTCTAATAGACCAACCGGTGTTACATTAGATAATAGCCAAGAAAGTTCAACATGCTCTGGAACATCTGATTGTAAAAATATAGTTGATTTGTTAGGATCAAGTCCAAGTGCTAAATAGTCTAAAACTATATTGTATGTATTGTCCTTTAAAGATTTTGGATCAGTAAGTGATGTCAGAGAGTGATAGTCAGCTATAAAATAAAATCCATCATACTCTCCACTATTTTGGGCATCTATAAATTGTTTCATAGCTCCAAAATAGTTCCCAAGATGAAGTATTCCACTAGGTTGAATACCTGATAAACTTCTTTTCATTATGTCCCTCCTAAATAGTATTATAATTTCATAATATTATAACATAATACAAGTTTTCTTTCTATAGTTATCAGAATAGAAACTCTATTTCTTAAACTTTTTATAATAAAAGAAAAATAATGTGTAAAATAAAAAAACATATAGTATAATAAAATTATCAAAAATTATGGAGGTACTAAAAATGGATTATTATGTTGGAATTGATCTAGGTGGAACTAATACGAAAATTGGAATTTTAAATATCGATGGGGAGATTTTTAAAAGTACAGTAATAAAGACTCTTTCTTCAGAGGGGGCTCAAAAAACTTTAACTAGAATTTGGGAAGCTACTAAAGAGTTAGGCGAAGAATTAAAAATAGATATAAAAAAAATTAAGGGAATAGGAATAGGAATTCCTGGTCCTGTTATCAATCAGAGTGTTGTGGCTTTTTTTGCAAATTTTCCTTGGGGAGAAAATATAGATATAAAATCTATGATGGAAGAGATATCTGGAGTGGAAACTAAACTTGATAATGATGTCAATATTATAGCTCTTGGTGAAGCTAAATATGGAGCAGCTAGAGGAAGTAAAACAAGTGTAACTGTAGCATTAGGCACTGGTATAGGTGGAGGAATCTATGTGGATGGAAAACTTATATCTGGATTTATGGGTGCTGGTGGAGAGATTGGACATATGAAGCTAGTTATGGATGGTAAGCTTTGTGGTTGTGGACAAAAGGGATGTTTTGAGGCTTATGCTTCAGCTACAGGACTTATAAGAGAAGCCACTTCAAGATTAATTGTTAATAAACAAAATTTACTTTATACGATGATAGAAGGAAAGTTAGACACCCTAGAAGCAAAAGATATATTTGATGCAGCAAAAGAGGGAGATAAATTTTCTTTAGATTTAGTAGACTATGAAGCTGAATATTTAGCAATGGGAATAGGCAATATTCTAAATATAATCAATCCAGAAAAGATCGTTCTAGGTGGTGGAGTAGCAATGTCTGGAGAAATTCTCCTAAATCCTATGAAGGAAAAATTGAAAAAATATGCTCTTCCTGTTACACTTAAAAATATAGAAATTGTACAGGGAATACTAGGAAATGAAGCTGGAATAAAAGGAGCTGTAGCTCTCTTTAATTAATGCTTTGAAAACTTTTTTCACGCACTAAAAAAAGTTTTTGAATTTTTAAATTAGAGGCTTGACAAAAGCTGAATAAAAGATTATTATTGATTATAGAGAATTAAAAACGTTCTTTATATCTTGAAAGATAGATTAAAAGTTCATTAAACAAACAGTGCACACTGTAGGAGGGAATTAGAATATGAAGAAAACAGGAATAATCTTAGGAGCACTACTTTTAGCAGCAGGATTAACAGGATGTGGTGGGGAGAAAGACACAACAGCAAATGCACCAGAAAAATTAAGAATTGGTTTTACAGCTTACAAATATGACGATAATTTTATAGCTTTATATAGAAAAGTTGTATTAGGAGAAGCTGAAAAAGTACAAGATAAGGTTGAGTTAACAATGAATGACTCACAAAACAGCCAACAAACTCAAAATGACCAAATAGATGTTATGTTATCAAAAGGTGTAGATGCATTAGCAATTAATCTAGTTGACCCAGCAGCAGGACAAACTGTAATGGAAAAAATTAAAGCTGAAAATGTACCAGTTGTTTTCTACAACAAAAAACCAGCTAAATCTGTTATAGATGCATATGATAAAGCATATTATGTTGGAATTGACCCAAATGAACAAGGAATAGCTCAAGGTGAATTAATAGCTAAAGCTTGGATGAATAATCCACAATTAGACCTTAATGGAGATGGAGTTATCCAATATGTTATGATAAAAGGAGAGCCTGGACATCCAGATGCTGAAGCAAGAACTATTTATTCTATCAAAACTTTAAATGATATGGGAATCCAAACTGAAGAGTTACATCTAGATACTGCTATGTGGGATACTGCTATGGCAAAAGATAAAATGGACGCTTGGTTATCAGGACCTAATGGAGATAAAATTGAAGTTGTAATTTGTAACAATGATGGAATGGCTTTAGGAGCTATCGAATCATTAAAAGCAGCTGGAAAAATCTTACCTGTATATGGAGTAGACGCATTACCAGAAGCAATTGTTAAAATTGAAGCTGGAGAAATGGCAGGAACAGTTCTTAACGATGCTCAAGGACAAGGAAAAGGAACTTGGGATATGGTTGTAAACTTAGCTCAAGGTAAAGCAGCAACAGAAGGAACTACATATCAATTAGTAGAAAAAGAATTATTAATTCCAAGTATCGGAATAGATAAAGAAAATGCAGCACAATTCAAATAGGATTAATTAGTAAATCTAATGTTAACAAGGGGAATTGTATTACAATTTCCCCTTTTTTATAAAAGAAGGAGAACATTATGGAAAACACTAAATACTTATTAGAAATGAGCAACATAACAAAAGAGTTTCCCGGAGTTAAAGCACTAGATGGTGCTAATTTAAAAGTAAGACCTCACTCAGTTCATGCACTGATGGGTGAGAACGGGGCTGGAAAATCAACTTTAATGAAATGCTTATTTGGAATTTATGAAAAAGACTCAGGTAGTATTATGTTTGAAGGTAAAGAGATAAACTTTAAATCAGCTAAAGAAGCCTTAGATAATGGGGTTTCAATGGTACACCAAGAGTTGAACCAAGTTCTGCAAAGAAATATATTAGATAATATTTGGTTAGGAAGATACCCTAAAAAGGGGTTTTTTATAGATGAAAAGAAGATGTATGAAGATACTAAAAAAATCTTTGAAGATTTGGATATAAATATCGATCCTCGTTCTAAGATGGGAGATCTTGCAGTATCTGAAAGACAAATGGTAGAAATAGCAAAGGCTGTATCATACAACTCTAAAATAATAGTTATGGACGAACCTACATCTTCTCTTACTGAAAAAGAAGTTGAACACCTCTTTAAAATTATTAATAAATTAAGAGATAGAGGTTGTGGAATAGTATATATTTCACACAAGATGGAAGAGATAAAAGCTATATCAGATGATATTACAATAATGAGAGACGGAAAATGGATAGCAACAGAATCTGTAAAAGAGTTAACTACAGAAGAGATTATTAATATGATGGTAGGAAGAGATCTAACTAATCGTTTCCCACCAAAAGATAACGTTGTAAAAGAAGAAATTTTAAAAGTAGAGGGGTTAACAGCTCTTCATCAACCATCAATACAAGATATAACCTTTGATTTACATAAAGGTGAAATACTTGGAATTGCTGGACTAGTTGGTTCAAAAAGAACAGAGATCGTTGAAACAATTTTTGGAATGAGAGAAAAAGAAAAAGGGAAAATAATTATTAAAGGGAAAGAAGTAAAAAATCATAATCCAAACGAGGCAATTGCCAATGGATTTGCTCTTGTTACTGAAGAGCGTAGAGCTACAGGAATATATGGAATGTTAGATATAAATTTCAACTCTACTATTTCAAACTTAGATAGATATAAAGTTAAAAATCCACTTCTAGCATTATTAAATGACAAAGGAATGAAAGATGATACTCAATGGGTAATAGATAGTATGCATGTTAAGACACCTTCACAAAATACTTCAATAGGCTCTTTATCTGGAGGAAATCAACAAAAGGTTATTCTTGGAAGATGGCTTCTAACTGAACCAGATGTTTTAATGCTAGATGAACCTACAAGAGGTATAGATGTTTTAGCTAAATATGAAATTTATCAACTTATGATAGATCTTGCTAAAAAAGATAAGGCAATTATTATGATATCCTCTGAAATGCCAGAGTTATTAGGTGTTACTGATAGAATTTTAGTAATGAGTAACGGAAAAGTTGCAGGAATAGTTAAAACTTCTGAAACTACACAAGAGGAGATAATGACACTATCTGCAAAATATCTATAGAATTAAAATATAATGAGAGAAAGAGGAGAAAAAAATGAGTATACGTACAAAAGATGGAAATATTGATTACAAAAAACTTTTAATTCAAAGTGGACTATATTTAGTTTTATTAATAATGTTAATAGCTATAATTATTAAAGAGCCTTCATTCTTGAGTATAAGAAACTTCAAAAATATCTTAACACAATCATCAGTAAGACTTATTATAGCTTTAGGAGTTGCAGGACTTATTGTTACAACAGGTACTGACCTTTCAGTAGGTAGACAGGTTGGATTTTCTGCAGTTATCTCAGCTACACTTTTACAAGCAGCTACTACTGCTCATAAAGTTTATCCTGATATGAAAGACTTCCCACTTTTTGGAGCAATAGCTATTGTAATGTTAGTTGGTATGGTAATTGGAGGTCTAAATGGACTTGCAGTTGCAAAACTTAATCTACATCCCTTCATTGTTACTATGGGAAGTATGACTATAGTTTATGGTATTAACTCACTTTATTATGATTTTGCAGGTGGTTCTCCAATAGCTGGATTTGCTGAAAAGTACAGTTCTTTTGCTCAAGGATATATTGATATTGGTGGCTTTACTATATCTTATCTAATCTTTTATGCTCTAATAGCTACAATTATCATGTGGATATTATGGAATAAGACTAAATTTGGTAAAAATGTCTTTGCCGTTGGAGGAAATATTGAAGCCGCTAAGGTATCAGGAGTAAACGTTCATTGGACATTAGTAAAACTTTATGCACTATCTGGTATTTTCTATGCTTTTGGAGGATTTTTAGAGGCAGGACGTATCGGTTCAGCTACTAATAACTTAGGAAATATGTATGAGATGGACGCAATTGCAGCTTGTGTAATTGGAGGGGTTTCATTCTATGGAGGAGTTGGAAAAATCTCTGGAGTTGTAACAGGAGTTATCTTACTTACAGTTATCAACTATGGACTTACATATATTGGAGTAAATCCTTACTGGCAATATATAATCAAAGGACTTATTATAATAGTAGCAGTTGCATTTGACTCTATTAAATATGCTAAGAAAAAATAATAACCTATAAAAACATCTAAAAATGGGAGTGTTGTAAATTTATGACACTCCTATTTTTTATTTTTTGTAAAATTTAAACTTAGTAGAAGAAAGTAGTAGTAAGTTTTAGCTAGTGGAATAGTTTTAAAAAAAGTGATAGTGTATATATACAGTAATAAAAAATATTTAGGAGGTAAGAGTTATGGAAAAACCAAGCTATTATATTATACTACCAGCTGAGGTAAGATATGATAAAAGATTAAAGTTCTCGGAAAAAATTTTGTATGGGGAGATAGCAACTTTAATACATCATAAGGGATTTTGTTATGCTAGTAATTCATTTTTTGCAAGTCTATATGAAACACATGAAAATACGATCAGTCTTTGGATAGCTAGCCTTGTAAAATATGGATACTTAAAAACAAATTATAGAGTATATGAAAGCCAGGGAAAAAAGAGACAGGAAAGACGAATATACTTAACGGAAAAAGTGAGGGACACTCAGCAAAATCATTTAATCCCCCTCAACGTAAATTGTGAGAAGAATAATACAAGTAGATTATTACAAGATGATTATATATTACATACAAATTTATTAGAACAAGATAAAAGTGATAACTTAGATGAGATTTTAAAAAATAATTTAGATACACAAGAAGAGATCCCAGAATTATTTAATACAAAAGAGATCTTTGGGAAAAAATAGGAGGAAAGGATATGAAATGTAAATATTGTGGGAAAGAATATATAAAAAATGAGGCTAATGGGATAGAATATTTGCCAGAATTTATTAGAAAACATATAGAATATATACCAGATTGTAATTGTTTAGAGAAAATTAAAGAAAAGGAAAAACAAGAAGAGATAAGAAAACAGGAAACTGAATCTATAAAAAATAGAGTTAAAAAGTATAAAGATATCTCTGTAATAGATAAGAAATTCTTAAAAAGTAGTTTTGAAGTAGCAGATATGAGTCAAAGGCATATGCAAGCCTCTCTTCGTTATGCTAAACGCTTTATGGAAAAAGAGATGGATGTAGGGATACTTTTCTATGGTGATGTTGGAACTGGAAAAACATTTGCCACCGCTTGTATTGCTAACTATCTGATGAATAGAGGAAAGAATGTCCTCGTGATAAATCTTGGACTTTATTTATTAAAATTAACTAGAGAGTGGGGAGAAGCAGAAAATAAAATTCTAAATGTAGTTGAAAATTGTGACCTGCTTATTATAGATGACTTTGGTGTAGAAAAATCTATTGAGAGTAAGAGTAGAAGTTGGAGAGCAGAAAAGATATATAATCTCATTGACACAAGGTATAGATCTGAAAAACCTCTTATTATCTCTACTAATTTAGAATTTGATAAAGATGAAAATAGATGTGAGATAGCTAAAAAATTCTCAGTTGAAGGGAAAAGTAGAATAAGAGATAGAATAGTTGAGATGTGTTATCCATTAAAAGTGGAAGGAAAAAGTAGAAGAGAATTCAATCAAAGACGATTTTATGAGCTTTTAAAAGAATAAGAAAACTGTGTTGTAGTGAGTTGTAATGAGTTAGAGATACTAGTATTTGAAAATAAAAAATGATACTATATTTTCATAGAGGATCATGATTTTCTAAAAAAATAAAAAGTAAAGGGAGGAGTTTATATGTCAGCAGTAGTAATAACAGTTCAAAAGGAGATTGAAAGTTTAAAAAATTCTATTAAAAGGGAGAAGGCTGTGGAGTCAAATATCTTTGATATGACAGCAGTGATACAACATATAGCTGAATTAAAAGAGGCTTCAGAACCTATGGCAGAGGAGAGTCCTTATACATCATATGAAGAGTGGCAAGTAGCAGCAGAAAAAGAGCTTAGAGGATATCAAGCTTCACTAGCTACAATAGCTGAAAATAAGCATATACTAGTAGCATTAGAAACATATATTGCCGAACATCCTGAAGGAATTTAAGGTCATAGGGTGAGACAATGGGGAAAATATTAGAAGTAATAATAAAATTTATCAAATACTTTATCTGTAAGTGGTTTGTAACACCAGCAATAGAAAAGATAGTGATACTACTCCTAGAAGAGTTAGTTAAAAGAACTGATAGTAAATTAGATGATAAAATCTACCAATCAGTATTTGAAGGGATAGAAAAAAGAAAAAATGAGAGGGGGTAAGAAGAATAAAGGAGAAAATAATAAAAATTGAAGAAGAATTGATAAGATAAAATATTGAGGAGGATCAGGTTGATGGACTGTACAACTAAGTTTACAAAAAATGAAAAGAAGGTAGAAAAAATTAAGGCTGGAATGAATCATGAGGAATATATCCTCTATAAGTTATCTAAGCTTTCTAATGTGAATAAGGCATTAGCTAAGGATATGGTAAAAAGTTTGGGGGAGTGGACTAATCCAAAGGAGGCAGCTGAATATTTGACAAAGTATATATCTACAATTTATGACAAAATAAATTCAAAGGAGATTTTAGCAAGGAAATTAGGAAATAAATATGTGATTTATACAAAGAGTTTGGTACTGCTGTTAGAAGAAATTAACGATTAAAAAAGCTATTCAATTATATAATTGAATAGCTTGGGAAAAGGTAGTTTTGGTTTTGAGAGACTGACTACCTTTTTTTATTTTTTGGAAAAGTACGCCTTTTGATGAAAAAGCGTACTTTCTTTTACTCGTGAATAACCTATTTTACCCTTTTTTTAAGCATATGTCAAGGAGATTAAGTTTATTAATTAGAATTTTTTTTAAAAAAGTACTAATTTTAGAGTTATTTTTTGATGAAAAATACGCCTTTTCATCAAAAGAAGAACTCGAATGAGGAGGAATTTTAAAAGTGTCTAACTATATAGTCCAATTTCCTTTGAAAGTGGAAAAATATCAAGAGGATATCTTAGAGAAAAGATTTAGGATAGGCAGAGATATATATAATTCACTTTTAGGAAAAATGTTAAAAAAATATGGTGAGATGACAAAAAGAAAAGAGTACAGAGAACTACTACATGAAATAGCTAATAGCGAAGGAAAGAAAATTCTTTACAAGAAATTAGAAGAGATTAGGAAAGAAAATGGCTTTACTGAGTATTCTTTCCACAAAGAAGTAAAGAATATGCAGAAATTTTTTAAAAAGAATATAGATTCATTTACTGCTCAAAAGATAGCTTCACAAGTATGGAGAGCTTTTGAAAAAATGATGTATGGAAGTGGACAGAAGGTTCATTTTAAACAGGAAGATGATTTCAAATCCTTAGAGGGAAAATCTAATGGAACAGGGATTAGATATATAGATGGATATATAGATTGGAAAGGTCTTAAGTTAAAAGTTCTAATTGATGAGGAAAACTACTATGAAAAAGAAGCGCTTAAGAGTGAGATAGCTTATTGTCGTATTGTGAGAAAAAATATTCGAGGGAAACTCAAATACTATACACAGTTAGTTTTTAAAGGTATTCCACCTAGAGAGGTAGATAAGAAAACTGGAGAGTATAGAAATAGAGTTGGAAGTGGTGAGATTAGATTAAAGATAGGGAAAGAGTATCTCATCTATGAAAAAGATGGAAAAGTAAAAGAGGTTGAATTAGCAGATAAGATATATCTACTAGAGCTTAGAAGAAAAGAGCTAATAGAGAAAATAAATAGAAGAAAAAAAGAGGGATTATCAATACTCAGTGTAAGACATAGAAAGCTAGTAGAGGAATTAAAGGAGATATATAGGAAACAAAGTGATGTGAGAAAGTACCAACATGAGTGCTTAAGTAACGAGATATTAAAACTAGGGGATAAGGTAGAGATAGAGGAGTTAGAGAGTGTACAAGAAGAGATTTACTCTAAGGGTAAAGAAAAAAGAGTAAAGATAACTAGGAGTGGGAAAAGAGGAAATAGAGCTCCTAGAATGTTGGTTGAAATTTTAAATAGAAAGGTTGAATATAAGAATGGAAAATAAGAAAATAAGTTTTTTACAAATATTTGGAATAATATTGGTAGTATTAGGACATGCAGAAAATACTAATGGAATAGTATCTAATCTGCATAGATGGATTTACAGTTTTCATATGCCATTATTTATATTCATATCTGGATATTTATTAAAATTTACTACTGAGGGAAGAATAGGAGATATTCAATTAAATACTTTTGTAATAAAAAAGATTAAAAGATTGATAATTCCATATTTTTTAATATCATCTTTAGCATATGTACCTAAGTATCTTTTAGGTAAATTTGCTTTAAGACCACTAGAATTATCAATAAAAGATTATATTTTGAATATGTTATATCCATGGGATAATCCAATTATTTTCTTTTGGTTTCTACCTACTATATTTTTAATAATGTTACTCACAATCGTGTTATATAGAGTTTTAAAAAATAAAACAAAAATAATTTTATTATTATCACTAATAATTAATATAGTTTCAAGTAAATTTTTAGATATAAGATTTTTAAATATAAATGGAGTTTTAAATTATCTAATATTTTTTATATTAGGAGTTTACTATTTAGAAAACGAAAATAAATTTGATGAAATTTTAAAAAGAAATACTTTTGTGTTTATTATAACTTTTACAATTTTGATAATTAATGCTGTAATAATACTTCCAGTTATAAAAATATATAATATTTTTATAGCTGGAATAGGAATAATATTTTCATTGAGTTGTTCAAGAATATACTTAAATTCAGATTATAGTTTTTTAGAGCATTTAAAAGGGAAATCATTTTCAATATATTTATTTTCATGGTTTCCGCAAGTATTTGTAAGAATCTTAGGCTATCAGATTTTGAATTTATCAATGATTATAGTAATGCCAATATCATTAATAATGGGAATATACATTCCTGTTTTAATAAATCTATATATAAAAAATGTTATTCAAAAATATTCAAAAGTAAAGTTTTTGAAATATATTTTTGGACTTTAATTAAAATTAGGTTTTGACATGAACCTAACTAGTAATAGTGAAAACTTCAAATGAAAGAGATTGGGCTATCACTCTTTAGAGAGAGATAGAAAGTCTTGAGTAGTGAGGAGTAAGAAGTGTCAGTACTTTTCATTTGTTAAATAATATAAAAAATAAATTGGGAGTTGAAGAAATACTATGGTAAGGCATACAAGAAACATCAGAATGAGATTAATCTATTTTATTCTACTGTTTATAGTATACAGACAAAGTTTTGTAATTCAAAATTTAAGTCTTAATCTAGCAATGTATGGACTATTTAGCATACTATTTTTTTCATATTACTTAGCTAATACAATGAATTTTGACTCAAGATATCAGAGGGGAAATATTATTTACTCTATTATCTTGAATTTTTTTACGTTTATGATCTTTTTTCTTTTTTACAAAAGAGAAACACTTATCTTCACTTTTGCATTTTATACGATTATACAAACTACCTTGAATTATTTGCTATATAAGAAGGAAGAAAAGGAGAGTAGAGTCCTTATTCTAGATAATGAAAATAGTTATGTTGGAATAATTGAAGATAGTTTAGGATTAAGAGATAACAAATATATATGCTGTGGATATTTAGCTAATGACGTAGTAGATGGAAATAATTATCTTGGAAGATTTGAAGATATCAAAAAGATAGTTGAGGCAGATAAGATAGATACAATAATTTTTGTAAAAGATAAAACACTTAAGCTGTATTCAGATTTGATACTAGAGGTAAAGTTGCGCGGAGTGGAAGTTGTAGATTACTTAAGCTTTTTAGAAAGTATAGAGGGAAAAATAGATGTAGATAAGGTAGATAGCATGTGGGTACTTATGAGTAATGGCTTTGATACCTTAAATAATGATTTTGAGAAAAAACTTAAAAGATCATTTGATGTAGCGCTATCATTTATACTTTTTATCTGTTTTATCCCATTTATGTTAGTGACATATGTGATAGTGAAGCTTGATATAGGAGTTAAATATTTATTTACTAATCCAAAGAAAATATGGGAAAATCCAGCTTTTTTTAAACAAAAGAGAATAGGCTTTAGAGGAAAAGAATTCGAAATTATTAAGTTTAGAAGTATGAAAGTACATGATCCAGATAAGTATTCAAAGTATGCTTCTGAACATGACGATAGGATAACTAAGGTAGGACATTTTATTAGAAAAACAAGATTGGATGAACTACCCCAAGTAATAAATGTACTTAAGGGAGATATGTCCTTTGTTGGACCACGGCCAGAATGGAATGTACTAGGAAAAGAGTATGAAAAGAAGATAAGAAATTATCATTTAAGATATGCAGTACAACCAGGTATAACAGGATGGGCGCAGACAATGTTTACCTATGGAGCATCAGTAGATGATGCAAAGATAAAGTTAGAATATGATCTGTACTATGTAAAGAATAATGGCTTAGTATTAGATATGATTATACTATTTAAGACAAGTAAGATAGTACTATTTGGGAAGGGAATGTAGAAATGAAAAAAAAGATACTGTTCTATACTACTTTTTTGACTCAAGGTGGAGGAATAGAAGTAGTAACAGTAAGATATATGAAAAAATTTCTTAAAGAAGGATATGAAGTTGATTTATATGTTGATTACAATATGGGAGAAGAAAATATTCGAGAAAAAGAGATAGATAAAAAAATAAAAATAAAGTATTTAAAATCTGAAAAATTATCAAAATTGATATATAGATTAAGAACATTAGGTAAAGCTTATAAAATATATAATATTCCAATGTATTTGTTGATAGTTTTAAGTGACTATTTAGTATGGAAAAAAGAAATAAAAGTAGTAGAAAAAGCAAATTATGATATCACTATAACTTTTTTTCAGTATTTACCAAGTTATATAACAAAAATAAAAGGGCCAAAGCATCAAATTTATTTACATGGTTCTGTAACTAGATTTTTTGATGGAATAAGAAAATATTTTAAAAAGAGTTTTTTTAAAAAATTAGAAAAATTTGATGAAATATGCACAGTAAGTCAAGAGATGGGAAATGAACTAATTAAATTAGCACCATATTTAAAAGAAAAACAAAAGACTGTATATAATCCAATAGATGTTGATGAAATACAAAAAAAGGCTTTAGATGATAGCGAATTAACAGAAGAAGAAAGAGTATTAATTAAAAGTAAATATATTTGTAGCGTAGGAAGACTAGACGAAGTAGATAAAGATTTTACAACGCTAATAAAAGCTTTTGGAGAATTAAAAATTGAAGAAAAAATAAAAGAAAAATTAATAATAGTAGGAGATGGTCCAGATAGAAGAAAATTAGAAAAATTAGTGGAAGATCTAAAAATAAAAGATGTAATATTTTTAGGAAAAAAATTAAATCCATACATTTGGATGAAAAATTCAAAATTATTTGTTTTAAGCTCTAAATATGAAGGATTTGGATTAGTTTTATTAGAAGCTTTACTAGTAGGTACAAAAGTAATTTCAAGTAATTGCCCAGTAGGACCAAAAGAAATTTTAGCAAATGGAAAGTATGGAGAATTATTTGAAGTAGGAAATATAGAAGAATTAAAGTCTAAAATAAAATATTTGCAGTAATATAAAAAAGTAAAAAAGGTATATTATAAATATGAAAAAATTTAATATTAAAAAACAATAAAAAATTGGAAGCTACTTTCAAAAAAACTCAGTAAGTATTATTTAAAAATTAGATACAGTAAAAATTGTAGAAAGGAATTAAAAATGAAAAATATATTATATATAAGTTCTACTAATCCAGAATATTCAAATGGTGGTGCTATAGGTACAAAAAAAATAATAGGTATTTTAGAAGAGTTAGAGAGAAATGAAAAAATAAAATGGTATGGAATAATTAATAAAGAAATAAAAAATCAAAATAAGGGAAAATATTTATTAGAAATAGAGAGAAATAAGAAAAAAGCACTTTTATCTAGAATATTAGGATATTCAGAACAACTAGAATTAGCAAGTAAAAAAATATTAAAAGCAATTAAAGAAAAAAATATAAATATAGTAATTTTACAAAACTCAAGATTAGGAAGTATTTCTGAAAAAATTAAGAAAAATTTTCCAAAAATTAAAATAATTCAAAATTTTGATAACTTTGAATACGAATTTTCAACAATGTTTACTAAAAATATGAATAAAACAATTCAGGTTATAGAAAAGTATAATGTTAAAAAGTCTGAAAAAAAAGCTTTACAGAATATGGATTATGGGATCTTTTTAACTGAAAAAGATAAAAAAAGTGTAGAAGAATTTTATAAAATAAAATGCAAGAAATATAAAATAATCCCTATTATTTATAATAATATCTTTACAGAAGAAAAGTATATAAAGAAAAAGAAACAAGTTATATTTACTGGAAGCTTAGATATGGAAGCTAACATAGAAGCTGGATTATTTTTAGTTGAAAATTATAAAAAAATTTTAGAAAAAAAAAGGTTAAAGTTAGTTTTAGCTGGAAGAAATCCTAATAATAGATTGATTAAAAAAATAAAAGAATTAAAAATAGAAACTAAAATCGAATTGATAGCTAATCCAACAAAAGAAGAAATGGAAATACTTCTAAGAGAAAGTTTGATATATATATCTCCTGTATTTGAAGGAAGTGGAATGAAAACAAAAGTTATTGAAGCATTATTTTACGGATTACCAATTATAGCAAGTGAGCATTCTGTAATAGGATATAATAATTTAGAAAAAAAATATGTAAAAGTTTTTAAAAATAGAAATATAGAGGAACTTAATACATTCATTGAAGAATTATTAGAAGAAAAAAATGAAATAAATTTTGAAAAAAATATAAGAGAATATTTTAAAGAAAATTTTTCTACAAAAAAAGTTTTTAAGGAAATAGAGGAGATAATAGATAATGTATAATATCCTAGCTTATGTATATATTTTTTCTTTTATATTTCAAAATATTCAACTTTTAAGAGAATACGGAACTATAACTATGATAGGAGAATACTATCTATTACCTGTCAGTATAATAATATTATATTTTTCAAAAAAAATTAAAAAACATTATATAACTAACTCATATAGTAACTTTATTAAATATAGTTTTATTTTAAACTTATTAGTTAGTATATTAATAATTTTTACTGGTAGAATTTCAATATATGGAGAAAATTCTTTTATAAAAAGTTTTCATATTTTATTAGGAATTATATTTCAATATATTACTTTATTAGCAATGGTAAAAATATTTGAAAAAATAAGGCTAAAAAAACTTAAAAAAATTTTTGAAATAAACTATATAATAATATCTATAATTTTTTTAGTAGAAAAATATATTTTAAATAATGAAGGAAGAATAGTTTTAACTTTTGCTGAGCCTAGTGCTGCTGGATATTATGTTGTTATTTTAGGGATGTTAAATTTATATTTTACTCAAAAAAAAATACTAAAAGTTATTATAGTGGGGACAATGATTTATATGAATTTTTTTATATTATCAAAAGGATCAATTATATGTATATTATTATCAATTATACTTATAGGAACAAAAGAAAAGCAGCATAGATATAAAATAATAATTTTAGCTTTTTTGATAACAATAATAGGGTATGAAAGAGTATTATCACTTTTTCAAAATGATATAAAATATTTTACAAGTATAATAACTAGAAGTTGGTCAATAATCACTGCAGTTATATGTTTTATTCTTTTTCCGATTGGAAGTGGAGGGAGTTACTTAGTATTTTATTCTTTTATAGGTGAGAAAGTAAAAGAGATATTACAGATGAGATATTCTTTTTTTAATTTTACTGAAATAGAATTTATGCTAGATAGTGGGGTTGCATTATCCCCTAAATCTGGTTTTTTCTTTGGTGTTCTTATAGCTGGAATAGGATATTTAAAATTTTCATATAATAATTTCAAATATTTTTTCTTAAAATTAAAAAATGAAAGTATTTTATTAACTTTATTAATATTCTTTTTTACTTCAAATATATTTTATTCATCTGAATTTCAAGCACCTCATCAAATTTTAATATATAGTATTTTTACAAAAATAATTAATGAAAGAAGGAAGTTATATGATAATACGTTCTAAAGCCCCATTAAGACTAGGATTAGCTGGTGGTGGAACTGATGTTTCTCCATATTGTGATAATTATGGTGGAGTAGTTTTAAATGTAACAATAGATATGTATGCTTATTGTACTATTGAACCAATGAGTGATAATAAGATAGTTTTTATTTCAAGTGATAGGAATGAACAAGAGATATTAGAAAGTAAAAATAAATTAGAAATTAATAAAAAATTAACTTTACATAAGGGAGTATATAATAAAATAGTTGAAAAATATAATAATGGTAAACCACTTTCATTTAAGATGACTACATATTCTGATGCACCAGCAGGGTCAGGGTTAGGTTCATCTTCAACAATGGTTGTAGCAATTATAAAAGCTTTTATGGAATGGTTAAATTTACCATTAGGAGAATATGATATGGCTCATTTAGCTTATGAAATAGAAAGAGAAGACTTAAAATTAAGCGGTGGAAAGCAAGATCAGTTTTCTGCAACATTTGGTGGATTTAACTTAATGGAGTTTTTTTCAGAAAATAGAGTGATAGTAAATCCATTGAGAATAAAAAGATGGATAAAGAACGAGATAGAAAACTCCTTGATATTATATTATACTGGTACTTCTAGAGAATCAGCTAAGATAATTGATGAACAAATAGATAATGTAAAAAAGAAATTTGAAAAAAGCTTAGAAGGAATGCATGAATTAAAAAAATCAGCAATAGAGATGAAAAATGCTATTTTAACTGGAAGCTTTGAGGAATTAGCTAATTGTTTAAAAAATGGTTGGGAATCAAAAAAGAAAATGTCTAATTCAATATCTAATCCACTAATTGAAGAAAGATATAAATTTATTATAGAAAATGGTGGAAAAGCAGCTAAAGTTTCAGGAGCTGGAGGCGGAGGATTTATGATGATTCTTTGTGACCCTAAAGAAAGATATAATCTAGTAAAAAAATTACAAAAATTAGATGGAAAAGTAATGCTACCTCACTTTACAGATGAGGGGACACAAGCTTGGACTATTTATAAATAGGAGGAGTAATGAAAGAAACTACAGAAAAGATTATTGAAGAGTTGGGAAATAGATTTTCAAAATTAGTAAATAATATACCAGAAATAAAATTAACTATTGAAGCATTAAAAAAAATGTATTTTTCAAAGAATAAAGTATTGATTTGTGGAAATGGTGGAAGTGCAACTGATTCATTGCATATAGTTGGAGAATTAGGAAAAGGTTTTGTTCTTCAAAGAAATATTCAAAAAGATTCAGAAAATAAATTAAGAGAGTTTTTTCCTAAAGAAGCAGACTATTTTATAAATAATTTACAAGAAGGTGTATCAGCAATTTCATTAGTTAATGAAATTGCTTTAATGACAGCTTATGGAAATGATAAGAACTCAGAGTTAATATTTGCCCAACAAGTGTATGTTCAGGGGAAAGAAAATGATATTTTATTTGCAATAAGTACATCTGGGAATTCTAAAAATATTATTAATGCTATAAAAATAGCTAAGATAAAAGGAATAAAAGTAATTTCCTTGACTGGAAGAGATGGTGGAGAAATAAAAAAACTTTCAGATATAAATATTAATATTAATGAGAAAGAAACTTTTAAAATACAAGAGTATCACTTACCTATTTATCATAATATTTGTCTAGCATTGGAAAATGAACTTTTCGGAAAGGAATAATAACATGGAAGCAATTATATTAGCTGGAGGATTTGGAACAAGATTAAGTAAAGTAGTATCAAATGTCCCTAAACCTATGGCACCAATAAATGAAAGACCATTTTTAGAGTATTTATTAGATGATTTAGATAAAAAAGGAATTGATAGAGTTATATTAGCTGTTGGATATAAAAAAGAAATAATAAAAGAACACTTTCAAAAGAGATATAAAAATATAGAAATTATTTATTCAGAAGAAAATATTCCTTTGGGAACAGGTGGAGCTATAAAAAAAGCTTTAACTCTGTCTAAAACTGAAGATATTTTTATTGTAAATGGAGATACATTTTTTGATGTTGATTTAAAAGAAATGTATAAATTTTATAAAAAAAATAATTCAAATTTAACTTTAGCAATAAAAGAGATGGAAAAATTTGACAGATATGGTTCTTTGGTTTTAGAAGGAAATAAAATTGTAAAATTTGAAGAAAAGAAATATATTGAGAAAGGTTATATAAATGGAGGAGTATATTTATTAAATAGAAATATACTAGATATAAAAAAAGAAGATAGTTTTTCTTTTGAAAAAGATATTTTGGAAAATAAAGATTTAAAAGTAGAAAAATATGGATATAAATCAGAAGGATATTTTATAGATATTGGAATACCTGAAGATTATTATAAATTTATGGAGAAAATAATATGAAAATAATGTATTGTATTCCAGAATTTTATAATTCTGGTGGAATGGAAAGAGTATTAAGTAATAAAATTAATTGGTTTAAAAAAAATACAGAATACGAAATTATTATTATAACAACTGATCAAAAAGAAAATATTTCATTCTATCCATTAAAAAATAATTATACTTTGATTGATTTAAAAATTAATTATTCTAACGACAGAAAAAGATTTTTCCCTATAAGAATTCCAATTTTTTTAAAAAAAAGAAAGAAACACATTGAATTATTACAAAAAATAATAATAGAAAAGCAACCTGATATAATAGTTTCAATGATAGGGCCAGAACTATATTTTTTACCATATTTAAAACTGGGGAAGAGTAAAATTATAAGAGAACATCATTTTAATAAATATGCTAGTTTATTTGCAGAAGAAAGAAAAATTTATAAGTTAAAAAATTTATTTAAAATATATAAAGAAGAAAAAATAATAGAAAAATATGATAGGTTTATAGTTTTAACTGAAGAGGATAGAATACAATGGAAAAATTCTAAAGTTCAAGTCATAAATAATTCTCTATCTTTTTATCCTAAAATAACAAGTACATTGCAAAATAAAAAGGTAATTTCAGTAGGAAGATTAGTTTATCAAAAAGGATATGATTTATTAATAGAAATCTGGAAAAAAGTAGTAGAAAAATATTCTGATTGGATTTTAGATATTTATGGAGAAGGAGAATTAAGAAAAGAATTACAGGAAAAAATAAATAATTATAAATTAGAAAATAATATTTTTTTAAGAGGAAGAGAAAAAAATATTCAAGAAAAATATTTAGAATCATCGATATATATCATGAGCTCACGTTATGAAGGTTTTGGGATGGTATTAGTGGAGGCTCAAGCATGTGGATTACCAATAGTATCTTTTGACTGTCCATGTGGACCAAAAGATATAATAACCAATGAAGAAGATGGTTTTTTATGTGAATTTGGTGATATAGATGATATGGTTGATAAAATTATTTATTTAATTGAAAATGAAGAAAAAAGAAAAATATTTGGAAAGAAAGCTAGAGAAAATTCATTAAAATTTTCAGAGGAAAAAATTATGAAGCAGTGGAAAGAATTATTTGAAAATTTAGTTAAGGAGTAACTATGGATGTTTCAATTATAATTGTTAATTATAATACTTTGGACTTGACTAAAAATACTATTGAATCAGTTTTTGAAAAAACAAAAGGATTAAACTATGAAGTTATTTTAGTAGATAATGCTTCAACAGATGGTTCAATAGAATTTTTTGAAAATAGTTATAAGGATAAAGTTATTTTTATAAAAAATAATGAGAATTTAGGTTTTGGAAGGGCAAATAATAAAGGAATAGAAATAGCTAAAGGAAAGTATATATTTTTATTAAATTCAGATACGTTATTGAAAAATAATGCCATAAAAATATTATATGATTTTATGGAAAAAAATAATAATTGTGGAATATGTGGAGGAAATCTATATACTTTAAATAATGATCCTTTACATTCATTTTTTCCAGATTTACCATATGTAACAATAAAAACAGAAGCTATTGTATATTTGAATTTTATAGAAAAAATATGTAGAAAAATATTGAAAAGAAAAAGAGACTTTAATTATACAAATACTCCTAAAGTAGTTGGATGTATAACTGGTGCAGATATGATGTTAAGGAAATCTATATTGGATAAGGTTGGGATATTTGATGAGGATTTTTTCATGTATTCAGAAGAAATAGAGTTAACATATAGAGTTTATAGAAGTGGATATTTGAGTTATTCTGTTCCAGAAGCTAAGATAATTCATTTAGAAGGAAAATCTATAACTTTTAAGGAAAATAGATTTAGAATGGGATTAGAAAGTAAGTATAAATATTTTTATAAAACATCAAATTTAAAAATATGTAAGTATGCTTATTATATATCTCAATTAGGACATTTACTATCTCTAATTTTAAGAATAAATAAAGATTATTGGAAAATGTACAAAATAAATAAAGAGGAATATAAGAAGTTTTTAGAAAATTATAAAAATTTAAAAAAGAACTATTGATATTAAAAAATAAAATTTTATCAAAGAGCCAAAACAAACTCAAAGGAGACAATTGATATGGAACTAAAATGATACCTATCACCTTTTTATTTCAATATTAATGGATCATAAGAAAAATAATGTTTTAAATATTAAAGAAAAAGAATAATAACATATATAAAATTATTTTATAAATGAAATAGGTGGAGTAGATGAGTAAGTTTAAAAAAATAGAAACAGGAATAGAAGGATTATATATAATAGAATCTACTGTATTTGGAGATAATAGAGGTTTTTTCTTAGAGTCATATAGTAAAAAAGAATTTGAAGAGATAGAAATAACAGAAGAATTTGTACAAGATAATCATTCTAAATCTAGAAAAGGAGTATTGAGAGGATTACATTTTCAAACTAAACATTCTCAAGGAAAATTAGTAAGAGTAGTAAAAGGCTCAGTATATGATGTAGCAGTAGATATTAGAAAAAAAAGTAAAACATATGGTAAGTGGTATGGAGTAGAATTAAGCGCAGAAAATAAAAAGATGTTCTATATACCAGCTGGATTTGCTCATGGATTTTTAACTTTAGAAGATGATACAGAGTTTCAATATAAATGTACAGATATATATGCGCCACAATATGATAGTGGAATAATGTACAATGATAAAGATTTAAATATAGATTGGAAATTAAAAGAATATGGGATAACAGAGTTAATTTTATCAGAAAAAGATAAAAAACATCAAACCTTTAAAGAGTATACAGAAAATTATCAAGGAGATTATGTATTGCTTACTGGTGCTAATGGCCAATTAGGACAAGATTTTCAAAAGTTATTTGATAAATTAGGAGTTAGATATATAGCTACTGATTATCAAGATCTTGATATAACAGATAAAGAAAAAATAAAAATGTATATGAATAGTAATAATTTTACAGTAGTTATTAATTGCGCTGCATATAATGATGTAGATAAGGCAGAAGATGAAGTTGAAAAGTGTTATTCTTTAAATACTTATGCACCTAAAAATTTAGCAGAGATCTGTAAAGAAAAAGATATTATTTTTGTAACCTATTCGACAGATTTTGTATTTGATGGAGAAAAAGAGATACCATATGTAGAAGAAGATACTCCTAATCCTTTATCAATATATTCTAAATCTAAGTTAGAAGGCGAGAAATACTCTTTAAAATATGAGAAGGCTTTTTTAATTAGGACATCTTGGGTATTTGGAATGGGAAATAATAATTTTTGTAAACAAGTAATAAGTTGGTCAAAAGAAAAAGATATATTAAAGATAGTAGATGATCAAGTATCTAGCCCAACATATTCAAGGGATTTAGCAGAATTTTCTTGGGCTTTAATACAAACAGATAAGTATGGATTATATCATTTTTCAAATGCAGGAGAAACTTCTAAGTACGAACAAGCAGAATATATATTAAATAAGATAGGCTGGAGAGGAAAATTAGAAAGAGCAAAGACAAATGATTTTCCATTAAAGGCAAAAAGAGCTAAATATTCAAAATTAGATAGTAGTAAGATAGAGAGATTAGTAAATAAGAAGATACCTCATTGGAAAGAGGGGATTGATAGATTTTTAGAAGAGATGGGAATAATTGATGAAAATAAATAGTGTAAAGATAAACTTTCTATTAAATACAACTAGAATGTTATTAGGAATAGTATTTGTCTTATTAACAACACCTTATGTTACGAGAGTATTAGGAGTAGAAAATTTAGGAAAAGTAGATTATATTAATTCTGTAATTACTTATTTTCTTCTTTTTACAGCTTTAGGTATTCCTAATTATGGTCTTAGAGAGGTTGCTAGATGTAGAGAAGATAAAAGGAAACTATCAAAAATAGTCTTTGAGTTAGGAATAATATTATTTATAACAACAATTATTGGATATGTGGTTCTTTTAATATTTTTATATAATACCAGATTACTGGAATTAAAAAATTTAGTTTTGATTATGTCAATAAATTTGATATTTACTAATATAGGGTTTGAATGGTTTTATCAAGGAATTGAAAATCAAATATATATAACTATTAGATATATTATAGTTAGATTTATATGCTTAATTTTATTATTTTTTTTAGTAAAAAATTCAAATGATTATTTAAAGTATGGCTTTATAATAGTATTAATAAATAGTGGTTCAAATATTTTAAACTTTATAAATTTAAGAAAATATATAAGCTTCAAAGAAATAAAATATAAAGAATTAGAGATTCTAAAACATATAAAGCCAATATTAATCATTTTTTCAGCTAGTATCGCAACAAGTATTTATTTACAATTAGATATTGTAATGATAGGAAATATAGATAAGAGTTCAGTAGCTCTATATAATGTGCCTAATAAAATAATAAGGTTGATATTAACTATAGTAACTGCTTTAGGTGTTGTGATGTTACCGAGAGTATCAAACTCTTATCAAAAAAATGATATAGAAAATTATAAAAAATATTTAAACTATTCTTTAAATTATATTTTGATGCTTTCTTTACCAGCTTTAACTGGTATAGTATTACTTTCAAAAAATATAATTTTAATCATGGCAGGAGAAAAATTTTTATCTTCAATAAAAACAATGAATATTTTAGCAATAATAATATTTATAGTTGGAATAGCATATTTTTTAGGATACCAGTTATTATACCCAAGAGGATTAGAGAGATATTATACTTATTCTGTAGCTATAGCGGCAATAGTAAATTTTGTATTTAATTATATAATGATTCCTAAGTATCTTCAAAATGGTGCAGCAATAGGGACTGTTATAGCGGAAAGTATTGGTGTTATTATGATGCTATATTTTTCAAGAAGTATATTAAGAGAAATAAATTTTTTTTCTATAAAAAGGTTAAAATATTTCACAGCAGCTATAATGATGGGAATAGTAGTATATATGATAACACTTCAAAACTTTAATAATATTGTAACAATTATATATTCTATTATAGTAGGAATAATTGTATATTTTTTTACTTTATTTATAATGAAAGAAGAGTATACTCAAGAAGGAATAAAATTATTAAAGAAAAAATTTAAAAAAAGAAGTTAAAATAGAAGTATATTCTGTAGTAAATTCTGCTACTGAATATCATATGGATAGAATATTTTTAGAAAGTAACAAACACCAAAAAATAGATATTTTAGCATTATAAATTATAAATAGGGAGTAGAGATACACTGCTTCCTATTTTTTTATAAATACTATGATATAATATATGAAAGACAAAAGAAAAGGAGAGATATAGATATATTAGAATATTTTTAAAAAGATAAAATATTAAAACAATAAATATGATGAATGTACTATTAAAATAGCAGTAGAGAGGTAAATAATATGGAAAAACTAAAAACTTTAAAAGGTAGATTAAAAGAAAATTTAAAAAAAATTTGTAAAAACAAAGAAGATTTAAAAACATGGTTAGAAATATTACTATTATTAACTCCTATATTTGTGTTGATGCTTACAACATTTGAAAAATTAAATTTTACCAATTTTTATATGATTCCAAGTGAGTATAAGGAATTAGATATCTATAGAGTATTAAAAAAAATAGTTTTAGCTTTTATTATTTTAACTTTATATTATAACTGTTTTTTTCTAGAGATAACTACATCAATAAAGGATTTAAAAAATATTATTCTATTTTTAAAAAGAAAAAGTATAAAAAATAAAAATAGGAAGAAAATTATTAGAGGTATAAAAAGTTTTAGTTTATTTTTTTCTTTATTATATGTAGTATTAATAGGTGGATTATTAGGAATTTTTTATTATTTTATTCTAGCTGATAGTTTGACACACTTTTTTTCAGAAAAAATACAGGCCATAGCTTTAAAATTATCTAAAGAATTTTATGAAAAAACCTTTCATTTTTTTATAATACTTAATTCTGTATTATTTTTATTTTACAGATTTTCAACGAAATATTTGAAAAAATTTTTTAAATTGCTCATTGTAATATTAGGAGTAATTTTATTTATATATATATTTAAAGACATTTTTAATGAATCAGAATGGAAAAGAAGCTATGAATTATTAATTGATAATGAAAAAATTGAAGTAGTTTTATCTAAAAAAGATGGGAAATTGATTGTAGCAGATGGTGAAATTACAGAAAATAATGGATTAGAAACTTTAATAATAGATACAAAAAAATATAAAATAAAAAATTCTGATGGATTAACTTTAGAATATCGAAATTTTTCTAAAATTGAAATAAAAAGTAATAAAAATGATAAATGATACAATATTTAAAAATTTTTTAATTAATAAAAAAGAAAAAAGATAATTTAAACTACAAAAAAAGATTAGAGAGTTTAGGCTCTCTATTTTTTTTACTCATATTATGGTATAATATATGAGAAATAAAAAAAGAAAAGTGAGGTGTGGATATGTTAAAAGGATTACCAATAGGAGTAGAAGATTTTAAAAAAATAAGAGAAACAAACTGTTACTATATAGATAAAACCAAATTGATAGAAGATTTACTAATTGACAAGACAGAGGTAAAGCTCTTTTGTCGTCCAAGAAGATTTGGAAAGACCTTAAGTATGTCTACACTAAGATATTTCTTTGATATAAAAAATAAAGAAGAAAATAGAAAACTCTTTGATGGACTATATATATCTAACTCCCCTATGATGTCAGAACAGGGAAAATATCCAGTAATATTTATAACTATGAAGGGAATTATTGGAAGAAATTTAGAAGAGGTAATAAAAGATATAGAAGTAAAAATCTATGAACTATACAATAGATATTTTTTTATAGAAGAGAGATTAAATCCAAATGCTAGAGAGGTTTTTAATAGATTAGCAAGAAAAGAAGGAAGTATTGCTGAGATAAAAAGCTCTTTGAGATTTTTAACACAATTCTTATATGAGTACTATAACCAAAAAGTAGTTCTTTTAATAGATGAGTATGATTCTCCACTACTTAATGCAGTTGAAAAAGGTTACTATACAGAGATGAAAGATTTTTTGAGAGCTTTCTATGGTGATGCACTAAAAACTAATGAGTACTTACAGATGGGAGTACTAACTGGAATAATTAGAGTAACACAGGCAGGAATATTTTCAGACTTAAATAATATAGAGAACTACACAATATTAAAAAAATCCTACTCTCAATACTTTGGATTACTTGAAATGGAAGTAGAACAAGCGCTTAAATACTATGGAATAGAGTACAAACTAGATGAGGTAAGAGCTTGGTATGATGGATATAACTTTGCAGGAACAGAGGTATATAATCCACTAAGTATCTTAAAATATATCAAAGAAAAAGAACTAGAATCATACTGGATAAATACCTCTGGAAATGCGCTAATTATGGAGATAATAGCCAATAGTGATGATAGAGTAATCAAGGATTTAGAAAAACTCTTTGAAGAGAAAGAGTTAGAGACAGCAGTGGACTTAGAGCTAGATATGGGAAAAAGTTTGTTAGAGAGTGATATATGGAGCTTGATGCTCTCATCTGGATATCTGACAATAAAAGAGAAGATAGATAGAAAAAATTACATAATCAAAATACCTAATAAAGAGATAAGAACATTCTTTAAAGATGCTTTTATCAAGATGGTATTTAGAGGAACAAGATATGTAAATGATGTAAAAAGGGCACTACTAACTAAAGATTTAGAATCCTTTGAGATAGCTTTTCAAAATATGGTGCTAGAGAGCATAAGTTTTCATAATACTACTTTGAATATGAGAAAAGAGGAAGGTAAAGAAGTAGATGAGCTAGCCTACTCAGAGGTACCATACCATATGTTTATGTTGGGCTTTTTGACATCTATGCAGGATAAATTCTATGTAACTCCAGAACAAGAAAGTGGCTTAGGTAGAGCAGATATCTTACTAGAACCAAAGAATAAAAATGGAGTGGGATATATATTAGAGATAAAGGCAACTAGAAAAAATAGCAGAATAAGTAACTTGGCTAAGAGAGCGCACAAACAAATAGATAGTAAAATATATGAGACAGAGCTAAGAAAAAGAGGAGTAGTAGACATAGTAAAAATTGGAATAGCCTTTAGAGGAAAAGAGGTAGAGTTTCACTATGAATAGAGAGTTTAGGCTCTCTATTTTTTTTACTCATATTATGGTATAATATATGAGAAATAAAAAAAGAAAAGTGAGGTGTGGATATGTTAAAAGGATTACCAATAGGGGTAGAAGATTTTAAAAAAATAAGAGAAACAAACTGTTACTATATAGATAAAACCAAATTGATAGAAGATTTACTAATTGACAAGACAGAGGTAAAGCTCTTTTGTCGTCCAAGAAGATTTGGAAAGACCTTAAGTATGTCTACACTAAGATATTTCTTTGATATAAAAAATAAAGAAGAAAATAGAAAACTCTTTGATGGACTATATATATCCAACTCTCCTATGATGTCTGAGCAAGGAAAATACCCAGTTATATTTATCAGTATGAAAGGAATTACTTCTTCAAATTGGAGTGAGGCTATCAAAAATATTAGTGAAAAGATTTTTAAACTATATAATCAATTTGATGGAATAATTAATTCTAATTTTAATGAGGTGGAGAGTAAAAAGTTTCAAAGATTACTTAGTCAAGAAAGTGGACAAGCTGAAATGCAGACAGCACTATCTTTTTTGACATCGCTTTTGTATAAATATTATAATCGAAAGGTAATTCTTTTAATAGATGAATATGACTCTCCTATTCTTTCAGCTGTTGAAAAAAGTTACTATACAGAGATGAAAGATTTTTTGAGAGCTTTCTATGGTGATGCACTAAAAACTAATGAATACTTACAGATGGGAGTACTAACTGGAATAATTAGAGTAACACAGGCAGGAATATTTTCTGATTTAAATAATATAGAGAACTATACAATATTAAAAAAATCTTACTCTCAATACTTTGGACTATTAGAAGCTGAGGTAGAGGAAGCCTTAAGATACTATGGAATAGAGTACAAGTTAGATGAGGTAAGAGCTTGGTATGATGGGTATAACTTTGTAGGAACAGAAGTCTACAATCCATTGAGTATCTTAAAATATATCAAAGAAAAAGAACTAGAATCATACTGGATAAATACCTCTGGAAATGCGCTAATTATGGAGATAATAGCCAATAGTGATGATAGGGTAATCAAGGATTTAGAAAAACTCTTTGAAGAAAAAGAGTTAGAGACAACAGTGGACTTAGAACTAGATATGGGAAAAAGTCTGTTAGAGAGTGATATATGGAGCTTGATGCTCTCATCTGGATATCTGACAATAAAAGAGAAGATAGATAGAAAAAATTATATAATCAAAATTCCTAATAAAGAGATAAGAACATTCTTTAAAGATGCTTTTATCAAGATGGTATTTAGAGGAACAAGATATGTAAATGATGTAAAGAGGGCACTACTAACTAAAGATTTAGAATCCTTTGAGATAGCTTTTCAAAATATGGTGCTAGAGAGCATAAGTTTTCATAATACTACTTTGAATATGAGAAAAGAGGAAGGTAAAGAAGTAGATGAACTAGCTTATTCAGAGGTACCATACCAAATGTTTATGTTGGGCTTTTTGACATCTATGCAGGATAAATTCTATGTAACTCCAGAACAAGAAAGTGGCTTAGGTAGAGCAGATATCTTACTAGAGCCAAAGAATAAAAATGGAGTGGAATATATATTAGAGATAAAGGCAACTAGAAAAAATAGCAGAATAAGTAACTTGGCTAAGAGAGCTCATAAACAAATAGATAGTAAGATATATGAAACAGAGCTAAGAAAAAGAGGAGTAATAGACATAGTAAAAATTGGAATAGCCTTTAGAGGAAAAGAGGTAGAGTTTCATTACGAATAGAGAGTTTAGGCTCTCTATTTTTTTATAAAAAATAATTCGTAAAATTTTATAAAATATGATAAAATAAAGGGTAAATTATAAAAGGTTAGGTGATGTTATGTTTTTACCTACTACAATGGAAGAGGTAAAAAAATTAGGCTGGGGAGATCTAGATGTAATTTTAATATCAGGTGATACCTATATAGATAGTTCATATAATGGTAGTGCTATCATAGGAAAATGGCTACTAAAACATGGCTTTAAAGTAGGAATAATAGCTCAACCAGATATAAATAGTGATCTTGATATAAAAAGATTGGGAGTACCTAGACTTTACTGGGCAATATCTGGTGGCTGTGTAGACTCTATGGTAGCTAACTATACAGCTACAAAAAAGAAAAGAAAGCAAGATGATTTTACTCCAGGTGGAGAAAATATAAAAAGACCGGATAGAGCTGTAATAGCCTATACAAATTTGATAAAAAGATTTTTTAAAAACTATAATATACCAATAGTAATAAGTGGTATAGAATCAAGCCTTAGAAGAATCACCCACTATGACTATTGGAGTAACTCTCTTAGAAGACCTATAATTTTTGATGCTAAGGCGGATATTTTATCTTATGGTATGGGTGAGAAATCTATGTTAGCACTAGCTAGAGCCTTAAAAGGTGGAAGAGAATGGAGGAATATAAGAGGACTTTGTTATATTTCTAAAGATAAAAACGAAAGCTATCTAGAACTTCCTTCTTATGAAGAGTGTGTGGCTGATAAATTCAAATTTATAGATGCTTTTAATAATTTTTATATAAATTGTGATCCAATAACTGCTAAAGGCTTATATCAAAAATGTGGAGATAGATATCTGATACAAAATCCACCTAGTGAAAACTTTACCTCTGATGAGTTAGATGAGATATACTCTATGGATTTTGAAAGAGAAGTACACCCATATTATAAAAAAATGGGAAATGTAAGAGCACTTGATACAATTAAAAACTCTGTTACTACACATAGAGGCTGTTATGGAGAGTGCAACTTCTGTGCTATAGCTATCCATCAAGGTCGTACTGTAGTATCTAGAAGTGAGGATTCAATTGTAGAAGAAATAAAAGAGATAGCCTCTGCTCCTAAATTTAAAGGATATATATCGGATGTAGGTGGTCCCACTGCTAATATGTATCAAGTTGAATGTACAAAAAAATTAAAACTAGGAGCTTGTCCGGATAGAAGGTGTCTTTATCCTAAGAAATGTCCTGCGTTAAAAATAGATCATAGCAAACAAATAGATCTTTTAAAAAAATTAAAAAAAATAGATAAAATAAAAAAAATATTTATCGCATCCGGAATAAGATATGACATGATTCTAGACGATAGTAAATGTGGACAAATTTACCTTGAAGAATTAGTAAAAGATCATGTATCTGGGCAGATGAAAATAGCTCCTGAACATACAGAAGATAAGGTTTTATCTCTGATGGGAAAAGATGGGAAAGCCCCTCTTAAAGAGTTTAAAAATAGATTTTATAAGATAAATGAAAAATATGGATTAAAACAATTTTTAACTTATTACCTCATAGCTGCTCATCCAGGCTGCGATGAAAAAGATATGCTAGATTTGAAAAAATTTGCTTCTGCAGAGCTAAAAGTTAATCCAGAACAGGTACAAATATTTACACCAACACCTTCTACATATTCGACACTTATGTATTATACAGAGATAAATCCTTTTACTGGAAAAAAGATGTTTGTAGAAAAAGATAATGGAAGAAAGCAGAGACAAAAAGATATTGTTATACCACAAGAAAAAAATATAAAAGGTAAAAGTGGAAATAAAAATACAGGAAATGAAAAACAATCAAGTTTTAAACAAATAAAGAAAAAGTTTAATAATAATAGAGAAAAGAAGATAGGGAGGTAAAAAATGAAACCTATTGTTGCAATAGTTGGAAGACCAAATGTGGGTAAGTCAACCTTATTTAATAACCTAGTAGGAGATAGAGTGGCTATCGTTGATGATATGCCAGGAGTTACAAGAGATAGACTTTATAGAGAAACAGAATGGAATGGTACAGAGTTTGTGGTAGTGGATACTGGAGGGCTTGAACCGAGAAATAACGACTTTATGATGACAAAAATTAAACAACAAGCAGAAGTTGCTATGAATGAAGCTGATGTGATTTTATTTGTTGTTGATGGTAAGTGTGGAGTAAACCCATTAGATGAAGAAATAGCTTATATCTTAAGAAAGAAAAATAAACCAATCATTCTATGTGTAAATAAGATAGATAACTTCTTAGAGCAACAAGATGATGTATATGATTTCTGGGCATTAGGGTTTGAACATCTTATACCAATCTCTGGAGGACATAAGGTAAACCTTGGGGATATGTTGGATATGGTTACAGATATGATTAAAAAAATAGATATTCCTGAAGAGGAAGAAGATGTCTTAAAACTTGCTATTATAGGAAAACCTAATGCTGGAAAATCTTCTCTCGTAAATAGACTAGCTGGAGAAGAAAGAACTATAGTAAGTGACATAGCTGGAACTACTAGAGATGCTATTGATACTATCATTGAATTTGATGAAAAAAAATATATGATAATAGATACTGCTGGTATTAGAAGGAAATCCAAAATAGAGGAAAGCTTAGAATACTACTCTGTTCTTAGAGCTATCAAAACTATAAAAAGAGCAGATGTATGCTTACTTATGTTAGATGGAAAAGAGGGACTAAGTGAGCAAGATAAAAGAATAGCTGGAATAGCTGCTGAAGAGTTAAAACCTATAATTGTAGTAGTTAATAAATGGGATTTAGTAGATAAACAATCTAACACTATGGAGAAGATGAGAGAAAAACTTTATGCAGAGTTACCATTCCTATCTTATGCTCCAATAGAGTTTGTATCAGCTTTAACAGGACAAAGAACAACAAAACTTCTAGAAATAGCTGATCAAATATTTGAAGAATATAATAAAAGAATATCTACTGGTATTTTAAACACAGTACTTAAAGAAGCTATACTTATGAATAATCCACCTACAAGAAAAGGTAGAGTTGTAAAAATTAATTACGCTACACAAGTATCTGTTGCACCTCCAAGATTTGTTTTATTCTGTAATTATCCAGAGTTAGTTCATTTTTCATATGCTAGATATATTGAAAATAAATTTAGGGAAGCTTTTGGTTTTGATGGTTCTCCTATCCTAATTAGTTTCGAAAAGAAAACTGGAGAGAATTAGTACAAATTTATAATTAATCTGTAACAATTTTGTCATAATTCTATGATATTATTAAACCATAATAAATCTTTCCCCAAAATATTTTATATATTAGATAACAAACAACAAGAAACCATTGGTGCAAACCAGTGGTTTTTTGTTATATATCTATTATTCTATTTGTTTTTTTTTTAAGAAAATGTTAAAATATGAACGAAAGATAAAACTTAAAACTAAAGGAGAGGAATATGAAAACATACTTAGTCACAGGAGCAGCCGGATTTATAGGAGTAAACTTCGTAAAGTACATGCTTGAAAAATATGAAAATAACATACAAATAATAGTCTTAGATAAGCTTACTTATGCTGGAAATAAAGATAGTTTAAAAGATGAAATTGAGCATAATAAAATAGATTTTGTCAAAGGAGATATTGCTAACAAAGAACTAGTTGAAAATATCTTTGCAAGGTATGATATAGATTATGTAGTTAACTTTGCAGCTGAATCTCATGTAGATAGGAGTATTCTTGGTCCTAAAGTTTTTTTAGAAACAAATATATTAGGAACACAAAATTTATTAGAAGTAGCAAAAGACAACTGGACTATAGGAAGAGATGAAAATGGATATCCTATATATAAAGAAGGGAAAAAATATATCCAAATTTCAACTGATGAAGTTTATGGCTCTTTAAATAGAGATTATGTAGAAGCTAAAGCTCTACATCTTGATGAAAATGTAAAAAAAGTCGTTGAGGGAAGAGATAAACTAAAAACTTATGGAGATAAGTTCTTTACTGAAGAAACTCCTTTGGATCCAAGATCACCATATTCATCATCAAAGGCTTCAGGTGACATGATAGTAAGGGCCTATGCTGAGACATATAAACTACCTATCAATATTACAAGATGTTCAAACAATTATGGTCCGTACCAATTCCCAGAAAAATTGATTCCGTTAATTATAAAAAATATATTGGAAGGAAAAACTCTTCCAGTTTATGGAGATGGAAGTAATGTGAGAGATTGGCTATTTGTAAAAGATCACAATAAGGCTGTCGATATGGTAATAAATAATGGAAAATTAGGAGAAATTTACAATATTGGGGGATTTAACGAAGAAAAAAATATCAATATAGTAAAATTGACAATAGATACAATAGCTAAAATAATGACAGAAGAACCTGAATATAGAAAAATATTAAAAACAGGTATTGAAAATATCAATTACAATTTAATATCATATGTGCAAGACAGACTTGGACACGACGCAAGATATGCAATAGATCCAACAAAAATAGCAGTGGAGTTAGGTTGGTATCCAGAAACTCCATTTGATAAAGGAATAGAAAAAACAATTAGATGGTATTTAGATAACCAAGAATGGGTAGAAAATATAAAGTAAATACGAACAAAAAAAGAGATTCATCAAATGATGAATCTCTTTTAAATTAAATATTTTATCTACTTTATTACGAACAAAAAATAAAAAAAATTGATGGTATTATTTTTCGAAATCGAGTGATAAAATATATTTGAAAATAAAATAAAGGAGAAAAAGTTCAATGGATAGTATAAGAGAAATAATAAATTTTGTGAACAATCTACTATGGGGGAAAAATATCCTGGTAGTTATGTTAATAGGAACGGCTATATTTTTAAGTTTAAGAACTAATTTTATGCAATTTAGATTATTTGGTGATATAATTAAAATCCTAAATAAAGATGAAAAAAATAAAGAAGGAATAAGTTCATTAGAAGCTTTTTTCTTAGGTACAGCATGTAGAGTCGGAGCTGGAAATATAACTGGGGTAGTAGCAGCTATTTCAGTAGGAGGTCCTGGTTCTATATTTTGGATGTGGCTTGTGGCTCTTTTAGGAGCAGCTACTTCTTTTGTTGAATCTTGTCTAGCTGTCATGTATAGAGAAAGGATTACAAGAAAAGAATATAGAGGTGGAACACCATGGATAATAGAAAAAAGATTGAATAAAAGATGGCTTGGAATAATATATGCAATAGCTTCAATTATATGTTATATAGGAGTTATTCAAGTAATGTCTAACTCTATAACTGAATCTGTAAATAGTGCCTACGGTCTAAATATTAAACATATCGCAATTGGACTTACTATAATCGTAGGATTAATAATCTTCAGTAGAGGAAAAAAAGATAGTATAATAATAGCCTTAAATAAAATTGTACCTGTAATGGCTATACTTTATTTAATTGTTGTATTATTTGTTATTATAACTAATTTTACATCTATTCCTGGAATGTTAATAAAAATAATAGAACAAGCTTTTAGACCTAATGAAATGATAGGTGGTGGAGTAGGAATAGTTATAATGCAAGGAGTTAGAAGAGGCCTTTTTTCAAATGAAGCTGGAAGTGGAGATTCAAACTACGCAGCAGCTGTAGTTGATATAGATGAACCAGCTAAGCAAGGTATGGTACAAGCTCTTGGAGTATTTGTTGATACATTAATTGTATGTAGTGCAACAGCGTTCATAATCTTACTTGCTGATTCAGAAGTACTAGCTAATACAAGTGGAATGACTATGTTCCAAGAAGCTATCAAAAGTCACATAGGATGGATAGGAATTCCTTTCACCATAGTTGTACTATTTTTCTTTTCTCTTAGTACAATACTAGCTGTTACCTTCTACGGAAAAAATGCTATCAACTTTATAACAGAAGCTAAAGAATTAAAATATGTATATCATATAATAGTAGTGATAATGGTATTTATCGGTGGAATAGAACAAAATTTTTTCGTATGGTCACTAGCTGATTTTGGATTGGGAATAATGACAGTAATTAATATCATCTGCATTTTACCAATAGCTGGAGAAGCCATTGCTGAATTAAAAAAATATGAAAAATTATTAAAAAATGAAAAATAATACTTAATGAGCTGTTGCAATAATATTTTGCAACAGCTTTTTTATAAAGAAATAAATTTTTATTAAAGTTGACTATTTTAATAAAGAATAATATAATAGTAGTATACTAAAAAAAGGAAGTGATATAATGAATACATTAGATAAAAAAGAATTAGAAAATATATTACAAGAGATGAAAACAAATGGGAAATATGAAGAGTATCATGAGATGATTTTAGATGATTTTGAAGAACATCAAATAGTATATAAACTAGACCCAGATGAAATGATAGCTCTTGCTTACAAAAATAATACTATCCCTTTTAAGATGAAAGAATATTATGATTGGCATGAGATGAATCTTTTGATAGAAGAGGATTTGGATTAATTTCAAAGAGATATGATGAGATATATAGAAATAGTTAAAAAATCATTTAAAACATTTTATTCAATAAGAGCAGATGAAAGTGGAGGAGTAACTAAATTAAGATATACAAAAAATTATAAATTTTTTCTATTTTTTATGATATAATCTATGGTGTTTGTAATTTTAAAAAAAGGAGAAAGACTGATGGAAACAAAAAAACTTAATTGGCGTACCTTAGCAATGATGGGATTCACAGTTGTATGGGGATTTGGAAATGTTGTTAACAATTACGCTAACCAAGGACTTACAGTTGTAATTTCATGGTTATTAATTCTTACATTCTACTTTTTACCATATGCATTAATGGTAGGAGAGATGGGTTCTGTATTTGAAAATAAAGGTGGAGGAGTATCAAGTTGGATAGGTTCAACTTATGGTCCAATGATAGCTTATCTTGCTGGTTGGACATATTGGGTAGTACATATTCCTTATCTTGCCCAAAAACCTCAAGGAGCATTAGTTGCTCTTAGTTGGGTATTTTTCCAAAATGGAGATGTGATTAAAAGCTTTAATCCTTTAATTCTACAAAGCATTGTACTTGCTATTTTTCTATTTTTCTTATGGCTATCATCTAAAGGTATCAACTCACTAAAAAAAATAGGAGCTCTTGCAGGAACTTCAATGTTTTTTATGGGAATATTATATATTCTTTTGACAGTTGCAGCACCATCTATTGTTGGAGCTAACTCCGCTACTACTGACTGGAGTTTAAATACATTTTTACCTAAATTTGATTTTGCATATTTTACAACTCTTTCTATGCTTGTATTTGCTGTTGGCGGTTGTGAAAAGATATCTCCTTATGTTAAAGAAGTGGATAATCCTAATAAAAATTTCCCAAAAGGTATGATTATATTAGCTGCTTCAGTTGGAGTTTCTGCACTTTTAGGTTCACTTGCCATGGGTATAATGTTTAATAGTGGAAATATTCCTGCTGATTTAAAGATGAATGGACAATATTATGCTTTTAAGCTATTAGGAGAATATTATGGTTTAGGAAATACTTTAATGGTCTTGTATGCTATTGCTAATACATTAGGGCAAATTTCTGCTCTTATGTTTTCTATAGATGCTCCATTAAAGATGCTAATTGGAGAAGGAGATAGAAATTTTATCCCTCAATCTTTCACTAAAACTAATGAATATGGTGCACCAATTAATGGATATAAACTAACTGCTATACTAGTAGGTATATTAATTATCATTCCAGCTCTAGGAATTGGTGATATGAATAATCTTTACAACTGGCTTTTAGATCTCAACTCTATTGTCATGCCACTTAGATATTTGTGGGTATTTTTAGCTTATATCGGTCTTAGAGGTTTTATTAAAAATAAAGGACTTATGGAAAAAGCTACTTTTAAATTTATTGCCAGTGATAAAGCAGCTACTTTAGTTGGAATTTGGTGTTTCTTATTTACAGCTTTTGCTTGTTTGATGGGTATTTTTCCTAAAAATGTTGAAACACTTAGTTCAGAATGGATTTTCCAAATTAGTTTAAATATTTTAACACCCATAGTATTAATAGGACTTGGTTTTATTCTTCCAAGAATAGCAAAAAAACAAAATCTATAATAATAAAAAACTACTCAACAAGTTTTTCAACTCATTGAGTAGTTTTTATTTTAAGGAAGTGGTGCCTAATTTAAAAGTCAAGTACTTTTATGCTTTTTTAGTTCTTTGCCCGTAAGTCTTGAATTTTTCAGCCATTAAACTCATCTCTTCATCTGGTAATACTATAGGTTCTCCTATACTTTTTGCCATATAATAAATCTGAGAACAATATTCTATCTCTTCTATTATATTAAAAGCGTTTAATAAATCATTAGCTCCTGCTAATATTCCATGGTTAGCTAATATTACAGCTCTTCTATCTTTCATAGCTTTAGTTGCATTTACTGCTAACTCATGGCTTCCATAAGTTGCATATTCAGCACATCTTACATTTTTTCCAGCTACTGCTATCATATAATGAGTTGCTGGTAGTTCCCAACGTAAACAAGCTAGTACTGTTGCATAAGTTGTATGAGCATGAATTACAGCATCTAAATCTGTTCTTTCCTTATATTGTAATAGATGCATTTCCCATTCACTTGAAGGCAATCTATCTCCTTCTACTATATTTCCTTCTAAGTCCATTATTACTATATCTTCTGGTTGAATTTCAAAGAAATCTATTCCTGAAGGAGTTATAGCCATATAACCACTCTCTCTATCAAAAACACTTAGATTTCCTCCAGTTCCTTTTGTAAGATTTGAAGTAACCAATTTTTTTCCATATTCAACAATCTCTTTACGAGCTTTTTCCATCAACATAATTTTATCTCCTTAATTCTATTTTAATCTTATGTATTATTTAAATAATGGTCCATAGTTTTGACATGCTCTATAATCTTGTCCTTCTTTGTCCATTCCAAATGCATTCCAAGCTGCTGGTCTAAATATTTTTTCCTCTGGTACATTGTGAGCTGCTACTGGTATTCTTAAGATAGAAGCTAGAGTTATTAAATCAGCTCCTATATGTCCATGAACTATTGCTCCGTGATTAGCTCCCCAGTTATTCATTACATCATAAGCAGTTTTAAACATTCCTTTTTCTCCATTACAGATAGGTGCAAACCATGTACATGGCCAAGTATAGTCTGTTCTTTTCCATAATTTTTCAGTTACTTCTTGAGGTAATTTTATACTGTATCCCTCTGCTATTTGTAACATTGGTCCTAATCCTTTTACAAGATTTAATCTAATCATAGTCATTGGCATCTCTGCATCAGTTAAGAATCTTGAAGAGTATCCTCCACCTCTAAAATATCCTAAGTCTGCTGGATTCCATGTAGTTGCTTCTAAACAACTCTTTACATCTTTCTCAGTCATATCATAGAAAGGTTTTATACATCTATTTCCATTTTCATCTACTGCTTGAGCTGAATAATCTAACGCCGATGCTCCAGAGTTAATTAAATGTAAGAATCCATCTGCTTCTTTTGCTACTCCCTCTAACTCATATCCAGTAACACGTTTTACAGCATCTTTACTCCAATAAGTTCTAACATCTGAGAAAAGAGGTGCTTTATTAGTTAAAAGTTTTTCAAATAACATTCCTATTCCATTTAGCACGTCATTTTCAGTAGCTAATACCATAGGTTCACGAGTTCCATTCCAGTCAAAGCTAGAGTTTAATAATGCTTCAGCAAAATCTCCATTAGGGTAGAAGTCTGTCCATTGTCTTTGTCCTTGGAATCCTGCAGCTATTGCATTATGTCCAGATCTTTCCTCTTCACATCCTGCTGGTAAATTAGGATTTCCTTTCATCAAATCTTTAATTATTATCATCATCTTAACTACAAATTCCCATTGCTCATCTTTTATTTCACGAGGATTTTGCATTCCTTCTGGGTTCTTATCAAAACCTTCTTTACAATATTTCTTAGTCCATTCCATAGCTTTTTTGAACTCTTCTTTATCATAAATCTCTTCTGTCATTCTTCTGATAATCTCTACCTCATCAACTGATTCTACTCTCATTCCTAAATACTCTTCTATAAAGTTAGGATCAATTATAGAACCTGCTATTCCCATACAGATAGAACCTATTTGTAAATAACTTTTTCCTCTCATTTGTGCAGCAGCTAAAGCAGCTCTACCAAATCTTAAAAGTTTTTCTTCTACATCTTTAGGTATACTTGTATCATCAGCATCTTGTACTTCATGTCCATAGATTCCAAAAGCTGGTAATCCTTTTTGTGCATGTCCTGCTAATACTGCTGCAAGATATACAGCTCCTGGTCTCTCAGTACCATTGAATCCCCATACTCCTTTTATTGTCATCTTATCCATATCCATAGTTTCTGAACCATAGCACCAACATGGAGTTACTGTTAAAGTGATATCCACATTTTCTCTTCTAAATTTTTCTGCACAAGCTGCAGCTTCATTTACACGTCCTATTGTTGTATCAGCTATTACTACTTGAACTGGTGTTCCATCTGAATATCTTAAATTCTCTTCAAATAATTTTGCAGCAGCCTTTGCCATATTCATTGTTTGCTCTTCAAGAGACTCTCTAACTTTTATCTCTCCTCTTCTTCCATCTATTGTTGGTCTAATTCCTATTTTTGGATAATTCATATTTGTTCCCTCCTAATATTAATTTGCTTGATATTTATATACTTCTGATGATTTTTCTATAATATTAAACCCCTCTTTTAAAGATTTAATTTCATTCAAAGCAATTTTTTGTATTAATATATTTCCATAAGCAGTAGCTTCAAAAGGTCCAGCTACTATATCAAGTTTTGTAGCATCAGCTATCATTTGACAAAGAAGTTTTGACTTTGCTCCTCCACCTATAATATGTAAATTTCTAAAATTTTTATTCATTACCTTAGATATTTGCTCAATAGTTTTTTTATACTTTTCAACTAAACTTAAATATACTACTTTGAAGTAGTCAAAATCATTATCTAAAGGAGTTGGTATAAGCTTATCTATCTCCTCTATTACATTAAATTCATCTTGTTGAAAAACCTCATTTTCTACATCTACTATCTCTTTCACATTACAACTATTTACATAATTTGTAATCTCTTCAAAACTTATCTCTGTTCCTAATTTCTTTTCTAACTGTTCTTTTAATTTTTCAAGAATATATAATCCTGTAATATTTTTAAAGAACATATTTGAACAATTATAACCTGTTTCATTTGTTAGTGAATCTTTGAAAGCTTCTTCTGTTATAATTGGCTTTTCTGAAAGACAACCTATTAAAGACCAAGTTCCACAAGATAGGAATAGTGTCTCACTATCTGTATAGGCTTTTGTTAAAAGCACTGCACTAGCTGTATCATGAGAAGCTGTTGATATAACTGGTATATCAAATTTTCTAAGAGACTCTAATTTAGAATTTTTAGTACTTCCTACAACTTTACCAGGTTCTATGACCTCTGGAAAGATACTCTTATCTATTTCGTAATTTTCTAAGATATCATTACTATACTTTTTATTTTCTAGTTCAAAAAGTTGAGTTGTAGATGCTATTGTCATCTCTGCATAACTTTCTCCTGTTAAAAAATAATTTATTAAATCTGGCATCATTAATAGAGTTTTAATATCTTTATAGTTTCTATTCTCCTCTTTCAATGCTAGGATTTGAAAAAGAGTGTTGATAGACATTATTTGATTTCCAGTTTTCATAAATATATCTTTTAATGAAAAATTCTCTTGAGCTTTTTCAAACCCTACAATATTGTATCCATCTCTATATGATACAGGATTTTCTAATAACTCTCCATCTTTACCTAATATTCCGAAATCCACCCCCCAAGTATCTACTCCGATACTTGAAATGGAATCTCCATATTTTAATATTGTATTTTCTATATTTTTAATTATTTTATTCCAATCCCAACGGCTACGTCCATTTTCTTTTATTCTTTCATGTGAAAATCTTAACACTTCTTCTGTTTTTAATTTTCCATCTTCTACATATCCAAGAATTCCTCTTATAGAAGTAGCACCTAAATCAAATGCTAAAGAATATTTCATTTTTTCCTCCATTAAATTAGAGATTTATATAATTCTTTTATCTCCTCTACTGACGTATCTTTTGGATTTCCTCCTGTACATACATCATTAAATGCTGATATTGCTAAGAAATCTAAGTCTTTCTCTTTTACTATCTCTTTTAAGTTTTGAGGAATTCCTACATCTTGAGAAAGTTTTTTTACAGCTTCTACTGCTGCTTTTCTATATTCCTCTTGTGTCATAGTATCTACATTTTCTACTCCAAATGCTTTTGCTATATGTTTATATTTTTCTCCAGTATATTCAGCGTTATATTCCATAACAGTTGGTAAAATAATTGCATTAGCTACTCCATGTGGTGTATCATATAGAGCTCCTAATGGATGAGCCATAGAGTGTACTATTCCAAGTCCAACATTTGAAAATCCCATTCCAGCTATATATTGTGCTAAAGCCATTCCCTCTCTACCTTTATCCTCTCCATTAACTGCTCCTCTTAAACTTTGAGCAATTAGTTCAATAGCTTTTAAGTGGAACATATCTGTCATATCCCAAGCTGCTTTTGTAGTATATCCTTCTATTGCATGGGTTAAAGCATCCATTCCTGTTGCTGCTGTAAGTCCTTTTGGCATAGTTGCCATCATATCTGGATCAGATATAGCTATAATTGCCATGTCATTAGGGTCTACACATACAAATTTTCTTTCTTTTTCCACATCTGTTATTACATAGTTAATTGTTACTTCTGCTGCTGTTCCAGCTGTTGTAGCAACTGCTATTGTAGGAACAGTAGGATTTTTAGTAGGAGCACAACCTTCTAGACTTCTTACATCTGCAAACTCTGGATTATTAATTATTATTCCAATAGCTTTAGCTGTATCCATTGATGAACCTCCACCAACAGATATAATATAATCAGCTCCTGATTTTTTAAACTCCTCTACTCCTGTTTGTACATTTTCTATTGTAGGATTAGGTTTTATATTTGAATAAATTA
This sequence comes from Fusobacterium necrogenes, assembly GCF_900450765.1. NCBI lineage: Bacteria > Fusobacteriati > Fusobacteriota > Fusobacteriia > Fusobacteriales > Fusobacteriaceae > Fusobacterium > Fusobacterium necrogenes. Next base: position 159,433 of record NZ_UGGU01000003.1, on the reverse strand, counting down.
CATACTCAAGATTATTAGCATCTAATAAATCTGTAACTTTTTTTGTAACATTAAATTTCACTAAATCTGGATCACTACAAACAAAAGCTTTTTTAAATCCTCTTGCCTTTACCTCATCTGGTATAGCTTGTATAGCTCCCTTTCCATGATATGATACATTGTTTAAAATTATTCTATTTGGCATTTTCTTCACCTTTTCCTTAAAAATTCTTTTTATTATTTCTATATATCAATTATTTTGTTTTTTTACTATTGAATAATCCATAAAGGAATACAACTACAAAACAGATTAATGGAACATAATAACTTGTTCTTACTGCAGCTTCTACTCCTGAATACATAGGAGCTAGAAAAGCTAAACTTCCTGTATCAATAACTTTTCCCATATATGGAGTTATCAATGCTCCTCCTAAAATTGCCATAATTAATCCTGCAGCTCCTAATTTTACCTCTTCTCCTAAACCTCTTAATGCTATTCCATAAATTGTTGGGAACATTAATGACATACAACCTGAAATTATCATTAAGCAAACTATTGAACTTGATGCTGGTAAATAAATTGTTCCAAATGTTACTAAAATTCCTATAAAAGCTATTACAGTCATAAGTCTTGCTGGCATAAACTTTTTCATTAAATAAGTACATAACCAACGCATTACTATGAAAAGAACCATTGCATAAAGATATTTATTTACAGCAGTAGCTTCATCTAAATCAGTTAAAGTCATTACATACTTAGTCATCCAAGTCCATACAGCTATTTGCATTCCTACATAGAAAAATTGAGTTATTACTCCAAAGACATATCTTTTATTTTGTAATAAACTATTTAGAGAATGTCCAAAATTTAAATCTCCACCCTCATCTCTTTTAGATGATTTATTTCTTAAGAAAAATATCCAAATTACTAAAGCTATTGCTATAAGTCCTACATATGGAATGCATACCCATAAAAGTTCTGTTGATCTGATAGCATCTAACTGAGTTGGATCCATTGCTAATCTTTCTTCATAGTCAGCAGGGTTAAGATTTCCAAGTATCATAAATTTCGCCATGAATAATCCTGCTAAAGATCCTAATGGATTGAATGCTTGAGCATAGTTTATTCTTCTTATACTTGTTTCTTCATCTCCTAATGAGATAACAAATGGATTACAAGTTGTTTCTAATATTGAAAGTCCCCCAGCTAATATGAAGATTGAAACTAAGAAAATGTTATAATTTTGTAATATTGTAGCTGGAATATATCCCAATGCTCCTACTATATAAAAACCTAAACCTATCAAAACCCCATGTCTAAATGTATATTTTTTTATTATTATTGCTGCTGGTATAGCTAAAACTGCATAAGATCCATAAAAAGCAAACTGTACTAAAGATGAATCTACAGCTGACATCATAAATATTTTTCCAAAAGCAGGAACTAAATTATCAGTCATATTATTTAGTAAACCCCATAAAATAAAACATGAAACTAACATTACAAAAGTTACTCTATACTCTTTAGGAACTACCATCTTCTCTTCTTTTTTTATTTTCTCTATCTTTACTTGACCTTTTAAAATTCCTTCATTTTCAAATGCCATAATCTCCCTCCTAAACTCTACTCAAATTTACTTAAATTACCCCTTTTTGTAATAAAATATTTGCATAAAGTGCTTTCTCACTTGTTGCTATAATACAATAAGCTTTTTTTGCTTTTTCATAAAAATCAAATCTATCTATGTTTGTAAAACATTCTCTTCCTCTATTATCATACTTTTTTACTATTTTTTTATACTCGTCCCAAATAGGAGTTTCTACAACATCTCCTTTTACCTTCTCCATTAAAATAACTGGAAAATCAACATAAGTATCTAATGGATAAAGTTTTAAGATAGCTTCTAATATTTCCGATACATTATGTCCATCCATTCTAACTACCTTGCTATCTTTTCCTATGCTCTCTGCTGGAAAATTCCCATCAGCAATTACTAAATAATCACTATGTCCCATTTCTGCCAAAATTTTTAATAATTCAGGTGAAATGATTGTTGGAATATTCTTTAACATTCTTCGCCTCCTAAAAATAATATTTTCTTATTTTTTATTTTTGTCAAAATAGTACTAGAAAAGTATTTTATTAACTTTTTTCAATCATATATTTTCGAAAATATTTATTATATTTTTATTTTACACTTGATTTTTTTATTTTTCTTGTGATATATTAGTAATAAATGGTATTTTTTTCACTTTTTTGAACTGAAATCAAAACAACTTTTTTATTATTTAAGGAGAACTATGAAAAATCTAGAATTTAAAGAAAAAATTGTACACGGAACAAAATTTTTCCCTTTTGCTTACTACTATGTTACTCCTCTCCATCCACGCTATACCATGACTGTTCATTGGCATGAGGAATGTGAATTAATCAGGATAATAGAAGGAAGTTTCAATTTAAAAATTAATACCAAATCCTATCATCTTTCCAAAGGTAACGTTGCCTTTATAAATAGTGGCTTCATTCATTCTGGAGCTCCTAAAAACTGTATCTATGAATGTCTAGTCTTTGATATTTCATTTCTAAAACGAGAAAGAAGTTTTGCAAATAGCTTTTTAAACAGTCTAATCACCTTTCAAAAAGAGATTAAAATAATTTATACAAAAGAAAATGAAAATATTTTAAAAATATTTGATGAAATTTTTGATTTAATAAAAGAAAAGAAAAAAGGTTTTGAAATGAAAATTTTTGGATTATTTTATTATTTCTTAGGGATAATAGAAAAAGAAGATCTCTTTTCTAATAAGTTAAATATAAGTTTTAGCAATAAAAAAAAGTTAATTCATTTAAAAAAAGTTTTATCTATAATACAAAAAAAATATATGTATGATATATCTTTAGAGGATCTAGCTTCAAGTATTGAAATGAATACAAACTATTTCTGTAAATTTTTTAAAGAGTTAACTAAAAAAACACCTATGGAATATCTAAATTATTACCGAGTTGAGTGTGCTAAAGAAAAATTAAAAGAATCTAATCTCTCTATAACAGAAATAGCTTACGATTGTGGTTTTAATGATCTCAGTTATTTTACTAAGGTCTTTAAAAAATACAATAACGACCTTACTCCTAGAAAATTTTTAAAACTACATAAAGAAGCATAAATAAAAAAGGAGAGTCATATACTACACCCTCCATCTTAAATATCTAAGATTTTGAAAATAGTACATAACTCTCCTTTTCCTATTTAAATTATTAGTTAAAAAGATGGTGGAGTAGCTACCCATAAAATCTGGGCGACTCCTTTTCCTGAGTTAGAAAGATAATGATTTTTACCAGAGTTATAGTAAAAAGATTCACCTTTTTTAGCCTTAAATACATTATCGCCTAAATGAATATTTATCTCCCCTTCTAAAACATAACCAAATTCCTGTCCATCATGAGCTATCTCTTCTTTATACCTTCCACCCTCTTCTAAGGTCAAAAGAATTGGTTCCATTTGATTTTTCTGAGCATTAGGAATTATCCACTCAACTTTATATTTCATTTTAGAATCAATTACTTCAAAAGCATCATCTAAATTAAAAACAATTTTTTCATCTGTATCATCACTAAAAAAATCTTTAAGATTAGTTCCTAGTCCTTCTAATATATCTGCTAAATTAGCAATGGATGGTGAAGTTAAGCCTCTTTCAATCTGTGAAATAAATCCCTTTGAAAGTTCACAACGACTAGCTAATTCATCTTGAGTTAGATACTTTTCTTGCCTTAATCTTTTAATCTTTTTTCCTATATTCATAATTATTCTCCCTCTATCTTCACTGCTTATAGTATATTCTATTTAATATAAAAAATCAATTGACAAAATAATAAAAAAATTATATTATATCAATAGTTTAATATATTTAATTTCAAATATATTTTTTTATCAATAAGTTAAATATATTAATTTTAAAATTTAATTTATATTAATACTGGTATTTAGGAGGGAAAATTGAAACTAGAAACACTTGGAAGACATATTTTGATTGAATTTTACAACTGTGATGAGGAGATATTAAAAAACCCTGAAATAGTTGAAAAAAGAATGAATGAAGCAGCGAAAATAGCAAATGCGACTATTGTACAATCTGTATTTCATCACTTTAATCCATATGGAGTATCTGGAGCTGTAATCATTTCCGAATCTCACTTAGCAATACATACTTGGCCTGAGTATGGTTATGCTGCTGTTGACGTTTTTACCTGTGGAGATAAAATAAATCCTTGGACAGCATTCAAATTTTTAGAAGAAGTATTTTGTGCTAAAAGGAGTGAATCAATTGAAGTTCCAAGAGGAATGGTTGAAAAAATAAGAAATTTTTCTCCTAAAGATTTAGGAAAAATAACTTTTAAACCTGAAGTAATTGAGGGGGAAGCATGTTAGATTTATGGTATAGTGAAAAATGGTCTGAAGATACAAAATTTTCAATAAAAATTAAAGAACATCTATATTCTGAACAAACTCCTTTTCAAAAGATAGATTTTTTTATCTCTAATGAATATGGACGTTTTTTTACACTAGATGGCTTCATCATGATAACTGAAAAAGATGAGTTTTTTTATCATGAAATGATAACTCATGTTCCTATGTGTACAAATTTAAACATAAAAAAAGTCTTAGTCATAGGAGGAGGGGATGGGGGTACAGTTAGAGAATTAACTAGATATTCATCTATTGAAAAAATCGATATGGTTGAAATTGATGAAAGAGTAGTTAGATTATCTCAAAAGTATCTTCCATTTACAGCAGATAAATTAAGTGACAGTAGAGTAACCCTTATTTTTGATGATGGCTTAAAATTTGTAAAAAATTGTAAAAATGAAAAGTATGATCTAATAATTGTGGATTCAACTGACCCTATATCTGTTGGTGAAGGACTTTTTACTCAGAAATTTTATGAAGATTGCTATAGAATTTTAAAAACTGATGGAATCTTAGTGAATCAACATGAATCTCCTTATCATGAAAACTATGCGAAAGAGATGAAAAAAGCCCATGATAAAATAAAAGATATCTTTCCTATCTCAAAAGTTTATCAGTTCCATCAACCTACATATGCATCTGGACACTGGTTATTTGGATTTGCTTCTAAAAAATATGATCCTGTTATAGATTGTGATACTATTTCTTGGAACAAACTAGGAATAAAAACAAGATATTATAATACAGATATTCAAAAAGCTTGCTTTGCTCTTCCTAACTATGTAAAAAAAAGACTAGGATATTAAACTATGTACTTAATAATAAAAATAGGATTGTTACAATTATTGTATTTCTAACCTAAAATTTGTAACAGTCCTATATCATTTAACTATTTTTTATAAATTTTTACTTTATGTTCAACAATTCTTTAAACTCCTTCACATTATTTCTACTTACTGGAACTTTAAATTTTAAATCTTGAACTTTTAGAACAAATGTCCCATTAAACCAAGGCTCTATTTCTTTTATCTTATCTAAATTTACTATATAAGCTCTATGTGTTCTATAAAATTTATTTTCTGGAAGGATCTCTTCCCACTTAGAAATTTTAAATTTGGAAGTATATACTTCCTCTTTAGTGTACACTAAGCTCTCTTTTTCTGCCACTTCTATATAACATATTTCATCTAGTGAAAGCACTACCATTTTTTCATTTAAAAAAACTGTAACTTTATTTATCTTCTCTATTTCTTTTACAAAATTATTTTCTCTAACTGAAATCAAATTATCCAATACTTCTGAAATTCTTTTTTCAGAGTATGGTTTTAAAATATAATCAAAGGCCTTAATCTCAAAAGCTTCAGCTGCAAAATCCTTATACGCTGTAATAAAAACTATTTTTAACTCTGGATTTAACTTCATTAAGATTTTTCCTAGACTCATTCCATCTAATTCAGGCATATTTATATCTAAAAAAACTATATCTGTTTTAGCTTCTTGAAAATATTTTAAAGCATCTACAGGATTATCAAACTCTTTTTCGAGATTTAAACCCTTGTGTTTAGAGATAAAGTATTTTAACTCCTCTCTTGCAGGAAACTCATCTTCTACTATTATACAATTTAACATATTCCCTCCTTATTTATATAAAAAGAAACTTTAGTCCCCCTATCTAATCTCTCAATAGTCAAACCTCTCCCATAAAGTATCTTTAAACGATTATGTACATTTTTTAAACCAATATTTTTTTCTATTTTATTATCTATATTATCTATAATTGCCTGCTCTATACCTACTCCATCATCTTCTATACTAATAGTATAAATATCCTCTTTTTCAAAGGCAGAAATCCAAATATTCCCTCCCTCTCTCCTTTTTAATATTCCATGTTTTATACTATTTTCAACTAATGGCTGAATTATAAGACTTGGTAATTGTACATTCAAAAGTGCCTTTGGAATATTATATATCACATTTATTTTTTCTCCAAATCTTGCTTTTTCAATATTAATATAGGCTTCAACTTGATTTATTTCATCTTGTAAGGGAAGTAACTTTGAAAAATTTTCTAAATTATATCTTAAATAATTGGATAGGTTAATTATTATTTCTCGAGCTTTATTAGGCTCTATTCTCACAAAAGAAGAGATTGTATGCAATGCATTAAAAAGAAAATGTGGATTTATTTGAGCTTGTAAGATTTTTAATTCAGCTTCCTTTGCCATAGCTTTAAAATTCTCTATCCTACTTAGCTCTAATTGAGTAGATATAAGCATAGATAAACCTTCTGCTAAATATTGTTTTCTTTCAGCTATTATTTTAGAAGTATCAAAATAAAGTTTTAAAGTTCCAGATATTTTTTTCCCTTCTTGAAATAAAGGAAGAATAATACAAGATTTTATACTTCCTCCTATACATTGAAAGTCTGCCGCATCACTTTCTTCTTTTCCTAATATCAAAAATTCTCCTGTTTTAAGAACCTGTTTTGTAGCAGAACTTCTTATTTCAGTGTGATTTAATATGTAATCTCCAGATGCTAAATAACTCGCAATTATATTTTTATCATCAGTTATTATTACAATTTTAGCTTCTAAAGATTCAAGAATAATTTTACATACTTCATTTAATTTATCTCCTTTTCTGATATATGGAAGAGATTTGTTAGCTATTTCCAATGCGAGCTTAGCTTGCTTTCCTGCCATTATTTCTTTTTCAGAGATAATATCCTCAATTATAATTATCACTATAGAAACACCTAAAGCATTAGCTAAAATCATGGGAAGATATATATTTTTTACAATATCCGTAGCCATACTAAAATTATTAAAAAAATAACCTGTCACTAAAATCAAAATCATACTTAAATTTTCTATAAGAAATCCACTAATAAATCCGTATATATAACAATTTTTTTCATTGGTCCGTTTAAAAAATATAGATGTTATAAATCCTCCACTGATAGAAGAAATAGCACATGCTATAGTAGTTGGACTTTCTATATCTATGAAAAATCTATGTATTCCTGCTACAACCCCTGTTATAATTCCTACATGTGGTCCACCTATTATTCCAGATACAGCTACTCCTATGTTTCTAGTATTTACTATGGCTCCACGGTAATCTATTCCTGTATAAGTTCCTATTATTGAAAGAAACGAAAAAAATAAAGAAAGAAAGAAGATATCTTTTTTACTACGTTTTTTTTTAGTGAATATGTCTCTAGCACTTTCAAATTTTGTAAAGAAAAAAGCAAGAGCTATTATATAACCCAAATTATTCAAACTTCTAACGGTTAATTCAAACATAATATCCCTCCAATACAACTTTCTTTGTAATTATAACATAATTTTTTTTTTCTAAAAAGTAAAAAAGTAATTTAAGATCGTAAAACAACCTTTTAAGCTAAAAAAAATACTTTTTAGATTAAAAAGTAAAAAAAATCACAAATAATATAATATATATATTATTGAAGAGAAGTAAAAATATAAAAGAGGAGGAAGAATTATGCTAAGTTTTGTAGTATCAATAATTGTTTTAGTAGTTGGATATTTTATTTATGGTAAAATTGTTGAAGGAATATTTGGTCCCGATGAAAATTCTCTCACTCCAGCTAAAAGATTAGAGGATGGAGTAGACTATGTTGAAATGGATGAAAAGAAAACTTTCTTAATTCAATTTCTTAATATAGCTGGAACAGGACCTATATTTGGAGCAGTTGCTGGAGCAATGTGGGGACCTGCTGCATTTATATGGATAGTATTTGGTTGTATCTTTGCTGGTGCTGTTCATGATTATCTAATTGGAATGATGTCTTTGAGAAAAGATGGTGCTAGCGTAGCAGAATTAGTTGGAGAAAATCTAGGAGACAAAGCTAAACAGTTGATGAGAGTTTTTTCAGTAGTTTTATTAATTTTAGTAGGAGTTGTATTTGTAACAAGTCCAGCTGCTATTTTACATGATTTAGTTAAATCTGTTCCTACAATAGCTTTTGTAGGATTAATCATCATTTATTATTTAATAGCTACAGTACTTCCAATAGATAAAGTAATTGGTAAAATCTATCCTATATTTGGTATATGTTTACTTATAATGGCGGTTGGTATAGGAGTTGGTATCATAGTACAAGGATATCAAATCCCTGAAATTACCTTCCAAAATTATCATCCAAAAGGTGTTTCTATATTCCCATATCTATGTATCTCTATAGCCTGTGGTGCAATTAGTGGTTTCCATGCTACTCAATCTCCTATGATGGCAAGATGTCTTGGAAATGAAAAACAAGGTAGAAGAGTATTCTATGGTGCTATGATAGCAGAAGGAATAGTAGCTCTTATTTGGGCAGCTGCAGCTATGTCTTTCTTCGGTGGAACAGAAGGATTAGGAGAGGCTCTCGGACAAGGTGGAGCTGCGGTTGTTGTAAATAAAATTTCAAACAGTGTCTTAGGTAAAGTTGGAGGAGCCCTTGCTATACTAGGTGTAGTTGCTTGTCCTATAACTTCTGGAGATACAGCTTTTAGAAGTGCTAGACTTACTATAGCAGATGCTATTAATTATAAACAAGGACCTATTGTCAATAGATTTATTGTTGCTATCCCACTATTTGTAGTAGGAGTAGCTCTATGTTTTATAGATTTTAATATTCTATGGAGATATTTCAGTTGGTCTAACCAAACTTTAGCTACAATAGCTCTATGGGCTGCAGCTAAATATCTAATTAATCATGATAAAAATTACTATATAGCATTAATTCCATCAATATTTATGACAGTAGTTGTAACTTCATATATAATTATTGCACCTGAAGGTTTTGTGAGATTTTTCAAAGGTGTTCCTACAGATACAGTTGAATTAATTGGTACTGTAGTTGGAATTATTGTAGCACTAATCTGTACGATAGCTTTTATAAAAACATCAAAAAAGGGAGTTAAATATGCCCCTATGCACTCTTAATTAAAAAATTAATGAGAATTTTAAGAGTTGAGTAGCATTAAAAAATGCTTTACTCAACTCTCTTTTTTGTATAATATAGTCTCCAAACAATATCTATATCCTAAATTTATATTCACTTAGAAAAAAGTAGATTTATTCTATCTAACTCGGAATTTCTTTCTCTCTAAATGTTATAGATATTATCAATACTTTTTTATTCAAAACTATCACCTTTTTTTGAGCATAACACATTGAGTTCCACTTTAAATTAAAGATATTTCAATTTTTCTCTTGACTTAGAGTTAACTCCAAATACTATAATACAAATATAGAAAGAAAGCAAATAAATGGAGGTATTCAAATGAAATTTGACTTCAACTATTATAATCCAACTAAAATTTATTTTGGAAAAACAGCTCTTAACAATCTAAAAGAGGAATTAAAAAATTATGGTGAAAATATTCTTTTAGTATATGGAAAAAATTCAATTAAAAGAAGTGGTCTCTATGATAGAGTTATTGAAATTTTAAAAGAAACTAACAAAAAAGTTGTAGAATTAGCTGGAATAAAATCAAACCCTACTTATGATCAAATGATGGAAGGAGCAAGACTTGTCAAAGAAAATAATGTAGATTTAATTTTAGGAGTAGGTGGAGGATCTGTAATAGATTGTTCTAAAGGAATATCTGTATCAGCTTACTGTAATGGAGATCCTTGGCAAAAATACTGGGTAAATTTTGAAGAAGTTGATAACAAAATCATTCCAGTAGGAAGTATACTTACTATGGCTGGAACAGGATCTGAAATGAATGGTGGTTCTGTAATTACTCATGAAAAACAGATGTTAAAAAATGGAAGGGTTTTTTCTCCTGAGGTTTATCCTAAATTTTCTATTCTAAATCCAGAATATACTTACACTGTTCCTAAATATCAAATGATAAGTGGTATTTTTGATACTTTATCTCATCTGATGGAACAATACTTTTCAGGTAATGATAATAATACAACTGATTATATTATTGAAGGAGTTATGGAAGCTTTGATTGATAATGCAAGAGTAGCTATAAGAAACCCTGAGAATTATGAAGCTAGAAGTAATATTATGTGGTGTACAACTGTTGGATTAAATACAATTACAGGACTTTCAAAAACTCAAGATTGGGAAGTACATATGATAGAACATCAACTTGGAGCTTATACAGATTGTGCTCATGGAATTGGTCTTGCTATTATCTCTATTCCTTATTATAAATATATTTATAAACATGGATTAGATAAGTTTGTAAGATTTGCACAAAAAATCTGGAATGTAAATGGTGAAAATATGAGTAAGGAAGAGATTGCTCTTGCTGGAATCGAGAAACTTTCTGACTTTATAAAAGAACTTGGTATTCCTACAACATTAAGAGAAATTGGAACTACTGAAGATATGTTACCAAAAATCGCTAACTCTTGTGTGATTCTTGATAGTGGCTATAAAAAATTATCTCCTGAAGATATATTAAAAATTTTAAAATTAGCTTACTAAAGCAAAATGTGGTTATCAATTACTGTTGCTGCTTCATTGATTAATATGAGATTATTTGATTATACTCCAAAGAACTATTTATCTCAAGAAAAAAGCAAATAAACTAATATAGACAGGAAATAAGTTTATATTAAGATTATTTGCTTTTATTTTTATCAGAATGCTTTCTAAATTATACTAATTAAGTATTTTATTTATAGAATTTTTTTCTAATTTTATGATATAATAATACTAAGATTTTGAAAGATATACAATTTTAAAGTTATTTAAAAATTAAACAAGGAGTAATAAAATTATGAAGAATTTTAAAAATAAAGATAGGAGCCATGAATTAGAATGTGAAAAATTGTGGATATTTTTGACTCTGATGATGGTAAGTGGATTTTACGGAACTTTTACTTATACAACAAGAGGTGGAGTTTTTTCAAATGCTCAAACTGCAAACTTTCTTTTTTTAGCACTAAACTTAAGTTCTGGAAAAATTTTAGAGTCTCTTTACTATTTAATACCTATTTCAGCATATTTTCTAGGAGCAGTAATATCTGAAGCTATAAGTGGCCCTATAAAAAAATTAAATGATATTAGATGGGATACTATTCTAATTTTTATAGAGATAATAGTTGTATTATTTCTAGGATTGTTACCTGAAACTGCCCCTTATCAAATTTCACAGATCTTTATTAGTTTTATATGTTCAATGCAGTATAATACCTTTCAAAAAACAAGAAAAGTTCCAGTGGCAACAACTTTCTGTACAAATCATGTGAGACAAACTGGAACAAGTTTTGTAAATTTTATTAAATCTGGAGACAAGCAAGAAGCAAAAGATAAACTAAAAATACATCTTAAAATGATAGGGGCATTTATATTAGGTTGTTTCCTCGCAGCTATACTCTGTCGTATTTTTTTAGGTAAGGCTATTTTATTTACACTAATACCCCTACTTATAATGTTTGTCCGTTTATTAAGAGATGATATTTCTAGATATTAAAAATATTTAATTAATATAAAATGCACCTCTTATCCTTATTTGGGATTTTGGGTGCATTATATACTTTATACTATTTAAAAATTTACATAATAACCATGCTCTTTAAATAAATTAATTACTTCACTTACGTTTTCACTTTTTACTAAGAGATGAAAATCCTCCCCCTTCAAAACAAGTGGCCTAAATCTTTCATCCTTAGTAATAGTTTTTATAAGTTCCTTATCATTTTTTAATTTCAAAACTACAAATTGAGTCTCAGCCATTATTGCATTACTCTTCTCTAAAATATCATCAAAAAACTCTTTCCAAAGTTTATTAGGTTTTGAAGTTATTTTTGAATAAAATTCATCTATCCTTTGTTCAATCTCTTTTGAACTAGATATCCCTCTTAAGAAATTTTCCCTAGTAAATTTATATTTATTTGTAGCTATTCTTTGAGCTACTCTTTCTAAAAACATAATCTTAATTGGAGCATCTCCCATAATAGTTGCTATTAATCTATCTTCATCTAATATAACCTCTGCATCTTCTTTAGAGTTTTTAAAATCATACTCTTCTATTCTATCAAAACAATATCTTCCCAGCTCTGTAAATTTTATGTATTTAATTCCATCATATTTACTTAAATATCCATTTTTTAGATATAAGGAATTATTAATCGAAGGGTAATCATAGTAAATTTCAAATACCCCTAATACTCCTAAAATAAAAAGTACCGACTTTATAAAAGGTATTACAACATACATTTGGTATTTCTCATAGTTTAAAATCTTTGTTCTTTCATAGTTAGCCTCATTGATATAGATATAATCGTATGCATCTTTCACATCTATAATCTCAATAAACTCATCTCTATAAAGTATGGCCTTTATAATATTATCAATACTTACAACCTTATCATCTGGCATCTCATCTATCATTCTTTTAATAGTTGTAAATCCTCTTTTTATCTCTTCTTTAGATTTCCAAATATTTTTTACTCCCTTTAAATAATTTAAATATAAAGAAGTATAATGATAATTCTCTTCCTTTATGAGTTCCCCACTTATAAAATCTTTAACTATATTCTTTATATTTGAAACTTTAAAGTAGCTCTCATTGATATATTTTTCCTTCACTAAAAAAAAGAAAAGTGCTATTGTTTCTGTTTTTAAATAATCTAAATCTTTAGAGTCTTCATAGTATTCAGTTATATTACAATATTTTTTCATGTTGAGCTTAGATTCTTTTAATATCTTTGCACTACTTGAAAGTTTTACCCCACCTTGAGAATAAAACTCAAAATACATCTTAAAATTCTCTATAAACTCCCTTTCATTGTTATTAACTAAAGCTACTTTTACATTATTTTGAGCAACTATATTATATGATTCTGGTTTTTCCATAAATCGTCTTATTACCCTTACAATATCATAATCTAAGTATAAATACTCTCCTTTTTTGATATCCTTATCCACTTTGAAAAATAAAAATTCCTCTTTTAAATCTTTATTTATATCATAATTATTTTCTAATTTGAAAAACCTATCTTTATCTAATATAAAAAACTTTCCATTCCAAGCTATTTCTTCAAAAACTTCCCTTACATCTTTATCTAATTTTTCAAATATTGTACAAAATACCTCTTCTTTGGAATAAAATTGCTCTAATAAATCTAAGAAAGTTTGTTTATTAGTATTTTCGTTAATTAAAGAGATCTCAAAAAGCCCTAAATTACTCCCTATATATCCTTCAGCTATCCAATCTAGAAAGTATTTAGTATATAGCTTGAATAGTACCTCTTTTGAGTAAAAATCATTTACTGCCTCTCTAAATCTATCTTTACTTATCGCCATCTTTTCTCCCTAAATTTTTATTCTCCTAAAATAAATTCAATATCCTTTTCTGTAAGTGTCTTCAATGTTGTACTATCTTCAGATATCAAATTATCTAGGAGTTTTATCTTTGACTCCTGTAATTGGAGTATCTTTTCTTCAATTGTATCTTTTAGAATCAATTTATAAGAAAACACTGTTCTATCCTGTCCAAGTCTATAAGCTCTATCTACAGCCTGATTTTCAACTGTTTTATTCCACCATGGATCATATATGAATATAGTATCAGCAGCAGTAAGATTTAACCCTACTCCTCCGGTTTTTAATGTCATTACAAAAACTTTATATTTATTATCTTTTTGAAATTTGTTTACTAACAATTGTCTATCTTTTGTTGATCCACTCATAGATAAATACTTTATTCCATACTTTTCTAAATCTTCACAAATATTCTTTATAGAGCTTATATAGTTAGTAAACACGAGTACCTTATGTCCATTTTCAACAGCATCTAATATATTATTTATAAGAACCTCTCTCTTACTAGAAGTAACCCCTATACTTTTAACTTCTGGACAACTTGTAATCTGTCTTAATTCATTTAAAGCCTGAAGTATAAAAAATTGTGTTTTTCCAAATCCATTCTCTTTAATCTGAGAATGTACCATATTATAATAATAGTTTCTTCTCTCTTCATAAAGTTTCTTCTGCTCATGATTCATCTCTATATACATTGTTTTTTCTATTTTATCTGGTAAATCTTTTAAAACCTCTTTTTTTATTCTTCTTAAAATAAATGGATAAACTTTCTTCTTCAATTCATCTATAGCTTCCTGATCATTTTCCTTTTGAATAGGGATAGCATAATAATTATTAAACTCCTCCATAGTTCCAAACATAGATGGATTTAAAAATCTAAATAAGGAATATAATTCACTCAAATTATTTTCTATCGGTGTTCCACTCAAAGCTATTCTATGTTTTGCATTAAGTAGCATAATTGCTTTAGTGGTTTGCGCGTTTACATTTTTTATGTTTTGAGATTCATCTAATATCACAGCATCAAAAATATAATCTCTTATAATTTCAATATCATTTCTTATTGTTCCATAAGTTGTAAGTACCACACTATTCTTTTTAATAATATCTCTGTTTCTAAAATTTCCATAATAAATTCCAACTTTTAACCTAGGACTGAATCTTTTTATTTCACTTTCCCAATTATATATGAGAGATTTTGGCATAATTACTAAACTTTTTTTCCCTTTTTCTTCATGTAATCTTGTCAGTACTGAGATTGCTTGTAACGTTTTTCCAAGTCCCATATCATCAGCCAAACATCCTCCTAAATTATTATCCATCAAATAAGATAACCATTTATATCCATACTCTTGATACTCTCTTAATTGTGCTTTTATCTTTGGTAATTCAATTGGATAATCCTTTATATTGTTCATCCCTTTAAAAAAATCTCTAGTTTTATTCATCTCTTCTGAGAAAATTTTATCTTCTATTAACTCTTCTACAAGAGGTAAATCAAAAAATGAAAGTTTTACCTTTTTTTTATCACTATCTTTAAAAATTCTTTCAAGTTTTTCTATATATTTTTTATTAATTAAAGCACTTGTTCCATCACTCAACATTATATAAGAATCTTTTCTATAGGAAGATAATACATCTAGAATAGAAAATTTTTCCCCTTCGATCTCTAATTCTACCTCTCCTTCTAAGAAATCTATTGAGTGAGTAAATTTTCCTATAACTTTAGGTTTTACAGCTTTTATATTATATTTTCTCAATTTATCAGTTCCTACAACTTTATATTTTGAAGCTAATTGTAACAAATCTTGCATAATAAACTCTTTTGCAAGTTTTTCTTGCATAATAATAAAATTACTTTCATCTAAATAATAACTTGCTCTCACTTTTAAATTTTTCTGATTTTTTACTAGAAGTTTTATAATATCTTCTATCGCTTCAGAAATCTTACTGATATCTATCTTACAGATGGATATCTTTTTTTCCATATTATTCACTATAGCTACTTTATCAATTTCATGTTTATTCAAAAAATCATAATGCATTCCAGACACCATAAGTGTCACTTGAAGATACAAACTATTATCATGAGAGATTTTTTCTATAATTAATTGAGGATTAGGAGTATTCTTTTCTCCTTCTACAACCTTATAGTTTTTATATTCTATCTCAATATTCTTAAAGTACTTTATAGTAAGAGTTAAAAAATTTTCTAGTCCTGATTCATCTATTGTTCCAACTAGCTCCTTCAATGTATGAAAATCATTACTCTCCATATCTATTATATAAAAAATATCATCAGCTAAAATTAAATCTTCATTTATTATTACAAAATCATTTATAGCTCCATTGAGCAATAGTTCTGTTGTAAGAACGGTACTAGTATTTTCTTTCTCTTTAATTATCAAAGAGAGAGTATTATCTCTTTTTATCCATTTAAGTCTCTCCATTTTCTCATTTACAAATATTGGATTATCAATCAAATACTCTATTAAGTCTGGATGTTCACTTAAATAAGGCTCTTCATATTCATTTTCCCAGTCTATGAAGAAGCTATCCTCTTTTATTTCTTTTATATATGTCAAAATTGCAGCAGAAGTCTTATCTATACCCTCATCTATTTCAATATTCTCTAATATCTTTCCATTAGAATCAACTGGAGTAATATAGGCTCCTCTTTGGTCCATTTTTAACATAAAATATATCTTCTTTAATACATTAGCTCTCTTTTCTAAGTTCATAACTTTTTCTACCCTTACTATCCTTAATTTTTATTCAGAGTATATTATATCAAAAAATACGAATTTTATCAATATTTTATTTACTCTTTAACTCTAAATACATATCATTCCATTTAGCTCCACCGTGTGAAGAAACTGATACCCCTAGATGTTTAAAGCCAAACTTAGAATAATAATGTACTAGTTGATCTTTACAAGTTAATATCACTGCTTTTTTACTTCTTTTTTTACTCAAATTTATTAATTCGTCTAAAAGTTTTCCTGCTATACCCTGCTTTCTATATTCAGGTATTACATCTAATCCAAAAACTGTCTGATAATTTCCAGTAGGTTTATGTAGCTTTGTATTATGATATAACTCATCTGAAAGCTCTGGAACATGAATTGTACAACCATTTATAAAACCTATTACTCTCCCATCTTTTTCAGCTACTAAAAAATTTTCACTAAAGGCTTCAAATCTAGTTCTCAATGTCTCTCTGTCAGCTGCTTCTGCTACCGGAAAACACTCTAATTCTATATCAGCTATTCTATCTAAATCTTCTTTTTTAGCAAATCTTATCTTTAACATCTTTCTTTTTCCTTATATTTCAAATATTTTTTCACAATTTTTTTTAAATTTTATTACATTTATATCAACTCTTTTTTCCAAATTCTCAGCTATACTATAGTTATCCCACATATGCATTGGAATTATATTTTTCACTTCAATTCTTTTTATAAAATCCTCTATACCTAAAAAACTATTTTTTTCTAATCTTGGATCAACAGGATAAAATAAATAGTCAACTTTCTCTACATTTTCTACTATTTTTTCCATTTTTTTCATATAGAGATCTCTCATCTCTTTCTCCTCTTCCGGCGTATCATCTGACCAAGCCCACCAATTTAAATCTCCAGAATGAAAAAATATCTTTCCATCACATTTGACTAAATAAGATGTTCCTAAATCAGTTGAGCCAAAAACTTTTATCTCCGCTTCAGCTATACTTAAAATGTCTCCCTCTTTTACAAAATATTTTTTTATTTCAGCTTCAATATCATCACTTAAAATATAGTTTATGTTTGGATTTTTCTCTTTCCATTTTAAAATTTCTTTATTAAAATGATCTCCATGTCCATGAGATGAAAATACTATTACATGTTTATCACTGATTACAAAATTTTCTACTTTAAAATCTCCACTATTTCTCTTAGGTTCCATATAATAATCAAAGACCAATCTATAATTTTCTGTTTCTACTGCAAACCCACTATGATAAATATAAAAAATTTTCATTTTTACCTCCTAAATATTACTATTCCATATATTATAACCCCTAAGATTATTTTTGACAACTTTTATTCTTCTTTGTTATAATTTATTTATCAATATTTAAGGAGGATTAATATGTTTAAATTTAATCATTTTAATTTCAATGTATTAGATTTAGAAAATAGTTTAAAATTTTATAAAGAAGCTCTTGGATTGAAAGAAGTAAGAAGAAAAGAAGCTCAAGATGGTAGTTATAAGCTAGTTTATCTAGGGGATGGCGAAGGACATTTCTCCCTTGAACTCACTTGGCTCAGAGATAGAAAAGAAAAATATGATTTAGGTGACGAAGAATTCCATCTAGCTATCACCGCTGAAAACTATGAAGAAGCCTATAAAAAACATAAAGAAATGGGAATTATTATCTATGAAAATCCAGCTATGGGAATCTATTTCATAGGAGATCCAGATGGTTATTGGATAGAGATAGTGCCAGTTAGAAAATAATATTATAAAAAGAGGAGCCTATACAACTATAGACTCCTCTTTTTTTGGGGAAAGAATTTTATGAATTAATTACTACATCTTTTTGACGAAATTTTTTTGGAAAAAGTTTAAATTATTTTATTTTTTTGATATAATTATTTTGAATATTTAAAATATAATTATATGGAGTGTATAAATGAATTTAAATGAACTTTTAGATAAATTAGTTATAAAAAATAGACCTATTTGTGAGCTTGGACATCTTGCTAACTATATCCCAGAACTTGATAGGGCTCCTAAAGGTGCTCTTGGTATCTTTATAACAGATATAAATGGAAATAAATACTGTGCTGGAGATTGGAATAATAAATTTACTATTCAAAGTATATCTAAACTAATTACTCTTATGTTAGCTATACTAGATAATGGAGAAGATTATGTTTTTTCAAAAGTTGGAATGGAGCCAACTGGTGATCCATTTAATTCAATAGTTAAACTTGAAACTTCCAATGGAAAAAAACCTTACAATCCTATGATTAATGCTGGTGCTATTGCTGTTTCATCTATGATAAAAGGGAAGGATGCTAAAGAGAAATTTGACCGTCTTTTAGATTTTTTTAAATTAATCTCAGAAGATAATACATTGGATGTTGACTATAAAGTATATTGTAGCGAAAGTGAAACAGGTAATAGAAATAGATCAATGGGATATTTTTTAAAGAGTGAAGGTATTATAGATGGAAATGTAGAAGATGCTTTAACAGTATATTTTAAACAATGTTCTATTGAAGTAACAGCAGAAACACTTTCTAAAATAGCTGTATTTTTACTAAATAATGGTAGATTATCTACTGGTGAGGAAATTATTCCTACAAGAGTTGCCACTATTATAAAAACTCTTATGGTTACATGTGGGATGTATGATAATTCTGGTGAATTTGCTATAAGGGTTGGTATTCCATCTAAAAGTGGCGTAGGTGGTGGTATTTTATCTGTTGTTCCTGGTAAAATGGCAATTGGAGTTTATGCTCCATCTTTAGATGAAAAGGGAAATCCAATTGCTGGGGTAGCTCTTTTAGAAGATCTATCTAAAGAATTAAATCTCACTATTTTCTAAATTGTAATTTTATCTTATCTAAAAGAACTAATATTTTTAAAATGAGGTGGAAAAATGTTTAAAGCTATTGACCTAAAAAAGGATTCAATCACAAGGCTATTTTTTAATTTTTCAATACCTGCTGTTACTGGTATGATGGTTAATGCTCTCTATGCCATTGTAGATGGAATTTTTATTGGACAAGGGGTTGGTGCAGCTGGACTTGCTGCTGTAAATATAGCTTACCCTATTATTAACCTAGGAATTGCTATAAGTTTATTAATTGGAACTGGTGGAGCTACTTTGATGTCTCTACGTCCTAAAAATATAAAATTTAAAAATACCTGTTTCTCATATATAGTTACTTTGAATATTATTTTTTACATTCTCATTTTAGCCTTAGTTCTAATTAGTGGAGATAGATTGATATTTTTGTTAGGTTCTAGTGAACAGTTACTTTTACAAGTTAAAATATATCTCTATACTTGCATCATTGCTATGATATTTTTAATGCTATCTAATAGCTTAAATGCTGTAGTCAGAAATGATAAAGCTCCAGTATATGCTTTCATATCTATGCTTATTGGAGCTATCACTAATGTATTTTTAGATTGGTTATTTATTATAATATTTAAGTGGGGAGTCTTTGGAGGAGCTTTTGCTACAGCTATTGGACAATTATTTTCATTTTTATTTTTAGTAAAATACTTTTATAGAATAGATTGTAAATTAAAATATAAATTCCAAAAAATAAAGATGCCTTTTCTTAAAAATATTATCTCTATTGGTTTTCCATCATTTACAATAGAGTTTACAGCAGCACTTACAAATGCACTCTTCAATATCTCTTTTATGAGATTTTTAGGAGAAATAGGAGTATCAGCTTACTGTATTGTTGCATACATTTGTTATATATTTAGATGCTTATTTACTGGATTATCTCAAGGAATACAACCTATTATAAGCTATAACTATGGAATAAAAGAGTATGAGAGAGTTAAAAAAACATATAGATTAGGACATATAGTAACTTTCTTTATATCTTCATCTATACTCCTAACTATAATATTCTTTGGAAAATATTTAGTAAAATTATTTAATAATGATAAAGCTCTTGTAGATTTAGCAGCACATGGATTGATTTTATTTGCAAGTGCTATTATCTTTCAAGGAGCAAATTTTATTAATATATCATACTTACAATCTAAAGGGATGACAAAGTTATCAAATATAATTTCTTCATTGAGGAGCATTGTATTTTTTATAATTTCAATAATTATACTTCCATTATTCTTGAGAGAAACTGGTGTCTGGCTATCTCTTCCAGCTTCAGATTTTATGTGTTTTATTATTAGTATTATTATCCTTAGAAAAGAACTTCCCTTTTCATTTAAATTGCCTAAGAAAAAAGAGAAAAGAAAATTTATAAAATTATAAAATGAAAGTAAACTTATAGAAACTAAAAAATTGAAGAATATAAAATTTATTTACAAAAATATAAAGATTTTTTCTCGTTTCTATTCCTAAAAAATAAATTCCAATAAAAGATTTTTATATTTTCAAAAAAAGTATTGACATTTTTATAAAAAAATTATATCATAACTCTAACAAAGAAATTAACCATCAAGAGAAACCGAGGGACTGGCCCAAAGAAGTTTCAGCAACCTGCTTTAAAGTGTGGTGCTAATTCCAGAAAGATGGATAGAACTAAAAAGCTCTATTATATCTCTATTACTTGATGGTAATAGAGATTTTTTTACTAATAAATATCTACAGGAGGTAAGAATGATAGAGATACAAAACATAAATAAAATATATCCTAATGGCTATCATGCCGTTAAAAATGTATCTTTAGAAATAAAAACAGGGGATATTTTTGGAGTAATTGGACTTAGTGGTGCTGGAAAATCTTCTTTAATAAGACTCATAAACAGACTTGAAGAACCAACAGATGGAAAAATTATAATAGATGGTATTGATATTACAGCTCTTTCTAAAGCAGAGTTATTAGAAAGAAGAAAAAAAATAGGAATGATTTTCCAACATTTTAATCTACTTTCTTCAAGGACAGTAGGAGAAAATATAGCTTTTTCCCTAGAGATTGCTAATTGGAAAAAATCTGATATAGACAGGAGAGTTAAAGAACTTTTAAAGGTAGTTGAACTTTCTGATAAAGAAAATTACTATCCATCACAGTTATCTGGCGGACAAAAGCAAAGAGTAGCCATAGCTAGAGCATTAGCAAATAATCCAGATATACTACTATCTGACGAAGCTACTTCAGCCCTAGATCCTAAAACAACTAAATCAATACTGGAATTAATAAAAAATATAAAAAAACAATTTGGGCTTACAGTTGTGATGATAACTCATCAAATGGAAGTAATCAGAGATATTTGTAATCGAGTAGCTGTAATGTCTGATGGAAAAATTGTAGAATCTGGAAGTGTCCACCATATTTTCTCTAATCCACAAACTGAAGTTACAAAGGAACTAATTTCTTATCTTCCAGCTGACGAAAAGCAAGGAATAGAGATAATGAAAACAAAGGGTAAGTCAATAGTTAGACTCGATTTTTTAGGCACAATGGCTGAAGAACCTATAATTTCTCAAGCTGTGAGAACCTTCAATATAGATCTTAGTATAATTGGAGGATCTATTGATAATTTATCTACTATGAAGGTAGGACACCTATTTATAGAACTTTCTGGAAATATTGATCAGCAAAAAGAAGCTATATCTTGGTTTAAAAATGAAGCAGGAGTACTCACAGAGGTGATATACAATGGTATTTAGTATGATATGGACATCTACATTAGAAACATTATACATGGTTTTTTTCTCAACATTTTTTTCACTATTAATTGGATTTCCAATAGGAATACTTCTTACAATTACAAAAGAAGGAAATATTTTGGAAAAACCTAAACTCAACAAAGTACTAGATTTTGTAATCAATACCTTAAGATCATTCCCTTTTATTATACTTATGATACTTCTTTTTCCTCTTTCAAGAATAATAGTAGGAACAACAATAGGAAGTACTGCAGCAATAGTACCTCTTTCTATCTCAGCAGCTCCATTTGTAGCCAGAATGATAGAGGGTGCTTTAAACGAAGTAGATAAAGGTCTCATTGAAGCTAGTTCTAGTATGGGAGCAAATAACTGGACAATAATATTTAAAGTTATGATACCTGAAACTATGCCTCATATACTACATGGTATAACTGTTACTATAGTAAGTCTTATTGGATTTTCAGCTATGGCAGGAACAATTGGTGCTGGTGGATTAGGAGATCTAGCTATCAGATTTGGATATCAAAGATTTAAAACAGATATCATGATATACGCAGTAATAGTTATTATTATAGTAGTTCAAATCTTACAATCACTCGGAGATTATTTAGTTTACAGATCAAAAAAAAATAGATAAATAACATAAAACATAAGGGAGAGGATAATATGAAATTATCAGTTAAAACACTTTTATTAGCAGGACTTTTAACACTAGGTATTAATTCTGTAGCTGGAGAATTAAAAGTTGGAGCTACTCCTGTTCCACATGCTGAACTTTTAAATTTAATAAAAGATGATTTAAAAGCTCAAGGAGTAGATTTAAAAGTTATAGAGTTCACTGACTATGTGACTCCAAATCTTTCATTAGCTGATGGTGAAATAGATGCTAATTATTTTCAACACTATCCATACTTAGAAAAATTTGCAAACGAAAGAAATCTAAAACTTGTTTCAGCTGCAAAAATTCATGTAGAACCATTAGGAGTATTTTCTAAAAAATATACAAAGCTTGAAGATATACCAGCAAAAGCTACTGTTGCTATCCCTAACGATCCATCTAATGGTGGAAGAGCACTTATATTATTACATAATAAAGGACTTATCAAATTAGCTGATCCTAATAATCTATATGCAACAGAATTTGATATTGTTGAAAATCCTAAAAAATTAAAATTCAAACCTATTGAAGCTCCACAACTTCCTAGGGTTTTACCAGATGTAGCTGCTGCTGTAATCAATGGTAACTATGCTTTAGAAGCTGGATTTTCTCCGGTAAAAGATGCTTTAGTTCTAGAAGGGGAAGAATCTCCTTATGCTAATATTTTAGCTGTAAGAGAAGGAGATGAAAAAAAAGAAGATATAGTTAAACTTATTCAAGCTTTACAAAGTGAAAAAGTAAAACAATATATTCTATCTAATTATAATGGTGGAGTTGTCGCTACATTTTAATAAGTTTTAAATCAATTTATATTAATAAACTAGAAGAGAATTATTACAAATTTTATTGTAATATTCTCTTCTTTTTATTATTTATACTTGAATAAAATTCTCTTCTATCATAAAATATAAAAAAAGGAGGTGGATTATGTTAGTAAAAGTATTTGATATAAAAAAAGGAGATGTTATTACTATTACAGGTGCTGGTGGAAAAACCTCTCTTATGTTTTCTTTAGCTAGAGAACTCTCTGTTTCTGGAAAAGTATTAATAACTACAACTACTAAAATCTTTCTCCCAAAACCTGAAGAATTTGAAGTATTAATAACAGCTAATAACAAAATTAAAGGGCTTTCAAAAAATATCTTTGTCTATGGGGAAAAGCTAGAAAATAATAAGCTTTATTCTCCTTCATATGATAAGATTTACAATTTAAAAAAAGAATTTGACTATATATTAATAGAAGGTGATGGAGCTAAAGAGAAAAAAATAAAAGCTTGGAGTGATACAGAACCTTGTATTCCCCCTTTTTCAACAAAAACTATCGGAGTAATCAATTTAGATATCCTAAATTTAAAGTTAGAGAAAAATAATATTCATAGATTTGAAATTTTTAAAGAGAAATTTAGCCTCTATATAAATAAAATTGCAAACAAGTATTTCTTAAAAGATTATATTAAATTTGGTGATTTTTTTAAATGTTCTTCAAATACAAATAACTACTTATTTTTTAATGGAATAGATGGAGATAATTATCTTGAAAAATTTTCACAAACCTTAGAAATTTGTAATCAGCTAAAAAAAGAAAATTGTCCATACAATTTTATTCTAGGTTCACTTTATCATAACTATTTTTTTAAATACATTCCTACTGATGCAATAGTTATGGCTTCAGGATATTCAAAGAGAATGGGAAAAAATAAATTACAACTTCCTTATAGAGATACAAACCTACTTGGATATACCTTAGAAAAATTATCTTTTCTACCTTTTTATAACATATATGTATGTGGAAGAGAAAAATGGGTAAAAGATTTGACTAAAAATTTTGGATACAATTATCTTGAAAATAAAAGATCTCAATTTGGACAAAGTGAAAGTATAAAGCTTGGTATAAACAATTCATCAGGAGAAGGAATTGTTTTTTTTACTGCTGATCAACCTCTTTTGACAAAAAATACTCTTCTAAAAATTTATTTCAATTTTTTGAGATACAATTATATTACAATTCCAAGAGCCGAAGGTCAATCTTTTTCTCCAGTATTTTTTCCTAAAAATAAAAGAGAAGATTTGTTAAAACTAGAGGGAGATACTGGTGGTCGAGAAATTATAAAAAAAACAGCCCTTATCTCTTTTGTAGACTTCCAAGATAAAAAAGAGTTTCTAGATATTGATACTCCTGAAGAATACCAAAATATATTGTCGTATCAAATTGATAACAAATAAAATAAAAATAGCAGACTTTTGTCTGCTATTTTTACTAATCTATATTAAAATATCTTGGGGAAAGATTTATTACAAACTTATTATATCTTTCCTTTGTGACAACTTCGTTACATTTAAATATTTTTTTATTTTTTTTTAATTTTTTTTTTACATATATATGAATATCATAAAAAAACTTTGAAAGTTCTCTTTCCTTTCAAAGCCTTTTATTTTATAATATAATTTAAATTATAGAGCTGATTTTGCAGTTTCTACTAATTTTGTGAACTCTGCTGAATTGTTTAAAGCTATATCCGCTAAAACTTTTCTATCTAATACAATTCCAGCTTTCTTAAGACCATTCATTAAAGTTGAATATGTCAATCCATTTAATCTAGCAGCTGTATTTATTCTGATTATCCATAATTGTCTCATTCTTCTCTTAGTTACTTTTCTATCTCTTGTAGAATAAGCTGCTGCTTTCATTGTAGCTTGTTTAGCTTGTTTTATAACGTCTCCAGAAGCACCTCTAAATCCCTTAGCTGCTTTTAAAACTTTTTTATGCTTTCTTCTTCTAACTATACCAGTTTTAACTCTCATTACATTTCCTCCTAATTATTTATCGAAAATATGCTTTTATGCTAAATTAATTATCTTCCTGCTCCATATGGTAATAAAGCTTCCATGTGTCTTGTTAAAGTTTCAGTTACTACGAAATCTTTCTTTAGGTTATTTTTTCTTTTTCTATCTTTCTTAGTTAAAATATGACTTTTTCCTGAGTGTTTTACTACAAATTTACCTGTCCCTGTAACTTTTATTCTTTTTTTAGCTCCTTTATGAGTCTTCATTTTTGGCATAATAATGTCCTCCTCTCAAATATATAAATCTTTATTATTAATTTTTCTTTGGCGATAAGATTACATGTTTTTGCTTATCGTTGTATTTTTTATCTGCTTCAGCTATTTCAGCAAATTTATCAGCTATCTCATCCAATGTATCTACACCCAAAGTAGAATGCATTTTTTCTCTTCCAAATAGCACTAGTGTCACTTTAACTTTATTTTCTTTTTCTAAGAATTTTTTAATCTGAGACATCTTAGTTTCTAAGTCATGACTATCTATTCTAGCTGTTACTTTTATTTCTTTTACAATTGTTTGTTTTTGATTTTTCTTCGCTTCCTTTGCTTTTCTCATCTGTTCATATCTGTATTTCCCAAAATCCATTATTTTACATACAGGTGGTTTAGCAGTAGCTGCTATCTCAACTAGATCTAATCCTTCTTGTCTAGCTAATTCAAGTGCTGCATTAACACTCATCACTCCTAATTGTTCCCCAGAAGATGAGATTATTCTAAACTCTTTTCCTTTTATTTTTTCATTAATTCTAATTTTCTCAGTAATAATAAGCACCTCCATTCTAAATTATAAATAAAAACAGGACAAACTATGCCCTGTATCTCTAACTTTTATAATAAATAAACGTAACTATCATTAAAAAAAGCTTTTGACCTTGTGTAAGCTAATGCCCATAAGGTGAGAAACAGGTAGTTTCTTCTTTTAAATATCTATTTAACTATATCATTATAATAGATTGATTATAATTTGTCAAGATATTTTTTTATAAAGTCTTAATTTAATTTGACATTGATAAAATATTTTTATAAAATATACTAAAACTTGAATATTTAAGGAGGAAAATTATGTATAAGAAAAAAGATGTCATTGTCACAGGCTTTGCTCTTTTTGCAATGCTGTTTGGTGCCGGAAATTTAATTTTTCCACCTATGGTTGGATTTATAAATGGAGATGAATGGATCCCTGCTGCCATTGGTTTTATCCTAACAGGAGCTGGTTTTCCACTTTTAGCTATATTTACCTCTGCTTTTGCTGGAAAAGATTTAGATAGCTTTGCTAAAAGAGTATCTCCAAAATTTAGTAAATTTTTTAATATAGCTTTGATTCTTTCTATAGGTCCACTACTTGCTCTACCTAGAACTGGAGCTACTGCCTTTGAGATGATTTTTCCCAAAAATTCTACTAATTACAGTATTTATAATATTGTTTTCATAATTATTTTCTTTGGGATATCTCTACTTTTTTCACTTAAATCTAGTAAAGTAGTAGATAGAGTCGGTGCTATTTTGACACCTATTCTTTTAGTAGTTCTTGCTATTATAATTTTTAAGGGTGTATTTATTCCTCTAGGTAAGTCTATTCCACTTGAAAAAGAAATTACTCCATTCAAATATGGATTTTTAAATGGTTATCAAACAATGGACACTCTTGCCGCTATTGTTTTCTCAGATATAATTTTAAAATCTATCAGAAAAGATAGAGAACTATCTCCTAATCAAGAGGTTTCTTTCCTTATACAAGCTAGTTTCATAGCTATTGGTGGTCTTGCAATAGTTTATGGTGGTTTGGGATACATAGGAAGTACTGTAACTAATATTCTCCCTGCAGGAATTGGAAGTGTTGAACTTCTTACTTCTACAGCTAAATTACTCCTTGGAAATTTTGGAAAAATTATCTTAGGTATTTGTGTTACTGGTGCTTGTCTTACAACAGCAATTGGACTTACTGCGACTGTTGCCGATTATTTTAGTGATCTAACTAAAATATCATATGAAAAATTAGCTGTTATAACTACTATTATAAGTATAATTTTTGCTATGTTTGGGGTTGATATCATAATCAAATTAGCTGTGCCTGTTTTAGTATTCTTATATCCTATTGCAATTGCATTAATATTTTTAAATATCTTAAAAAATAAAATTACAAATGATAATATTTTCATTGGGACTGTCGTAGGAGCTGGAATTATAAGTGGTTATGAAGCATTACAAACTATAGGAATAAAACTTTCTTTCTTCACAAGTATTTATTCTTTACTTCCACTAGAATCTTTTGGACTTGCTTGGGTCTTACCAGCAATAATTGGAGGAGTTCTCTTTAAATTCATTCCAAAGAAGAATAGCAGTAACTATTAGATTAACTCCTACAAAATAGCAACTTAAGAAAAATAAAAAAGGGACTACTATGATGTCCCTTAATTTTTTTAATCAATTATCTTTTTTTAGCTTCTTCGAACTTTGCCCATACTCCAGCTTTAACTAAAATTGATTTTACAGTTCTAGTTGGTTGAGCTCCGTTTAATAAGAATTTTACTATTTCTTCCTCTTTTAATACTACTCTAGAGTCTTCTAATGGGAAGTAGTTTCCTAAATAAGCAACTGCTTTACCATCTCTTTTTGATAATGCTTCCATAGCTACAACTCTATAAGAAGGTCTTTTTTTGTCTCCTAATCTAGTTAATCTTAATTTTAACATAAATTTCACGTCTCCTTTTATTATTTATATTTTAATCTTTAAGTTATTTATTAATTTTTAGAATGGAAATTTTCCACCCTTTCCACCTTTAAATCCACCAAATGATGGTAATGAAGGCATTTTTCCACCGCTGAACATTTTCATCATAGCTTTCATTTGCTCAAATTGCTTTAAAAGTCTATTTACATCTGCTACTTCTGTTCCACTTCCTTTAGCAATTCTTTGCTTTCTACTAGCTTTTAATATTTCAGGTTTCTTTCTTTCCTCTTTAGTCATAGATTGAATTATCGCTTCTACCTTTTTCATCTCTTTTTCAGCAGGAGCTAAATCTCCAATCTGTCCCATACCTGGTATCATTTTTAAAATACTTCCTAATGAACCAAGCTTTTTAATATTTTGTAGTTGTTTTAAAAAATCATCTAAATCAAATTTCTGAGTTCTAATTTTTTCTTCTAATGACTTTGCATCTTCTTCATCTATTGCACTTTGTGCTTTTTCAACTAGTGATACAACATCTCCCATTCCTAATATTCTTGAAACAAGTCTTTCTGGATGGAAAAGCTCTATATCATCAATTTTCTCTCCAACTCCTACAAATTTTATAGGCTTTCCTACAACTGCTTTTATTGAAAGAGCAGCTCCTCCTCTAGTATCTCCATCTAATTTTGTAAGTACTACTCCATCTATATTCAATACATTATTAAATGACTCTGCTAAGTTTACAGCATCTTGTCCTATCATAGCATCTACTACTAATAGTATCTCTTGCGGTCTAGTTAATCTTTTTATCTCTTTTAACTCATCCATAAGCTTTTCATCTATATGAAGTCTTCCTGCTGTATCTATTATCATATAAGTAGAACCTAACTCTTTAGCTTTTGCAAGTCCTCTTTCACAAATTCCAATAACATCTTGATGATTTTCTTCTGAATAAACTTCTATTCCTATTTGTTCTCCTAAAACTTGTAATTGTTTGATAGCTGCTGGCCTATATACGTCAGCTCCTACCATCAGAACTTTTTCACCTTGCTTTTTTAAATAGTTACCTAATTTAGCGGCAAAAGTAGTTTTTCCTGCTCCTTGTAATCCTGCAAGCATAAGTACAGTAGGATTTCTTACTCCCTTAGTAAGTCTAGCATTAGTTCCACCTAAAAGTTCTACTAATTCATCATTTACTATTTTTATAAACTGTTGCCCTGGATTTATTCCTTTTAAAACATCAGTTCCAATAGCTTTTTCCTGAATTTTTGCAGTGAAATCCTTCACCACTTTATAGTTAACGTCAGCTTCTAGAAGAGACATCTTAACCTCTCTAAGAGCATCTTTTATATTACTTTCACTCAGTTTTCCATGTCCTCTAACTTTTTTAAATATCTCTTGAAACCTAGAGCCTAAATTATCTAACATATTCACCTCTGCTAAAATAGTTTTTCTATTATCTCATCTAGTCTTTCTTTCTTGAAATCTTCTTTCAAGCTTAAGAGTTCATTATATACTCTTTTTTCTCTTTCATGAAATCCTAGCTTCTCTTCATATTCTCTCAGTTGTTTTATTCCTCTTTTTATATTATCATATACTGCCTGTCTACTCACACCATTATTTTTAGCTATCTCCGAAAGAGATAAATCTTCTTCAAAGTGATTAATTAAATATTCTTTCTGCTTATCACTTAACAGATTTCTATAATAATCTAATAGGGTTGAAACTTCTAAAAACTCATCTAATTCCATTATATCACCAGCATATTATATAAGATTATACAAAAACTGTCAAGTGTTTTTTCTTTACAAATTTATATAATTATTGTTTTTATTATTAAATTGTAATTATTACAAATTTATAAAAATTTCATTGACTTATTTTTTTATTAATGCTATACTTATATCAAGAAGAACAAATGAGTTAAAATATTTTAAAAGGAGGATTAAACTATGAGAAGTATTACAAGTTTTGATTTACAATATGCACACAGATTTTATAAATTTAAAGGAGAGGCTCAATATTTACATGGACATACTGGAGTTCTTACTATAGAAGTAGAAGATTCTGTCAATGAAGGGGTAAACATGGTATTCCCTTGCAACGAGATCAAAAAAACAGCTTGGGAAGTTTTACAAAACTTTGATCATTCACTTATTTTAAGAGAAGATGATCCACTTTTACCAGCTATTTTAAAAGTTTATGAAGAAACTGGAATTAAAGATGGGGCTCCTCAAAATACTATGAAAGGACCTGCATTTAAAACTGAATTAGCTACAGCATATCCAGATGCTCGTCTAGTTGTTACTAAAGAAACATTAACAGTTGAAGGTATGATCAAAATAGTTTATGATTTATTAAAAGATAAATTAAATATTGCTAAAATTACTTTTACTAGTGGAGTTAATGCTGCTTCTGCGGAGTTTACAACTAAAAATAATATAGAGCGTTGTCCTCTTTGTGGAATTTCATTGGATGAACATGGAGCTTGTCCTAAATGTGGATATAAAAAATAAATAAAATAGGAGTGTTAAACCACTCCTATTTTATTTTAAAAATTTAATAGTTACTTTCTTAAAAAATCTACTATAGAATCTTTTTAAAATATATTATATTTATAAAAGTTTCACATGTCTAACTGTAGTTTTTCTCCATATCTAAGCTTATTTCTCATTCCTTGAATAATATTATCAAGTTTTGTTAAATCTTCTAATATTCCCCTCTCTTCTTCAGTAATATTCATAATTTTATAAATACCACCATTATTTATAACTATTCTCTTATCTCCCATAAGAGCAAGTAAAGGGTCATGTGTAGCCATTAAAACTATTTTTTCCTCTCCTACAAGTAAGTCTAAAGCTTTTTTTCTATCTATACCTGCATTTTCTATCTCATCTATAAGAACTATTGGAGAGGTACTTAATATTGCTGTATCTGCTATCATAAGTGCTCTTGATTGTCCACCACTTAAACTTGTAATTGGGGCATCTATTTTAAATTTCTCTCCAGCTAATTCATTAGCTTTTTCAAAAATTCTTTGAATTACTTCTTCTTCATTCTCAACCATTCTACTCTTAGCATGTAACTCTAAAAATTCATAAACAGTTAAGTCCATTACAAAGTTCATATTTTGTGAAAGTTGAGCTACCAATTTATTACTTGATGAAAATCTACTTTTCTTATCAAGAGGTTTCCCATTTACTAAAATAGTTCTTTTTGTTGGTGTATCTCCTTGAGCTCCCCACTCTATATCTGCTAATAATCTACTTTTTCCACTTCCAGTAGGACCCACTATTGAGATTATCTCCCCTTTATGAATAATAAATTCACCAAACTCCTCTTTCTCTCCAAATTTATTTATTCCAGCTAAAATTGTCATCTCCTCTATACTATTATCTTCTATCCCTAGTATCTCAATCATTTGATTAACAAATTCAACTAAATTTTCTATAAATTTCTCTTTATCTAATGATTTTTCTTCTAAAATAGTCTCATCATAACCATTTAAAATCTCTGCTATATTCAGCTCTAACTTTATATCTATCTGATTATCCTTTAAAAACTCCTCTACAAAAGGATATTTCTCTATAATTATTTTTAACTTATTCTCTAACAAAAATTTTCTACTTACCACAACTTCCTCCTTTACAAGAAGAGCTTAAATCTATCTTTCTAACATTTCCCATCTGATGTTCCTCTCCAATTCTAGTCTCCCCTAAACAATAAGAACATAGAGCTGATGGCATAGAAAATCTTAAACTTTTTCCCTTTAGACTTTCTAACTTCTCATCCTCATCATAAATAAGAGTTCCAAATTCATAAGCTCCCTGTCCATTAAGTCCATTTACGTGCATAATAGTAGCCTTAGGATTTACAGACATTACTCTTGATGAAAAAACCTCTCTCTCTGCCTGAGATACTATATCTCCCTTTGTTATTACTACTATATCTGCACTCTTTAACATTGGTCCTATTTTTTTAGGAGTATTCACACCACTTAGATTATCTATTACACATACAGCCTTTATATCCTTTATATATGGTGAACACCTATTACACAGCCCCGCACTCTCTGTAATAAGGACATCTAAACTTTCTTCTATCCCCCATTTTACAACTTCTTCAATATTGCTTACAAAGTAGTGATCTGGACATAGAGAACCTGATAAACCCTTTCTAACTGGAACTCCTATTTTTTCATACAATTTATCATCATCAGTATATAAGCAATCAAATTTCACTACTCCTACTTTAATCCCTCTTTGTTTAAAACTCTCTATTGTCTTTATTATCAAGGAAGTTTTTCCAGATGATGGTGGTCCTGATATTGTTACTAAATTCATCTTATTCCTCCTCACTTGCTTTAAAGAATATATCTTTTGTTTTCTCTAATATTTCGCCGATATTATTATTACGTATGTAATCCCAACCACACCACATAAATTTCTTTCCTTCTATTCTATTATCTACATTTGGATTTACAGTAGGAAATAGTCCTTGATGTGAAAATACTTTTCCTACCTCTTCTCCTGCTAAATAATCTACAAGTTTTTTTATTTTTTCTGCTTTATCCTTTTTAGTAAGCATAAATATTGGAGAAATTGCAGCCCCATCACTTGGCCATACTGGTACCATTGGTCCATCAGCTTTTATCATCTTTGTAAAGAAATATGGCATAATAGTAACTGTCGGAGTGTTAGATTTCATTTTATCCGACTTTACCATTTGAGATGGATGTAAATTTTCTAATAAAGCTCTTCCTAAATTTGCTACTCCCTCCTCTCCATAATTTTTATTTATATTTATTAAAATAGAATTGAATAAATCAAAATCTGATATTGGTAAACTTACAGATTTTCTAAACTCTGGTTTTAATAAATCTGCCCAAGATTTTGGTATCTCCCTATCTCCTAACATATTCTTATTTACTAAAAATACAGCTGGCACTACTCCTAACATAGAATAATCTCCATCTGGATCTTTTAAAGAAATTTCTTCATTTTGGAAATCTTTATTATATTTTTCTATACCTGTGATGTCTTTAAATATGTGTTCTTTTTTAAATTTTCCCATAAGTCTTTCTTCAAAAAATAGATCAAAACCTGCTGATATAAATATATCTGCTAACCTTTCAGGATGATTAGCTTTTATGACATCATCTTTTAGCCAATCAAGTCCAGCTGATGCAGCTTTTAATTCATATTTTACTTTTATATCTGGGTTTTCTTCTAAAAATTTTGTAAAACCTTCTAATAGTGGTATTCTTATTGGACAAGGTAAAAGTCCCATAACTGTTATTTCTTCATCTTTAACAATATTTTTTTTCATCGTAATATCTACACTGTCTCTACTTTGATTAATAAATTCATTTAGCATCTCTACAAAAGTTTCTACATTTATTTTTTTAGATACTAAAGCATTTTTTAAGCTCAACTTTCCTAACATACTTTTTATACTTTCATTATTCAAATTATTAAATCCTTTTGACTCTAAAAATTCTATACTTTCTGGATATTTTTCACATATCTCTAATAGTGTCATATTCTCATGTATATATCTCATAATCTCCTCCATTTAATCTTTTCTATTTTCGTAAACATTATATTATATACTACAAAAAAAATCAGTAACATATGTTACTGATTTCTTCAACTAACTCTTAAAATAATCCTTTTTTAAACTTTTTTAATCCCTCAAGCTCTTTTTCTATACTCTCTATTTTACTATCTATTAAAGAAATATATACTCATAAATATATTGAAAAGCTAGAAAAAATATAGAATCATGAAAATAATTTATAAAGAAAAAAGCCCCACAAACATTGAGTTTGTGAGGTATATAATTCCATACAATTATCTTTTTGAGAATTTGAAATCCTTGATTTTATTGGTATAAATATACCTTTTGTTACCTATGTGTTACCTACAAGGGTATTTTTAGATATTTTTAAATTTTCTTAAATTATGTTTTCAAAAGCTTCTTTAAACTCTTCATTCTTCTCTGTGTTATACAAAGGTAAGCCAACTATTCTATAAATATATTCTTCACTTTCTATAGTATAATTTTCAAATAAATTTTTATTTTCATAACGTTTTGTTATTTCTTTTAAAAAATTATTTTTCCATTCATCATTTTCTAATAAATGACTTCCCTTTGGTTCAATAAAAATTTGATAATACTTTTTATTACCCTTTTCTTTTAAAAATAGTAAAAAATCTGGTTGAAATCCTCTTCCTGTACTAAAATCATATATTTTATAAATCTCTTCATTTCTCAATAAATAAACTTCTTCATATTTTTCTTCTAATAAAAATAAATTTTCTTTCAAAAAATTTATACAAGATATTTCTTCACTTGTTCCTACAAAAGAGTTTAAAACATACCAAGGTCTATTTACTAACTCTGAATTTAAAGAAGCAGATTTATCTATATTTTCTTTTTTTATTATTTTTACTTTTTCTTTTCCAAATAATTCTTCAATAGAATATAATGGTTCAAATTCAGTTCCTCTTTCATCATAAAAATTAGTTTCTAAATCATAAAAAATTTTCTTCAGTCCCTTTTCTGTTATTTGCAAAAAATCTTCTCCACTAATACTTTCCAAAGAAACATTTTTTGAATTAATTGATATTTTAAATTCTCCTAAATATTCATCCTTTAAAAGCTCATCAACAGTTTTAATTCCTAATTTATTTTTTAAAATTTCAAATTTAAATATATTTTTATCTACACTTATACATCGATTTAAAGCTTTAAAAAATACATGTTTAGGTATATCTTTTATCTTGATTTCTAATTGATGAATGTCACTTTCTAACTCTAAATGTCTTTCATTATCAAAAATTTTATCTTCTTCTTTTAAACTATAGTTTAGTTTTATCTCAATTTTTGTACTTTTTAATTCTTCTAATGTCATCTTTCTAGTTATTTCATTTTTTACTTTTTTATTTCCCATTATTTTGAAATCAGTATAAAATCTAGTTTCTTTAAAGCTATTTTTCAAACCAAATTTTTTTTGTACTTTTTCACTATTTTCAGGTATATAACCATCTTTTTTTAGTTCATTTTTTAAATCTGTTATATATCTAGATTCTTCATCATAAGTATAATAAAATAATTCTTCTAACATTCTTAATTCATTTTCAATATCATTATCAAATTTTCTTTTATTTTTTTCTTTATCTAAGTATTCAAATGGGTAGTATCTTACTCCTCTTCCAATCAATTGCTTTTCTTCTACGGTTGTAGGACTAGATTTTCCTTTATTATTCCCTCCTGAGTTTTGAGTTTCTTTCATTCTTACAATTTCATAAAGATTTAGAACATCCCATCCTTCAGTTAATCTATCCACTGTAAAAATAACTCTTATGATATTATTTGGATCTTCTAGTGAATTTAATTTTATTTCAGTGGAAGAGTCTAAGTTTATTTTAGAATTTGTTACAATTATATTTTCTTCCTTAAAATTATTTTTTATATATTTTACAACTTCATCATAATTCCCATTTAATTTATTTAAGACTTTCTCTGTTATAGTGTATCCATTTTGATTAATTTCATTAATTCCAATTATTTTATTTTTTAATATCTCTAAAAATTTAAAATCATCATTTGTTATATTTTTTATAATTTCTAAGAAACTATTATAATCTGCTGTTGAATTTTCTATATTTTCACTTTTAATCAAAATTACAGGCTTAAAATTAGGAATATTATTTTTTAATGCAATGTCATGTCTATACCAATTTATTAAAAGCATATGAATTATTCTTTGTTTTTTATCAAAAGTTGAAGAAATTAAATTTATTTCTTTTGTATATCCCTCTTGAAGAAATCTTTTTAAATCAAACTTATATACAATTTTATCTGTATATTTTCTTACAACTTCTTCTTCTGTTGGTATTGTTGCAGTAAATTCTATTAATTTATTTTTATTGCCTCTTAAAGTTGCTCCTTCTTTTTCTAAAAGTTGTTCTCTAACCATATTTTCCCAACCAAAAGTCTCTACATCTTCTTCTTTAATTCCTTTTCCTTCAAGAGATTCAGGTTTAAATCTTAAATTTCCTTGTTTTGTATTACTATTCAAATGATGTGCTTCATCTGCTAAAATTATAATATCTTTATCAAGTAACTCTTCTAATGTTAATTGATTTTCTTTTTCTTGGTTTATATCTAAGTATAACTGTTGTAGTGTTGAAAATTTTATTTCAATAGTATTTTCATCAATATTTGAACTAAAATTATCAACTTCCTTTATCTTTACTTCTTTATTATCTATAATAATTTTATCCTTATATAAATATTTATTGGAATAACTTTGTAAAAAATTTAACTTTGTTTTTTCTATTATATTATTTTGATTTGTTATAAATAAAAAATTTTTATACCCTTTCATATAATAATATAAAATAAGTGATGCCATTACTAAAGTTTTTCCACTTCCAGTTGCCATATTAAACATTAAATGATTTTTAACTTCTTTACTTTCCAATAAAATAAGATTTTCTAGTGCCTCTTTTTGCCAAAAAAACAATTCATATTTTAAATTAGAAGTTATATAATCTGAAATTTTTATTGACACATATTTTTTAGCATTATTTAATTCTTCATAGAGATACATTTATTTTCCTCCATAAAATTGCTTTGTTAATTTTATATCACTATCTGATAACTTAAATTTATCATCTTCCATATCTTCATAATTAATGTACATACTATTTAAATCTAGCATTGATAAATACATTTTCTTTTTATCATCTAGTGAAAGATTTTTATATTCAGAAGTTATTATTAACTTTTTAAAATTTTTAATATTTAAATTATAATTTAAATAGTATTTATTGTACAATTCATCGAATAAATTTTCTAATTCTTCTGAAGTTTCACAATTTTTTATTTTTTCTTTGGCTTCTTCATTATATTTAGCAAACTCTAAATATAAAAATTCTCCTCCACCTTGCCAATTAATATTTTTAGAAATACCCCCTTGTTCTCCTTCAATTACATTTTTTAAACGTTGGACACTTAAAGATTCAATATAGTCCATTTGCTCTATTCCTATATATTGTCTTCCAAGTTTGTGAGCTACTGCACAAGTTGTTCCACTTCCTAAATGGAAATCTAAAATTATATCTTTTTTATTTGTGAACATTTCTATTATTCTTTTCATTAATTTTTCAGGCTTTTGTCCATTTGGTAAAGAAACACCTTTACCTCCTTCATTTTGTGTATTTTGAAAGTCTAAATCCCACCAAAAATCTCCTATTAATTGTGCTTGTACTAAATCACCATCAACTAAGTTATAAGTTTTCTCTAATTTATTAATACGTTGTCCATTTATTGCCATTTCAGTTTTTAAAGTTTTCTCATTATATTTCTCTACAATTTTATTAGGATTTAATATACTCAATTTTTTTAATTCTGGAGAAATAGAATTAACAAAACGAAAAATTTTATCTCTATTTTCAAAAACAAATTTATTAAAAAGTTCATTTTGGTTACTTTGTGGAGTTATTTTATCTTTTTCATCTATTATTTTATTAGCAAGCAATATATCTTTAAAAGATTCTATTCTATATTCTATTTTTCCTTTATTTTCATATTGAACTAAAAACTTATTATAATGTGTATCCCAATCATTTTTTTTAATATATTGTGGCTGTATATATATGTTATAATAATTTTTTGAATAAACAAGTAAATTATCTTTGTTTTTTAAAATTGTCTTTTCTTTATGAGAAGTTTTATTTCCTGAAATATTTGACGATTTTATAGAAATATCAGCTATAAAATTTTCTCTGTCGAATATTTCATCCATAAGAACTTTTAAATAATGAACTTCATTCTTATCAACTTGAATACATATAAATCCATCCTCTCTTAAAAGTTCTCTCGCTACCTCAAGTCTATTTTTCATAAAAGTTAACCAAGTCGAATGATTGAAGTTATCATTATATGCAAAACTATCATTCTTTGTATTATATGGTGGGTCAATATATATCAATTTTATTTTTCCATTAAATTCTTTTTTTAAACTATGAAGAGCCAACAGATTATTTCCTTTAATTATTAAATTTTCTTTAATTACTCCATTTTCATCTCTTCTTATATTTTCAATGATTTCTTCTCCAGTTTCTGAATATTTTTTCCAACCAGTAAAAGCTTTTCTTTCTAATAATCTATCTATCTCATCTTTTGCTAAAATTTCATTAAAAAATATTTCTTTTCTTTTAGTTTTGTATTCTTTAAATCCAGAAATAACATAATTTTCTTTTCCTCTAGCTGATACTTTTACCTTAGTTTCTTTTCCAACTAGCTCTACCTTATTTGCTTTTTCTTGGTCTTTAAATTCAGTTATTTCGTAGTTAAAATAACTATCTATTCCTTCATCTGTTGATTGTCCTCCTTCTAAAATACAATCTTTAAATGGAAAATTTAAAACTATATCTTGTGTATCTTGTAAAAAATACTTTCCATCACATAATCCTATTCTATTTTTTAATTTTGTCCAACCATTTTTAAAAGGTTTTTGTTGTTGAATAAAAAATTTAAACTCTTCTTGTTTAAAAATATTTATTCCATTTATTTCTAAAAAAAATTTATTTTTTATCTCCTCATTTTGATACAATAATTCTAATATTTTTGTATCATATTTTTCCAATAAATCAAAAAATTTAATCATATTAAATTCATCATTTTCAATTAATCTCTCATCTTGCTGTAATGTATCTTTTACAATTTTAGCTAGCAATTTTTTCAACTCCTTATTTTTAATTCTATATAGCATTTTAGCAAATAATTATATAAACTCAAATTTATCTTATTTTTTTCTGAAGATACCATAATAATATTCCAACATATGACTCTTTTATTTCTGCTTCTAAGTATCGTGTATATATTCTTCTTATTGTATCTTCTGTTAAATGAGTTTTGCTTTTACTAAGATTTCTTTTTAGTGAATTTAAAGCTTCTTTCCTAGCCTCTACTAATCCAAAAATATCATTAAGATTCAGTGTAGCATCAAAGTCTTTTTGGTAATCTGAATTACTTGATTTTATTTCTCCATTACTTGTATAACTAATAGTTAAAATATCACTATTTGCTTGAGGATTTATTTTTATTTCTCTATTACCTTTTCTTGTATCACAAGTCTGTCTTTCAAAAGATTCTTCCTCATTTCCTTTACAAACAGCAAGTAAATTCTTATATTCTAATTCATTCTCCTCATTTCTTGCAACATAATGCTCTATTTTTACTTTCGAAGAATCATCTCCCAATTTTCTCATACAATAAGCACAAATATATCCTTGTTCTTTTAATAAAGAAGTTCTCAATTTATCTTTTACTTCTTTAGATAAATTATCAAAGGAAGCATTTATAGTTCGTTTATATTCAACTAAAGATGAAGGAATACGATTTTTTCTAATTAGTATCATTGTTATATACCCATTTCTTCTAAATCTAGTGAAATTCTTGCATCTATGATATTAGTATCATTTTGTCCTAATACTTCTTCTAATTCCTCTAATAATTTTTTTGCTTCATCTATCTTACCTTCATCTAATAGATTATTAAATTTTTTCAATTTCTCCACTATCTCTTGAGGTCTAACTTCTGTTCTCATTATTTGATGAACTATACTTTCTATATCTCTTCCATAAGTTTTATCTGTTAATTTATATATTTCTAAGTTATTTAAAATCAAGATATTTTCATTGGAGATATTTGACAATACACTAGGAGAATGTGTTGTAAATATAAATTGTACCTTTGGAAATGTCTTAGTTAAAACTTTTATTATCTTGCTTTGCCAACTTGGGTGTAAATGCATATCTATTTCATCTATAAGAACTATTCCAGAAGTTTCTTGTAAAATGTTATCTAATAGTTGAGGATTTAATATAGCCATTCTATATGCTATATCAGCTATCATACTCATAGTACTTTTTATACCATCACTAAGTATTCTAAGTGGAAGGCTTTCTACTGTTCCATTTTTTCTTTTAATACTAACTTCTAGCTCTCCACTCTTAACCTTATAATTAAAATTAGCTTTCTCTATGCTCTCATCTATTATTTCATAAGTATTATTTAAAGCTTTTCTTACAACTTCAAGTTCTGGAATTTTTTCCCCTTCTTGTAATTCTAAATAGGTCATTTTCTCAAACCATCTTAACATCATTTTTTCATTAGAAGCAGAATCCAAGCAATCAATATAACCTTTTAAACGAGAAAAATTTTCTTGGCTCTTTTTACTATTTTTTTCTCTTTTTTGCATCCAAAGTCTACCAGTTCCATAATAAGCTATTAGTGGTAAAATCACCTCTTTATTTCCTGATTTTACTTTTTCCTGTATCTCTGTTGCATAAGCTATAATTTCCTTTGCTCCTATATTAGTAGTTCTTCCATTTTCTTTATTTAGACTTCTAGTCCATTCTATCTCATGATTACCTATCTTTCCAACAGCAAAAATCTTAACAGGAAATTGATGCTCTCTTTCTATTCTACTTCCTAGTTCATACATTTTATAGTGAGAATCACTTTTACTGATTCCATGTATTCCCATTCCATCAAAATTAGAAATATAACCACCTAAAGCTATGGAGATTGCATCTAAAATAGTAGTTTTACCTGCTCCATTTATTCCAATTAGAACTGTATAGTTATCTTTTAATTCTAACTCTATATTCTCATAACAACGAAAGTTTTGGATTTTAAGTTTCTCTATTTTCATGCTATATCCTCCATTTTTAGTCTATATTTCTTCCTTTGATTATATCATAGAACATAATAAAATTCTATATTATACCCTATTATACTAAAAAATAGTGAAAGATTTTACCCTCCACTATTTTAGTAACTCATTAACACTATATTATCAATGATAATAACTTCTCTTTTTAATAATAAGCTATAGCTTTTTTCCCATCAAAAACTAAACCAATTTTTACTATATCTTTTACTCCGTTTTTCTTTAATAGAGTTTCATATTTTTTATCTTCTATTTGATTAAAAGCTTTTTCTGCTTCTTTTTCTATATCATTAGTATTAGCTCTTTTTAGTTCTAAAATATATCCTGCCCAAGCTTTATTTCTTGGAGTGAATATTATATCAGCTCTACCATAACCACTCTCCATATTAGGATGCATTATATAGTAATCATCTAAAGCATATAAAAATCCCCCTAATTACTCTCTCTAAAAATAGCATCTACAAATAAACCTTTAAATAGTTTTTGTATTTCTTTATTAGGTATTCTTAAGGTAAACATTGTTTCACTAAGTTTTTCTTTAACCGTCAAATATCCAGAGAATAACATAATCTCCCAAATATTATTAGGAGAAAGGTTATCTCCCATTCTTATACTTTCATTGATATATACCATTATATCCTTACCATTTATCAAATCATTTAAGTTATCAAATACAGTTGAGTTTGAGGCTAATAACATATTTAATATTAAAGCATTTCCAGAAGTATTTACCCAATGAGATTTTAACTCCCTACTTTGTACATATTTTAAAATACTCCAAGGATTGTATATTTCATCTTTTCCAAAACTATAACCATCATACCACTCTTTTACTTCTGGCATCTCGTAACCTATATCATAATAATCTAACATAGCTTTCACTTCATTTTCTACTAATCCAAAACTATTGCTATACTCATTATTTAATATTGTGTAGTTTGTAAAGTTATTTAAGTCCAAAAATATTCCTGCTTGAGCTACTCTTATTATTCCTGTAAGAACTCCCATCTGTAAGTAATCATTAGTTTTAAGTACCTCTCCATAGAAAGCCTTTAAAAAATCTTTCATCTCTGTATAATAACCTTTTTCAGAAGCTGATATTATTGGAGAATCATACTCATCTATTAATACAATTACCTTTTGATTATAATATTTGTATAATAATAGTGTTAAGAATGATAATGCAGTTTTTAATTCTCCTTCATCACTTTCTTTATTGAGTAATCTTTTAAATATTTTACTTTCACTTTCTGATAAAATAGGAGTAATTATTTCCTCAAATTGATTATATATCTTAAATATTTTACCTTTGATTTCTATAATTATATCTTTCCATGTATTACCAGTTATTCCTTTCAAGCTAAGAAATATTCATTCCCATTATGGAGCAACTAAATATGAAACATAGACCTCACGATTGCCGTCATACCTTTGCTACTCTTCTCAGTAATGCTAATGCAAATGCTACAGCTATTAAGAAGATGATAGGACATGAAAGCTATGCTACTACTGAAAAAATCTATACTCATAAGGATATTGAAGAGTTAAGAAAAAAATGTAGAATTAATAAAATAATAAATTATGTGGAAATTTTCACAATATTCTTTAAAAAAATGTGTAATTTTCCACACTTTTCTATAAAATAATGTGATATAATATAAAAAAAGAAAGTTTGGAGGTAATAATGAAAAGATTTATATTAGATGATTTGATAAAATGGAAAGATTCTAAATATAGAAAACCTCTTATTTTAAAAGGGGTTAGACAAGTTGGAAAAACTTGGATTTTAAAAAAATTTGGAAAAGTATGTTATGAGAATGTCGCATACTTCAACTTTGATGAAAATATGGAATATCGTCAATTTTTTGAAACAACAAAGGATATAAACAGAATATTACAAAATCTAATATTAATAAGTAATCAAAAAATAGAACCACACAATACTTTGATAATATTTGATGAAGTACAAGATTGCCCAGAAGTTATTAACTCTTTGAAGTATTTTTATGAAAATGCTCCTGAGTATCACATAGCTTGTGCAGGTTCTCTTTTAGGAATAACATTAGCTAAGCCCTCATCTTTTCCAGTTGGTAAAGTTGACTTCTTAAATATTTATCCTATGACATTTAGTGAATTTTTAATAGCTAATGGAGACGAAAATTTAAAACTTTTTTTGGATAGTATAGAAGATATTGAAAAAATACCAGATGCTTTTTATAATCCTTTATATGAAAAATTAAAAATGTATTATATCACTGGTGGTATGCCAGAGCCTGTATATATGTGGACTAAAGAGAGAGATACAGAATTGATAGTAAAAAGTCTAAATAATATTATTGAAGCATACGAAAGAGATTTTGCTAAATACCCAAATGTTAAAGAATTTCCTAAAATTTCAATGATATGGAAATCCATTCCTTCTCAATTAAGTCGTGAGAATAAGAAATTTATTTATAAGGTTGTTAAAGAAGGAGCAAGGGCAAGAGAGTATGAAGATGCTTTACAATGGCTTGTAAATGCTAATTTAGTAACTAAAGTATTTAGAAGTTCTGCTCCTAGAATACCACTATCTGCCTATGATGATTTATCAGCTTTTAAAATATA
The DNA here is from genome assembly GCF_900450765.1 of Fusobacterium necrogenes. NCBI lineage: Bacteria > Fusobacteriati > Fusobacteriota > Fusobacteriia > Fusobacteriales > Fusobacteriaceae > Fusobacterium > Fusobacterium necrogenes. The sequence goes on along the minus strand of NZ_UGGU01000003.1, from coordinate 115,792 downwards.
TTTAGTTGATGTTGGATTACTTAGTAGATTATCTTTTCTTTCCCCTTCAGCATTTGGAGAAGGAAATAGATTATTCACAGAGTTTAAAGGAGCTTTAACAGAAAATTATATCCTTCAAAGCTTAATCCCTCAATTTGAAGTTTCTCCTAGATATTGGTCTGATAATGTATATGAGGTAGATTTTATCATTCAAAATGAGAATGATGTTTTCCCTATTGAAGTTAAAGCTGAGAAAAATACTAAGAGTAGAAGTCTTTTTAAATTCAGAGAAAAGTATTCAGATGATATAAAATTAAGAGTAAGATTTTCTTTTGATAATTTAACTCTTGATGATGATTTACTAAATATACCTCTATTTATGGCAGATTATAGTAAAAAGCTTATTGATATAGCTTTGAAAAAATTAAATAAATAGTTCTACTGTGGAAATTTATATATCTATTTCTAGGTATATAGATTTCCATTTTTTATTGAGTTAAATAATATTTTTTAAAGAATTTTAAAACATATTTATTTCTAATTTATCAAAATTTTAAGATTCCTTAAAAATTCTTTACAAAGTACTATTTTTAGCTAGTTAAAGAAAAATAATTTTGTTACCTACTTGTTGGCTACTTGTTACCTACGAGTGCCATTTTTCTCATTTTTTTAAAATCTTAGATAAAGAAAAAAGCCCCACAAACATTGAGTTTGTGAGGTATATAATTCCATGCAATTATCTTTTTGAGAATTGAGGAGATCTTCTTGATTTTTTCTTTCCGTATTTCTTTCTTTCAACCATTCTTGAATCTCTAGTTAAGAATCCAGCTTCTCTTAAAGCTCCTTTTAAAGTCTCATCAGCTAATATTAAAGCTCTTGCTACTCCATGTCTTATAGCTCCAGCCTGTCCAGAGTTTCCTCCTCCAATTACGTTAACTTTAACTTGAAATTTATCTAAAGTTTCAGTTAAAGCTAAAGGTTGCTCAACTATTTTAGAAAGGATTTCTCTTCCTCCAAAATAATCAGCCATAGTTTTCCCATTTATTTCAATTCCTTTTCCTCCAGGAATTAGTCTTACTCTTGCTACAGAAGTTTTTCTTCTACCAGTTCCTCTATATTGAATCATTTCAGCCACTGTCATTTACCCCCTATTAAAATTCTACCTTTACTGGTTTTTGTGCAGTATGAGCATGCTCTGCTCCAACAAATACTCTTAATCTAGTTAATTGTTGTCTTCCTAATTTATTCTTTGGAAGCATTCTCTTAACAGCTAGCATTAATAGTTCCTCTGGCTTTTTTTCTAGAATTTCTCCTAATTTTCTTTCTCTTATTCCTCCTGGGAATCCTGAGTGATTATAATATTTTTTATCAGTTAATTTTTTACCAGTTACAACTAATTTTTCAATGTTAGTAACTACTACGAAGTCTCCTCCATCAACATGTGGAGTAAAAGTTAACTTCTCTTTACCCATTAATTTTTTAGCAACCTCAACTGCTAATCTTCCTAATATTTTTCCTTCAGCGTCATAGTGATGCCATTCTCTAACAACATCTTCTTTTCTTTGCATAAAAGTATACTTTTTCACTTTAAAATTTCCTCCTGAATTATGTTATATCTCTCTAATATAACGCAACGGTCCTTTGTGGGAAAGGTTTAATATACCTTACTATTATATTAGTTTTCCTCAATTATGTCAAGGATTTTTTATTGTTTTTCTTCAGTTTTTTCAACTGTTTTATTAACTTCTTCTTCTTTTTCAACTGTTTTATTAGCTTTTTCTTCCTTTTTCTCTGGAGCTTTTGGTAATGGATTTCCAAATAGCCACTCTATTTGTCTTCTAATTCCTGTTAGATCAAAAATTCTATCTCCTACTGTTAATCTATCATTGGCTGGAATAGCTATATGTCCCTCATCTATAGGTGCATTTTTATCCAAGTTTAGTTGAAGCTTTATAACTTCTTCACCAGCTTTAAATTCTGTTCTTACAGTTTTAATTACACCTTCAGTTTCTAATATCTTAGCTTTTTCTTCATCAGACATCCTTCTTTGTGGTGGATAATCAGCTATAAATAAGTCCTCTGTTGAGAGAAATTTAACCTTATCTTCAGCAACTTTTTCAAATATATCTATTGTATATTTTCCTCTTTCTCCAACTAGAAACTTCTCTAAATCTAAAATTTTCTTTCCCACTCCAAATGGATCTGGTAAAATTCCAAATTCTCCTTTAGTTATTAATGTATCATCTGGAGCATTAAGTCTTACCTCAAACATAGTAGGTCTTTGTAAATTTTCTACAGTTACTACTACTGAAAGATTTGCCATTGGAAATGGAAACATAGGTTGAATAAGATTATCAAATTCTCCAAATATATCTATAACTCCATTCACTTGTGGATTCATTTGTGCTTTATAAGCTGTTATTACATGTTTTACTTTTACCATTTTTTTACCCCTTTTCTCTGTACTTTATACACCATTAAATAATACCATATTTTTATAACTCTAGTCCATACTTTATTTTAAAATATAGAAAGAAAATCTTGTTCCTTTTTCTTCTTTAGAATCTATTATAAGTCCACCACCACATTTTTCAATAAGAGTCTTTACTATTGAAAGCCCTAACCCAGTTCCACCTAGATTACTTGTTCTAGCTTTATCTACTCTATAAAATCTCTCAAAAACTTTATCTTGTTCATAAATAGGTATTCCTATACCATTATCTATCACACTTATCTCATATCTATCTCCTTTTTCTAATACTTGAACCACTACTTTTGGATTAGAGTTCTTATTGTATATTACCCCATTTTCAATAAGATTTTTTAATATCATAACTATCTTCTCAAAATCTACTTTTAAGTAATCTCTTCCATCAGTCAATTGAAATAAAAACTCCACTTTAGCTCCTCTTTCATATATCTTTACTGAAAGAATATCCAAAAGTTCTTTTTTTAACTTCTCAACTCCAACTTGTGAAATATTAACTAAGTTTGAATTTTCTATCTTCGAAATATTCAAAAAATCTAATACTATATTTTCTAATTTTTCAACATTTGTCTTAATAGTATTTAAAAACTTCCTTCTCATTATCTCAGGAGCATCCTCCAAAGCTATTAAGTAGCCTTTTATATTAGTAAGTGGTGTTTTTAATTCATGGCTTACATTGTTTATAAATGTTTTCTGTACCTCTACTGCTTCTCTCGTACTCGTTATATCTTTAACCGTAATAATAAATCTATTGCTAAACTCCAAATATTTCATTGTAAATAGGAAATATTTTTTCAAACTCTGTATATAAATATCTTCTCTATACTCTTTCTTACTCAGCAATCCATTTTTTATTGGAATTATTAATTCTAAATACTTTATTGCTTCTAAATAACGCTCTTCATATGGATCTACTATATATTTTAATGAAGTATTTTTTATGATAAATCTACCTTCACTATCCAACAATCCTATAAACGAATCTGCAGAATGTAAAACTTCAGAAAGTATTCTTCTTTCTTTTTCTAATCTTGAAATATTTTTTAAATTTTTTCCCTGCCACTCTTTTAAAATATCCCAAAATTCAAAAAGCCAATACTCATCTTTAGAATAATTTATCTTTTCCATCTCTCCACTTTCAAGAAATTTTCTCATTCTTTTAATTTTAGTATAAAAATCTCTTTTTATATAATTTTTATAAAAAAAATGTATGACATAATTTAATATTAAGAAAAAAATGATCTGTATCAAAAGAAACTCTCTTATTTGCATGAGCTCTTTATTATATTCACTAGCTGTCCTCAGTATATATTCTTCCCCTTCACTATTTTTAATAGAAATAGCATAATATGCCATCACCGTCTCAAAAGTTTTACTATATCTAATTACAAAGCTCTCTTTTTCCTTTATCGCTTCTTGAATTTCTTGTCTTTGAAGGTGATTTTCCATCCTTTTTTCTTCTTCTTCTGTTTTCTTAGAATCAAATACCACTTTTCCAGTTAAATCTATCAATGTAAATCTCAAAGCATTATTTGAAAACAGCTCTTGATATTTAGTACGTGGATTACCTTCTGCTACTAACTTCACTAATATTGTATCTTCTTTTAAAATTTGCTTTGACCTTTCTTGATATAAATTTGAAAGTATTTGTGAATTTATACCTACAAATATTCCTTCTAATATTAATATCATTATCAATATCGCTATCTCTTTTCTTCTAATTTGTATCCCACTCCTTTTATTGTTTTTATACATTCACTTATTCCAGGAAGTTTGTCTCTTAGCTTAGATATATATACATCTGCTGTTCTATCTCCAGTATAGTAATTACTCTTCCAAATCTCATCTAGTATTTTTTCCCTTGTTATAACTAAATTTTTATTTAATACTAGTAAAAGTAATAAATCATACTCTTTTTTTGAAAACTCTATCTCCTTGTTTTTATAAAGAACCCTATGCTTATCATCTTCAATTACCAAATCTAAAAATTCATATTTTTTCTTAAACTCTTCCTCTCTTCTCTCCTCTTTTTTGGAAAATCTTTTAACTCTCAAAACTAACTCCCTTGGATCAAAAGGTTTTTTCATATAATCATCAGCACCTATTTCTAAACCTTCTAATACATCTTCTATTTCTGTTTTAGCAGTTAACATAATAATAGCTGGATTACCATACTCTGAAGATATTCCCTTTACTATTTTAGTAAAATTTTTTCCATCTAAATTAGGTAACATTAAATCTAATATTATTAAGTCATGTTGTTTTTCTTTCAAAAGTTTAAGACCCTCTAACCCATCATCTGCTTGATCCACTTCGTATCCTTCTTTGGAAAGAAAATATGTTATTAGTTCCTGTATCTCCTTGTCATCTTCAACTATTAATATTCTCATTTTGCCTCCGCTGATCTTATAATTTATACTTAAATTATAAAAGAGAGAACTCAAAAAGTAAAAGAAAATTTATAACTTTTAACTATTTTTTGAGTTCTCTCTAAATTATAGATATTATTTTATCTTTTATATTTTATTTTACAGGAACAAACCCTTCTTCTCTAATTAACTCTTGTCCTTTTGAAGAAAGTGCATAATCTACAAGTTTATTTATATCCTCTGAAGCAGCATTATCAACGTACCAGTATACTTCTCTCGCTATTGGATATTTTTTACTTGCCACATTTTCAACACTTGCCTCTACTCCATCTACTTTTATAGCTTCTACTGAGTCATCCATATATCCCATTCCAATATATCCAATTGCATATTTATTTGATTTAACTTCTTGTTTTATAGCTTCATTAGATGGCATATATAGAGTTTTAGGTCCATATTCTAAATCTTTTTTAGTATTATTTTCTCTTATTATATGTTCTTTAAAAAATTCATGAGTTCCTGATGATGAATCTCTTGATAGTACAACGATTGGAGCGTCATCTCCCCCTAATTCTTTCCAGTTAGTTATCTCTCCTCTAAATACTTTTCCTAAAGTTATATCATCAATATCTTTTATAGTATTTGCATGATTAGCTATTATTGTTATTCCATCAAAACCTAATACTACTTCTTTTACCTCTAATCCTTTTGCTTTAGCTTGTTCAAGTTCTTTAGCTTTTATATTTCTTGAAGCCATAGCTATATCTGTTGTTCCATTAATTAAAGATGAAATTCCTACTCCTGATCCTCCACCTGTTACTGCTATTCTTGCTTTTCTATTTTCTTTCATATAATTTTCTGCTATCGATTGAGATACATTTAATATAGTGTCTGATCCTTTAGCTTGAATAACTCTTGATCTAGCTTCTGCTACATCAGTATTTAAAATTATTCCCACTGCTACTAACATTCCTAATAAACCTTTTTTAAAAATACTCATTTTTATTCCCTCCAAATTAAATTTTTATCATTTCTTTACGTTTACGAGTAAAATATATTCTTTCCATGTTAAGACAATATTAAGACATTGTAAATTTCATGTAAAATTTTTTTTACACTATTTTAACATTGAATTAATATCTCTTTTACATTAATATTTTAATATTATTTTGTTATTAAATTAATGTAATTGAAATATTTTTGGAGGTTTTTATGCAATGTCTTAGAAAAATTAAAGATAATGGAATGAAGCATATTTTATTTGGAATAGGAATTTCAAATATAGTTATAATCTTTCTAATATTTTTATTTATAGTTGTAAATGGATTAAAATTTTTTGATTCATACTCTGTTTCTGATTTCTTTTTTGGGAAAAAATGGATTTCTCTTTCAGAGTTATATGGACTTTTGCCTCTTTTAGTCGGTTCATTTTGGGTAACAATAGTAGCTTTAGTTATTGCTGTCCCTGTTGGAATTTTAACAGCTATTTATATAGCTGAATATGCTACTCCTAAAGTAAGAACATTTTTAAAGATTATCATTGAAACAATGTCAGCTATACCATCAGTTGTTTTAGGAGTTATCGGGTTATATGTATTATCTGGTCCTATAAAAAATCTATTTAATCTTCCTAGTGGACTAACTGCTTTAACTGGTGGAATAATGCTTGCTTTTATGGCCCTTCCTACAATAGTAAGTATAGCAGATGACTCATTAGAAGCTCTTGATAAATCTTACAAAGAAGCTTCTCTTGCTCTTGGAGCTAATCAGATAGAAACTATTTTTAATGTTCTTCTTCCTGCTGCTTTTCCAGGAATATTTGCTGGTATTATGCTAGGATTTGGAAGAATAATTGGAGAAACACTTACTGTTCTCATGATAACTGGTAACTCTCCAATTTTAGCTACTACCCCACTTTCTGCAGTAAGAACTCTTACAGCTACAATAGCAGCTGAGATGGGAGAAGTAGTTCAAGGAAGTACTCACTACTATGCACTATTTACAATTGGAATTGTACTTTTCATAATAAGCTTTATAACTAACTGCATAGCTGATAAATTTATAAGAAAAGCAAGAGAGTTATAATTTTAGGAGGAAAAATAATGTTAATTATAAAAAAATCAAAAGCTAATTTTTTAGAAATATTGATAAAAATAATGACTTTAGTTGCTGTAGTTCCTGTATTTTTAATAATTGGTTATATAATATATACTGGTATTCCTGCAATATCTTGGGAATTTTTAAGTGAGATGCCTACTGACGGAATGAGAGCTGGAGGAATATTTCCAGCAATAGTTGGAACCCTTTGCTTAACACTTGGAACAATCATTGTAGCTGTTCCATTTGGTATTTTTACTGGTGTTTATTTAGTAGAATATGCTAAAGATAATTTTCTAACTAGAATCATTAATTTAACAATAATAAACCTTGCTGGTATTCCAAGTATAATTTATGGATTATTTGGTATGGCACTATTTGTTATTTTCTTAGGATTTGATGTTTCAATACTTTCTGGTTCATTAACTTTGGGAATAATGTGTTTACCAGTTATTATTACAGCTACTAGAGAATCTCTACTTGCAATACCTAATCATTTAAGAGAAGCTTCTCTTGCTCTTGGAGCTACAAAATGGGAAACAATAACTAAGGTAATCTTACCAGCAGCTATGCCAGGAATTTTAACTGGAGTTATTCTAAGTATATCTAGAGCAGCTGGAGAAACAGCTCCAATAATGTTTACAGCAGTTGCTTTCTATCTACCATTCTTACCAATTTCATATTGGGATCAAGTAATGGCATTACCATACCACCTATATGTTATATCTACACAAGTTCCTAATATGCCATCATCTTTTATCAATGGAACACTATTTATACTTGTAGTTATAACACTTAGCTTCAACTTATTTGGTGCTTTTATCAGACAAAAATTTAATTCAAAAAATAAATAATGATATAGATATAGATTTTTAGGAGGAAATATGAATTCTAATGATACAAGAATTTTAGTAAAAGATTTTAACTTTTATTATGGTGACTTTAAAGCATTAAAAGATATCAATATGGAAATCAAAAAAAATAAAGTTACTGCTCTAATTGGACCTTCTGGTTGTGGAAAATCTACATTCTTAAGATCAATAAATAGAATGAATGACTTAATTCCTAATATAAAATACGAAGGAAATATTATTTTTGATGGAAAAAATATCTTTGATAAAGAATACGATATTGTGGAACTTAGAAAAAAAATAGGAATGGTTTTCCAAAAACCAAATCCATTTCCTAAGAGCATCTATGAAAATCTTGTTTATGCCCCTAAGTTACATGGAGAAAAAGATAAAGATAAATTAGATGAGATTGTAGAAACTTCTTTAAAATCAGTTGCTCTTTGGGATGAAGTTAAAGATAAACTTTACAAATCCTCATTAGGACTTTCCGGAGGACAACAACAAAGATTATGTATAGCTAGAGCTATCTCTATAAGACCTGAAATATTACTAATGGACGAGCCTACATCAGCTCTTGACCCAATCTCTACATCAAAAATTGAAGAACTTATTAGGCAACTTGAAAAAGAATACAGTATCATAATTGTAACTCACAATATGCAACAAGCTTCTAGAATATCTGAATATACTGGTTTCTTCTATCAAGGAGTATTAGAAGAGTTTGATAAAACAGAACTGATATTTACAACCCCACATAAGAAAAAAACAGAAGACTATATAACAGGAAAATTTGGATAGGAGGATATTATGAAAAACTTAGATGAAAGTATTAAAGGATTAAGAGAACATTACTTGGAATTATTAAAAAGTCTGAATAGAGTTTTAGATATCAATATTGAGATGTTTGAAAAATCATCATTTGATAAAACTCTTTATGGTGAATGTCTAATACTTGAGGATACTATTAATAACTTTGAAGTAAAAATCAAGGAAGACTCTATCTTTACAATGGCAAGATTTCAACCTGCAGCTGGAAATTTAAGGCTACTTATTATGCTTATCAATAGTGCTAGGCTTATAGAGAGAATGGGAGATATTCTAAAAGCTAATTTAAAAATTATAAAAACTATTGAAAAGGATTCTCCTGAAATGAAAAAAGAATTAAAAAATATTATCTACCCAATAGCTATTAAAACAAAGAATATCTACGAAGGATATATTAATGCTTTTATAAAAAGTGATGAAAAAGCTCTTTTTTCACTTTTAACCATGGATGAAGAGATAGATACTTTAACTAAAGAAGATACTGAATGTATTATTGAACTTATGAAGAAAAAACCTGAAAATATTCAAAGTGGTGCTGACTTAATTTTACTCTGTAAAAAACTTGAAAGATTTGCTGATCATATTCTTCATCTAGTATTTGACCTGATTTATATTCTAAAAGGTGAAAATATGAGAAAAATAGAATTACTTGAAGAAAAAAAAATTTAAAAATAATTTGACATTTTTTCACAAATATGATATATATTTAAATAAAAATTTTTAAGAGGAGAAATAAAATGTTATCTAGTATCTTAAAGTTAAGGAAATTCAATGAATAATTATATATCTTATCTTTAAATATACCTACTTTTATTTACTCTATCTACTAAAATTTTTACTTAGTATATTTTAATATATTTTGGATTTTTAAGAGTCAATACATCTAGGTATGTATTGACTTTTTTATTTTTTAATACTAGGAGGAAAAATGGAAAATTTAAAAGATAAATTATCAATACTTTTTGATAAATATTTTGAAGATTTTAAAAAAGCTAATGAATATATATATAATAACCCTGAATTAGGACATCAAGAATTTAAAGCTTGTGAAGCTCTAACTAATCTATTAAAAAAACACAACTTTGAAACTAGTGATAACTATGTAGGAATACCTACTGCTTTTATTGGTAAATATAAATCTGGAAATGGTGGAGCTAAGGTAGCTATCCTTGCTGAATATGATGCTTTACCTGGTATTGGACATGGTTGTGGACATAATATATTTGGTGTTACAAGTGTAGCAGCTGGTATACTTTTAAAAGAGATTATGGGAGATGTTGTAGGAGAAGTATTAGTAATTGGAACTCCTGCAGAAGAAACTTGTGGAGCTAAAGTAGATATGGCTAAAGCTGGAATATTTAATGATATAGATATAGCTATGGCTGTACATCCTACTGGTGAAGCTCATACTAGAAGTGGAAAATCTCAAGCTATGGAAGCTATACAATTCACATTTAAAGGAAAAACAGCTCATGCTGCTGGTTCTCCACATGAGGGAATAAATGCTCTTGATGGAGTTCTTATGTTATTTAACTCTATCAATGCTTTAAGACAACAAACTTTAGAAACAGCTAGAATTCATGGAATTATAAGCAATGGTGGAAAGGCAGCTAATATTATTCCAGATTTAGCAGTTGCTAACTTTTATGTAAGAGCTCAAACACTTTCTTACCTTAAAGAATTAGTAGAAAGAGTAAAAAACTGTGCTAGAGGAGCTGCTCTTGCTACTGGAACTACTTTAGAAATGCAAAACTATGAAACAAGTTTTGCTAACCTTGTTACAAATAAGAAATTATCTGAAACTTATGAAAAAAATCTAATACTTCAAGGGGTTACAAAAATTGTTGATAAAGAGGGATTTGGTTCTACTGATATGGGAGATGTAAGTCATTGTTGTCCAACTATACATCCATCTTTCCCACTTACTACAAATCATTTAACTGGACACAGTATAGAATTTGCTTGTGCTACTATACAACCAGAAGCTTATAAAGGAATGAAAGAAGCTGCAATAGCAATGGCTCTTACAGCTATGGATATATTTACTAATCCTCAACTTTTACAAGAGATAAAAGAAGAATTCAAAAATAGTTCTAAATAAAAATTTATATAAAATATGGAGGAGTTTTTTATGAAAAAAGTTATTTTATTTTTAATGTTAATTTTATCTTCACTATCATTTGCAGCTAAAAAATTATATGTTGGAACTAATGCCGAATTTGCTCCTTATGAATATTTAGAAAATGGAAAAATGGTAGGATTTGATATCGAACTTATGGATGCTATTGGAGAAGAGTTAGGATATGAAATAGTTTGGAATAATATGTCTTTTGATGGACTACTTCCTGCTCTTCAAATGAAAAAAATTGATGCTGTCATAGCTGGAATGTCTCAAACACCTGAAAGACAAAAAGCTGTTACCTTCTCTATGCCTTATCTACTTTTCTCATCAGATGAGCACTATGTAATAGTTAATGAAGAGAGTAATTATGTGAAAAAAGAGGAATTAAATGGTAAAAAAATTGGAGTACAAATTGGAACTATGCAAGAGGAATTTGCTAAAGATTTAGGTGGATTACCTCAACTTTATAACTCTTGGACTGGTGCTCTAATGGACTTACAACAAAATAAAATTGATGCTGTAATCATTGCTGATGTAAGTGGAGAAGAGTATTTAAAAACTATGAAGGGAATTAAAAAAATTGATGTAGTGGAAGAAAACTTTCCAGGTGCATCTATCGCCCTAAGAAAAGGTGAAACAGAATTAGCAGAACAAATTAATCAAGCAATTTTAAAACTCGATTCAAATGGAGTATATATTGAAATATTAAAAAAATATTTCCCTGATAAAATTAATAAATATTATGAATATAAGTCAAAATCTAACTAGAATAACTCTTATTCAATAAATTAAATAAAATTATATCAATACAAATAGGACTGTTACAATTCAATATCTTGTAACAGTCCCTTTATTAAAAATTTTATTAATACTATGATTTTTCTAATTCAACAGTCAATTTCAATCTTTTCAGTCCACTTTTAAGCGCTTTTATCTTAATCTTACTAATCTTCATATCAGATAATTCCTCATCAGGAACGTCTTGAAGCTTAGATATACTATTGTATTTACTAATTAACTTTTCAATATCCTTCTTAGTTAATTTACTTATTCTTCCAAGTAATCTATAACCTTTTGGACTAACTTCATTATCTAAAAAACTATAGCTTTTACCATAACCAAGAGCATGTGAAAAATTCTCTACTTCAAGTAACTCTTCATCATCTAAATTTTTCATTTTATCTTTAACTTCTTTATATTCTATATTATCTTCCATATAGTCCCTTATTAAGTCATATTCATCTTCTTCTATATCTTGGTTCAAATCTTGAAATTGTAAATTTAATAATCTTCCTTCTATCCCTAATTCTACTACACAACTATTGACTTCATCTCCAATCCTTCTAAGCATTTCAAATCTTTGAAGTGCTGTAGCTACGTCATAAAGGGTAGCTGTATTATCTAACTCAAGAATCGTCAAATTAGCCAATGCTCTATCTAATACAGATTTATATCTCTCCATTGTCTTTATAGCTTGAGATGCTTCACTCTCTATTGAAGCTACATCTTTTAATCTATATCTTATCTCATCTTTATAAATAGTTATTACATTTCTTCTTTCTGATACAGCAATTACAAGTTTTCCGGTTTGTTGTCCTGTTCTTTGTGCTGTTCTATGTCTGGTTCCACTCTCAGTTGACTTATATTTTCTATCTGGTTGTAGATGGACATTAGCATACATTATTTTTTGACACTCTCCATCCAAAATAATAGCCCCATCCATTTTAGCTAACTCATATACTCTTTCCGGCGTAAAATCACAGTCTAAAAAGAATCCACCATCTGTTATTTTCTTTACATTTTCATCAAAACCTACTACTATCAAAGCTCCCAAGCCAGCCTCTAATATATTATTTAATCCTGCTCTTAAGGCTGTACCTGGAGTAACAAATGATAGCATCTCTTCTAACTTTTTACTATCCATCTTTATTCATCCTTTCTAGAAGTTCTTCTAAATTCTTTAAATATATTAACTTTAAATTATATTTATTCTTCTCTATCTCTTTCCTATTAGCTTCAGGAATGTATACTCCCTTAAAGCCAAGTTTTTCTAACTCCCTGAGCCTTTTATCCATAAAGAAAACTTTTCTTATCTCTCCTCTAAGTCCTAATTCTCCGATAGCAGCTATCTTTTGACTTATCTCTACACCCTTAGATATGGAAAGCATTGATATTAAAACAGCTAAATCAGCTGCTGGATCCTCTATATTTAATCCACCTGGAATATTAACAAATAGATCTTTCATAGAGAGATTTATATTCATTTTCTTTTCTGCAATAGCTGTAAGTATTTGTATCCTATTTCTATCAAATCCTTGTACAATTCTTTTCGGAATACCTATTGTTACCTCTGTAAGTAAAGTTTGTATCTCTAAAAGAAAAACCTTTGTTCCTTCTAGCACAGGAACAACCATACTTCCTATATTTTTTTCTTCCCTCTCACTTAAAAAATATTCTGAAGAATTTTTTATCTCCTTCATTCCATCTTCTTCCATGTTAAATACTGCTATTTCATTTGTTGATCCAAATCTATTTTTAGTGCTTCTCAAAATACGATAAAAAAGTCCCTCTTCTCCTTCAAAATTAAATACAGCATCCACCATGTGCTCTAATAGTTTAGGCCCGGCTACCTTACCATCCTTTGTAATATGTCCCACTATAAAAAATGATATTCCATATTTTTTAGCTAACTCTATAATTTTTAAGGTACATTCCCGTATCTGCGTAGGGGTTCCTGGAATAGAATCTATAACTGAATTATATAAAGTTTGTATCGAATCCACAATAACAACTTTAGGATTTTTAGAAATTAAGTACTCATATATTTTAGAAATATCCGTTTCTGACATTAAAAAAAGATTTTTATTTTTTATTTTTAATCTCTCTCCTCTATTTTTTATCTGAGCAGGAGATTCTTCTCCAGATATATAAATTACCTCTCCATATATAGTATATTCATTAGCCACTTGTAATAATAGAGTAGATTTACCTATCCCAGGATTTCCAGTTATTAAAACTACCTCTCCACATAGTAATCCTCCTCCTAAAACTCTATCAAACTCTCCAATTTTTGTCCTATACCTATTATTTTCTTCCATTATAACATCATCAAAAGAAAATACTTTTCCTGCAACTTCTTTCAAAGAATTTCCCAATGGTCCAATAGAAGCTCCAATTGAAGAAGTTAATTCCACTTCTTCTTCAAAACTTCCCCAACTACCACACTGTGGACACTTCCCTGTCCATTTAGTCGCCTTATATCCACACTCATTACATACATAAAAACTTTTAGTTTTCGCCATATATAACCCTATCCTTTTAAACTGTCTGCTTTCCTTTTTATGATATCTATAATTCTTTCATCAACAAATATATCTAATCTAGCTCCTACAGTCGCAGCTTCTCTTACTGAACTAGCGCTCAAATACATGTACTCTCTAGCAGCTGGTACAAATATTGTCTCAACTTCTCCATATGATAAATCATGATTTACAAAAGCATATCCCAACTCATATTCAAAATCTGATACAGCTCTTAAACCTCTTATAATTATTTCTGCTTTATTTTCTTTCATAAAATCTATTAAGAGTCCATCAAAATTTTTAACCTCAATTTTCTCTCCAAACTCCGCTACTAAAATCTCAATAAGTCTCTTTCTCTCTTCTAAAGAGAACCAACATTTTTTATTGACATTATTCATTACAGCTACTATAAGTTTATCTGTAATTTTCAAAGATTTTTTTATCACATCAAAATGTCCCTTTGTTATTGGATCAAAACTTCCAGCATATACACCTATTCTCATACTACTATCCTCTATTTCATTAAAATAATCTCGTAACTATAATCATTTTGAATATTTTCTTCCAACATAAGTTTTTTCTTTCTTTCTCTTATAAAACTTTCAACAAGATCAAAGTATAATTCCTTAAAAGCTATTTTCAATTTTTTTGATAGAATTAATTTTATAATTGTAATATCTTCATCTTTTGTACACTCTTTTATCTCTGATATCATCTCGTGTATTATAGTATCCCTAGATTTTATCCTTCCTGTTCCTTCACAAATAGGACACTTCTCCTGAAAATAACTATACAAAGGTCTTCCACTTCTTTTTCTAGTCATCTCTATCAATCCTAAATCTGTAAAATGTACTATATTATTTTTTATTCTATCCTTTGATAAATTCTTTTCTAAAGTTTCCAATACTTTATTTTTATCTTCTTCTGATCTCATATCTATAAAATCTATTATTATAATTCCCCCTAAATTTCTAAGTCTAAGTTGCCTTGGTATTTCCATAGCAGCTTCTAAATTTGTATTTAAAACTGTTTGCTCTAAATTATAGCTTCCAGTATTTTTTCCTGTATTGACATCTATACTTATCAAAGCTTCCGTTTTTTGTATAACTAGATAACCTCCACACTCTAACCTAACCTCTTCTTCTAGAGCGTTTCCTATTTCTCTTTCAATATTATATTTTTCAAAAATACTCCCTTCATCCTTATTAAAAAGCTTTATCTTTGTCTTCAAAGTCTTTTCACTAAAGGCATTCATATAGTCTATAACTTCCCAGTATACCTCTTCACTATCTACAATAAGTTCATCTATATCGTTCGAAAATATATCTCTTAGTATCGTTGTCAGTATTCCATTATCTTTATATAATACTTCCCCTATCTTTGCTGCACTTGTCTTTTTTTCTATATCTTCCCATTTTTTTACCAAATACTCTATCTCTTTTTCAAAATGAAACGGCTCCTTCCCTTGAGCAGCTGTTCTTATAATAACCCCCATATTTTCAGGCTTTAAATCTTTCACTATTTCTTCTAGTCTTTCTCTTTCTTCCTCTTCTTTTATTTTTTTTGAAATAGCTATATGATTATTATTAGGCATAAGTACTAAATATTTTCCTGGAATTGTGTAGTGAGTAGTCACTCTTGCACCTTTTGTCCCACGTGGTTCATTTAAAATTTGAACTACTACCTCATCTCCTACAGTTAAAATATCTTCTATAGGTCTATCACTATTACAAATTCCATCTAAATATTTCTCTTCAAATTCTCTTAAATCATTAACATATAAAAATGCATTTTTATCTAAGCCTATATTTACAAAAGCTGATTCCATTCCAGGAAGTACATTTGCCACTTTTCCCTTATAAATATTCGAATTTATCCTTCTTTCTTCTTCTCTTTCTATAAGAATTTCAACCACTTTCCCATTCTCAATAATAGCGGCTCTTGACTGAAGCTCATCTATGTTGATTACTATTTGATTCATTTGTTAGTTCTCCCCTCAATACATCTAACCTAGAATATTTCCTTCCATTTATAATTACATCATTTCTATCTATTGAATTATCTATGTCTATATGGAAATATTTTTTTAATCTTATTCTATTTACTTTTTTTATTCCCAGCAATTTCGAAATACTTTTTTCATTAGCAAATATATCTAACTTTTTTTCATTTTCTAATATTTTTCTAAAAAAATCATAATATATTTCTGTTTCAACAACCTCTCTAAAGGCTGGATGAAAAGGACCGGCTATAACTACTCCATTTTCTCTTAAATCTTCACTAGGTTGTAATCCTACTCTTATTATATTTATTCCTTCACTTTCTAATAAAGAATAAATTTTTCTTGTACGTTCTACTGCTTCATCTAAAGTTAAAGCATGATATTCTCCTGTAAAAAACATCTGAGCCATCTTAGTATTTTTTATTACTAACGTGGGATATATTCTTGCCATCTCTGGTTTCATATCAAGAATTTTAACAGCTGTTAGATAATCAGATTCAAATGTGGACTTAGGTAAACCTATCATTAATTGTATCCCTAAATCAATCTCATATTTCTTTATAATTTTACAAGCTTCTTCTACTATTTCAACAGGATAAAACCTCTCTGTTGCTAATAAAACCTTTTTATCTAATGACTGAACTCCAAGTTCAATAGCAGTTACTCCATACTTTTTTAGTTGTGCTACTATTTCATCATTAATATAATCTGGTCTAGTAGATAGCCTGATTCCATTAATATCCCCTTTTTTAATATATTCATATACAGTTTTTAAATACTCTTCTTGTAACTTCATAGAAATTCCTGTAAAAGTTCCACCAAAAAAAGCCACTTCTTTTTTGGAATTCTTTGGAAGAGTTTCTAAGTACATCTCTATTGTATTTTTTAAATCTTCTATTGTAACATCTGTCTCTCTCCCATTTATTTTTTTCTGATTACAAAAAACACATGAGTTAGGACAACCAAAATGACTTATAAATATTGGAATATTATAATGTTTCATGAATTTTTACTCCCAATTTTTTACATAATGCTTTTGCCGCTGCCTGTTCGGCAGTCTTTTTATTTTTCCCAGTCCCTATATCTGACTGTTCTTCATCTATACCATTATTTATTTTTGCTTCTATCTCAAACATTTTTTGATGATCTGGACCTATCTCTTTTACAACTACATATTCTGGAATAACTCTATAAATTTTCTGACTATATTCTTGAAGAATTGTTTTAAAATCTAAAATTTCCTCATTACTATCAACTGTATCTATCAAATTTTTTATATGTGTTAATACGAATTCCTTAGCAGTTTCAAAATTTGAATCCATATATATAGCTCCTAAGATAGCCTCAAAAGCATCTCCTAGTATAGAACTTCTTTCTCTTCCACCAGTTAGTTCTTCTCCTCTACTAAGCAAAAGATACTTCCCTACTTGTAATTTTTTAGAAATTCCAGCTAAAACTGGTTCACTCACTACCATCGATTTGACTTTTGCTAGATCTCCTTCTGTTGAGTTAGCATAACTTCTGTATAAATATTCAGTAACAACAAGATCTAGAACTGCATCTCCTAGCAGTTCTAGTCTTTCATTACTTATTTTTTTATATCTTCTATGCTCATTTCCAAACGAACGATGAATAAGTGAATTTTTTAGAAGTTCTTTATTTTTGAAAGAATAACCAAGATTTTTTTCAAAATCTAAATAATTTTTCTTCATTTTTCCTCCTAAAAACTTATTTATATTTTCTCATAGCTATTACAGCATTATGCCCTCCAAAACCTAATGAACTTGACATAGCTACATCTATCTCTTTCTCTACTGCTACATTTGGCACATAATTTAAGTCACAGTCTTCATCTGGATTATCATAATTTATTGTAGGTGGAACTACTCCTTCAAATATAGCTTTAGCTATAATAACGGCTTCTATTCCTCCAGCTGCACCTAATCCATGACCTGTTGCCCCTTTTGTTGATGAAACCATTAAATTCTTAGCATGATCTCCAAATACAGCTTTTATTGCTGCTGTTTCATTTTTATCATTTGCAGGGGTAGATGTTCCGTGTGCATTTATATACGTTACTTCCTCTAAATTTATATTTCCCTCTTTAAGAGCCATTTTAAATGATCTTGCAGCTCCTTCCCCACCATCTACTGGAGCTGTAATATGGTAAGCATCACAAGTTTCTCCATATCCTACCACCTCAGCATAAATTTTTGCTCCTCTTGCCTTTGCATATTCAAGTTCTTCAAGAATTAATATTCCCGCTCCTTCTCCCATTACGAATCCATCTCTATCAGCACTAAAAGGTCTTGAAGCTTTTTCTGGCTCATCATTTCTTGTAGACAAAGCTTTCATATTAGCAAATCCATTCATAGCAAATGGAGTAATAGCTGCTTCAGTTCCTCCAGTTATCATAACTTTTGCTCTTCCATTTTTTATTATTTCAAAAGCATCTCCTACTGAATGTGTTCCTGATGCACAAGCTGTAACTATCGATTTATTAGGTCCTTTTGCCCCAAAATATATTCCTATATTTCCAGAAGCCATATTAGCTATCATAGCTGGAATAGTAAATGGAGATATTCTTTTTACTCCCTTTTCTAACATTGCTTGATGTTGAGCTTCAAATATCTCAATTCCACCTATACCAGAAGAAACTATTACTCCTACATCTTCAGCATTATTTTCATCAATTACTAATTTAGAATCCTCCAATGCCATCTTTGTAGCTGCAATAGCAAACTGAGTGTTTCTAGCTAATTTTTTTACCTCTTTTTTCTCAATTCCAAATTCAATAGGATCAAAATCTTTTACCTCGGCTGCTATTTGTACAGACATATCAGTAGCATCATAAGATTCTATTTTCCCTACTCCTGTTTCCCCAGCTATAATTCTTTTCCAACTCTTTTCAATACCCGTTCCTAATGCAGTTATAAGTCCTATTCCTGTAACTACTACTCTATTCACAATACCACCTCAATTTTTTTATAGATATAAGTATATATAAGCAACGGGGTACTTTCATACCCCGTTTTTTTTATTATTTAGATTCGATATAATCAATAACGTCTTGAACTGTTTTAATTTTTTCAGCATCTGTATCAGGAATTTCTACATCAAACTCCTCTTCAAAAGCCATTATTAATTCAACTGTATCTAGTGAGTCTGCTCCTAAATCCTCTACAAAATTTGCCTCAGGTACTACTTGCTCAGGATCTACTCCTAATTGCTCAACTACTATTTCTCTTACTTTATCTAACATTTTTTCTTCCTCCTTAATTTTTTCTTTATATTTAAAAAACGTTATATATAATAGATTTTACTATATATTTAACAAATCTTCAAGTTTTTCTATATTTTTTACTTCAATTTCTTTATCAATTTTTTTTATAAGTCCAGCTAATACCTTTCCAGGGCCTATTTCGTAAATAGTTGTTACTCCCTCAGATTTCAATTTTTTTATAGTATCTACCCATTTTACTGGTCCAAAACTCTGTCTATATATTTCATTTTTTATAGCTTCTATTGATGTCAAAATTTCAGCTGTTGTATTTGCTACTAACTTTATATCAGTCATATTAAATTCATATTTTTCAGCCTCATCTTTTAATTTCTCTCCAGCTTCTTTCATAAGTGATGAATGAAATGGTCCTGATACAGCTAATGGCATAGCTCTTTTCGCACCAGCTTCTTTTAAAGCCTCACAAGCTTTTGCTATAGCTTCCTTTTCTCCAGCTATTACAGTTTGCTTAGGTTCATTAAAATTTACAGCTTCTACTACTCCTTCTACACCTTTTAAGACTTCAACTATTTTATCAGAATCTAATCCAATTATAGCAGCCATTCCTCCATTTATTTTCTGAGCTACCTCACTCATAAATTTACCTCTAGCTGAAGTAAGTTTCACCGTATCTTCTATTGATAAATAGCCAGCTGCTCCAAAAGCAGCATACTCTCCAACTGAATGTCCTGCCACATAATCAGCTTTTATTCCCTTGGCCTCTAATAGTTTTTTTAAAATTAAGCTCATAGATACTATTGCTGGCTGCGTATTCTTAGTCTCTTTTAATATTTCTTCCGGTCCTTCAAACATAACTGTTTTCAAATCAAAATCTAATTTTGAAAATAAGTTATCAAATTCCTGTTTAGCTATTTCATTATTCTCATATAGTTCTTTTCCCATTCCAACATATTGGGTCCCTTGTCCCGGAAAAACAAAAGCTATTTTCGACATACTTCCCTCCTTAAATAAAACACCTGTCTTTTAATATATCATAGCATTTTAAATATGTCAATATTTATTGGCATAACTATATTTAGTATGCCCATTTCATAATTATAGAACCATAAGTAAGTCCGGCTCCAAATCCTGTAAGAGCTATCATATCTCCTTTTTTTATCATTCCTTTTTCCAACGCTTCTCCTAATGCTAATCCTACAGAAGCAGACGATGTATTCCCAAATCTTTGTAAATTCATATAAAATTTATCAATAGGCAAATTCAATCTTTTTGCTGCTGATTCTATTATTCTCACATTTGCTTGATGCGGGAATACCATAAATAAATCTTCAGCTTTTATTTCAGCTTTTTCTAATGCTTGACTTGTTGCATTAGGTAAAGCATGTACTGCAAATTTAAATACCTCTTGCCCTTTCATTTTTAAAAAGTTCTCCCTATTTGCTATTGTTTCCATGGTATTTGGTTTCTTTGTTCCACCAGCTGGAGTTCTTAAAACTTCTTCATCTTCTCCTTCAGCTCCTAGATATGAAGATAAAATTCCGTACCCATCCTCTACTTCTCCCACTACCGCTGCAGCTGCCCCATCACCAAATAATATACAAGTGTTTCTATCTTGCATATCTATTATTCTTGAAAGAGTTTCGGCACCTATAACTAGAATGTTTTTATACACTCCTCCTTTTATCATCCCTGTTGCTACAGTAAGTCCATATATAAAACTACTACAAGCAGCATTCAAATCACAGGCTGGTATACTCTTCAAATTCAATTTCTTTTGAACTAAACAAGCTGTAGCCTGAACAAGATAATCTGGACTACATGTAGCTACTAATATCATGTCTATGTCCTCTTTTACTATTCCTGAAGCTTCTATTGCTTTTCTAGCTGCTTCTACACATAAATCTGAAGTAGCCTGATCTGGAGCAGCAAATCTTCTTTCTTCAATTCCTGTTCTTGTTCTTATCCACTCATCACTTGTATCTATTATTTTTTCAAAATCAAAGTTAGTCATTTTTTTCTCTGGTACATAATACCCTAATCCTTTTATACCTACACTTTTAAACTTCATTTTTCCTCCTAATCTAGGTTTTTTTCGTCACTATCTCCCATATCTATAGCATTTTTTAACTCTTCTACAAAATTCATTTCTGCAAACTTATTTGCTACTTTAATAGCATTTTTTATACCATTTGAATCTGAGTTTCCATGCGCCTTGATAGAAAGACCATTCAGCCCTAAAAACATAGCTCCTCCATATTCAGAAGAATCAACTTTTTTCCCTAAACGCTTTATAGCAGGTTTCACCAATAGCGCTCCCAATTTATAGATAAAAGATTTATTTATTTCCTCTTTTAAAGATGAAACTATAACCTTTGCAACTCCTTCAGCTGTTTTTAATACCATATTTCCAGTAAAACCATCAGTAACTACAACATCTATCTTTCCATTCATTACTTCTGTTCCTTCTACATTTCCAACAAAATTTATCCCTTTATTTGCTTTTAAGAGATTATATGCTTCTCTTGTAATTTCATTTCCCTTTCCTTCTTCTGTCCCTATATTAAGTAATCCTACAGCTGGATTTTTCATTCCTAATAGTATTTCTAAATATTTTGATCCCATAATAGCATATTGATTTAAAAACTCTGGTTTACAATCTGCTGTTGCTCCAACATCTAATATCAACATTTTATCTTTTTTATTAGGAAACATTGTTGCAATAGCTGGTCTAAGTACTCCCTTTATTCTTTTTAATTTAAGTTGGCTTGCTGTTATTAAAGCACCAGTATTTCCAGCTGATACAGAGGCATCTACAACTCCATCCTTTACTAATTCCAAAGTTCTATTCATAGAAGAGTCTTTTTTAGCTTTTACAGCTGTTACAGGTTCATCTGTCATCTCTATAACTTCTCTTGCATCTACTATCTCAATTCTTGAAGAATCGTATTTATATCTTTTTAATTCTTCCTCTATACTCTCTTTTTTTCCAACAAATACAAGATGTAAAGTTTCTATTTCTTCTAGAGCTTTCATAGCTCCTTTTATAGTTTCAAAAGGTGCCTTATCCCCACCCATAGCATCCAAGGCTACTTTCATTACAATCCTCCTATAAAAAATTATCTCTCTTTATTATACATCATATTTATAAAATTTAAAAATATTTTCTATGATTTGTAATAAAAAAAGACAAGAGCTTATCTTGTCCTTTTCTATCTAACTAAACATCTAATTACTCAGCTTGTCCTACTAGAACTTGTTTTCCATTGTAATCTCCACATGAAAGACATACTCTATGAGGTCTTCTTGGAGCTCCACATTTCTCACAAATTGTTAATCCAGTTCCAGTTAAAGCATGATGAGATCTTCTCATATTTTTCTTAGCTTTAGATGTTTTCTTCTTAGGTACTGCCATCTTAAGTTACCCTCCTACTTACATTCTTATTTAAAATTAATTTTTTATCTGTAATAATTGTTGCCAACGTGGATCTATTCCATTATCACTGTGTTTTTTTATCTCTGAACTATCTTCACAATCAGGTTCACACTGTGGATACGGTGGCATATCTAATATTATATACTCTCTCACTAAGTTTGCTAAATCTATAATTCCATTCTCAACCGGATCATAGATTTCATTTTTATCAATTACACACTCAGTATTCAAGCTCTTTAGATACTGAGTATATTGAATTTCGTCCAAAAAAGTTCCTGTAAAGTCATTTTCTAATCCTAACTCCAACTCCTTCAAACATCTAACACATTGCATTCTTAATCTCACAGAGTAATGCCCATTTATTTCAATCTTTCCATTGTTATTTACAGCTGTTCCAATAACATGTACTTTTCCTAGAAGTTCAACATCATCCATATTATTAATATAAAAATCAAACTTCATAACTTGGTTTTGAAAATTTTTAATCTCTAATTTCAAAACAATTTCCTCCAATCGTACACCTAGATATTTTACTAACTTTTTTAGATATTGTCAAGTAATTTTTCTTAACAAAGTATTTTTTATTCTACACATTAAATAAAAATTCCATTAAATCTCCATCTTGTACTATATACTCTTTTCCTTCTAGCCTAAGAACACCAGCTTCTTGTGCTCCCTTCCATCCAGAATACTTTATAAAGTCATCAAAAGATACCACTTTTGCTCTAATAAATCCTTTTTCAAAATCTGTATGTATCTCTCCTGCTGCTTTTGGTGCTGTATCTCCTATTTTTATTGTCCAAGCCCTTACCTCTTTTACTCCAGCAGTAAAATATGTTTGAAGTCCTAATAACTTGTATCCAGCCCTAATAAGTCTATTAAGCCCAGCTTCTTCCACTCCTAAAGCTTCTAAATACTCTTTTTTACTCTCTTCATCATCCATCTCTTGTAATTCTGCTTCAACCTTAGCAGATACTATTACAACTTCTGACCCTAATTTTTTTGCATACTCTCTAACTTTTTCTACATGTTCATTTCCTGTTGCTAAATCATCTTCAGCTACATTAGCTGCAAATATCATAGGTTTTAAAGTTAGTAATTGATATGTTCTAACTAACTCTAACTCTTCATCATTCATTGATAATGTTTTTAAAAGTTGAAAGCTTTCTAAGTGAAGCTTACACTTTTCTAAAACTGGCATAAGAGCCATCGACTCTTTATTTTTATTCATAGCTAATTTTTTATGTTTCTCTATAGCTTTATCTACAGTTTCCATATCAGCAAAAATTAACTCTGTATTAATTACCTCTATATCCCTTATAGGGTCTACCGAACCACTTACATGGATTACATTATCATCTTCAAAACATCTTACAACTTGGCAAATAGCTGCCGTTGTTCTAATATTTGACAAAAATTTATTTCCAAGTCCCTCTCCTTTTGCTGCTCCCTTTACAAGTCCAGCTATATCCACAAACTCCACTGTTGCTTGAACTACTCTTTGTGGATTGATTATCTTTGATAATTCATCTAATCTTGAGTCTGGTACAGTTACCATTCCTACATTTGGTTCTATTGTACAAAATGGATAGTTCGCTGCTTCTGCTGCCCCAGCTTTTGTTATAGCATTAAAAAGTGTAGATTTCCCTACATTTGGAAGTCCTACTATTCCTATTCCAATCATTAAAAAACTCCTCCTAAAACTTTTTATTACTCTAAATTTTATCACAAATTAGAAACTTTGTAAATCTTTTATTAATATTGTATCATCCTTATCTCTCTCTATATAATCCCATTTCAGAAAGCCAAACCAATGTTTCTTTTGCCCAAGATTCCTCATTATGATCTCCCTCTACCATCATATGAGGATATACAGTAACTCCCTTTTGTGAAAAAATTCTGGTTACTATCATATTTTTTTCTGTTCCAACTGCTAGTTGTTTTTTAGTGTGAAACTCATATCTTCCCCAGCTAATATAAGCTTTTGTCTTTTTATAAATTTTAAATTTAGAAATATCATCTACTAATTTTTTAAAAATATGCTCATAAAAAGGAGATACACATATTCCCATTGAAAATATATCCGACCTAGCTGCAAGACCATATACTGACATTAAACCTCCCATTGAACTTCCACCTATTGCTGTATACTCTCTCTCAGGTTTAGTTGGAAATTTTTCATCTATATATGGTTTTAAAGTTTCACATATCCACTCTGTAGTAGTTTTACCTAGTCCTGTAACCTTTCCAAAAAATTTGTCTTTAAAAGAGTATGGAGAAAATTCACAAAGTCTCATATTTCCTTCATGATTACACTCTAATCCTACCACTATAATTCTTTGATTATGAGTATCAAGAGCATCCTTTATTCCCCATGATTTCCCATATGTAGCATCTGAATCACAAAATAGATTGTGTCCATCAAACATATATATAACTGGAAATCTTTCATCTGGTTGTATATCATCTGGAAGGTATATATGTAATGTTCTATGTAATTTAAAAGGTTCAATATATATATTTTCTTTTAGTATCATATTTAACTCCTATATAACATATTGTAAAAAATAAGGGAATTGTACTTTCCACCAAGGCCAGTCATGATCTACATCATAACCCCAGAAATCTATCCAAACAGGAACTTGTAATCTATCAAATTCCTTTTTTAAATCTCCAGTATCTTTTATACACTCCTCTTCCCATCTACCTAGACCACAGCATAAGATAATATCTGAATTTCTATATTTTCCTAAAAACTCATGATTCCAAGACATATTTCTCATATAATCATTTGGAGAGTTTTCATAAATCATTCCATTGTTGTAATTTGGGAAGAAATAACCTGCATGATATAATCCACTTAAAGCTATTACTCCATCAAAAATATCTGGGCAACGTAAGAAAAAGTTCAAAGCATGGTAAGCTCCCATACTACAACCTGTTGTCATAAATTTACAGTTGTAATCTCCTGTTCTATCTCCATATATCTGCTTAAATTTAGGTATAGCTTCATCTACTATATATTTAAACCATCTATTATGTTGCTCTATTCTAGCCTCATAATTCTCTCCAAGTCTAGACCAAGATTCTCCATCTATACTATCTACACAAAATAACATAATCTTTCCTTGATTTATATAGTCAGCAGCTGCATCTACCATTCCAAAATTATAGAAATCATAGAATCTTCCATCTTGAGCTGGAAAAACAACAATTGGTCTTCCACTATGTCCATATACTAAAAATTCCATCTCTCTTCCTAAATTATGGCTGTACTGTTTATAATGATTTACATGCATAAAACTCCCCCTAGTTACATCTTTTTTAAGTAAAAATCAATAAATTCCATAGCTTGCTCTTGCTCTGGAAATCTAGCTGTTAACATATCATTTCCCATAGCTCCAGATAAAACTTCAGGCATTCTCTCTTTCATTACAATATTATATTTATATCTATTTAATACTGTATCTATGCTATGAACATATCTATATCCATCTCTTCTTGCTGCATAAACACAACAATATGGTCTAGAATCTTTATTATAGAATCCTTTATTATAAGTTATCATATTTGCCCAAACTTGATATACATCTATATCATTTGCAAAGTTCATCATATCTGGTGTATATCCTCCAGGTGGACGCATATTTACTTCTAATCCTATAATATCCCCTTTATTTCCTAATCCAGGTTTATCTTCTAATAATCTAAAAAATTCACAATGGAAAAATCTACTATTAGTATCAAAAGTTTGTACTACTCTTCTTCCTGCTTCTTTTAAATCCTCTGGAATCTCTCTAAAAGAATAATACATAACATCCATTCCATTATTTACTATCTCCATTATTGGTACTGGATATGCATGAGCTGTCTCAAAAATAATCTCCCTATTTCTACCAGCTATTCCATCATAAGAAAGAAGCTCTCCATTGATAAATTCCTCCATGATATACTCCTCTTCTCCTAGATTATCATAGAAAAATTTCATCTCTCCTTCATCTCTTAATTTATAAGTAGCTGCTGCTCCAACTCCATTATTAGGTTTTACTACAACTGGAAATCCTACCATATCAGTAAATTTTTTTCCCTCTTCAAAAGTTGAAACCATATGATACCTAGCTGTTTTCACTCCAGCTTTTTCATAAAACTCTTTCATTTTACTTTTATATTTTATTCCAGCTATCTTATCATTTTTTAAACCAGATGTAATATTAAAATCTGTACGAAGTTGTGCATCTCTTAATAACCAGTACTCATTATTTGATTCTAACCAATCAATTTTTCCATACTTAAAAGCAAAATAAGCACAAGCTCTGTACACTTCATCATAGTTTTCTAAAGAAGATACTTTGTAATACTCATTTAATGATTCTTTTAACTCATCACTTAAAAAGTCATAATCAGCATCTCCTATTCCTAGAGTGTTAACTCCATTATTTTTTAATCCTCTACAAAAATTCCAATAACTTTTTGGAAAATTTGGTGAAATAAAAATAAAATTCATAAAATCCCTCCCTTAATACTCTGATTTTTTATCTATTAAAGCTTAATATATCATACTTTTTTTATAAAGTAAAGTATCTAATAAAAAACTGCACCCTCTATCCTTTTAAGATTTTAGGTACAGTTATAAAATTCTACTTTACTTTGGGGTATTCAATCTTCTTACTGCAATATCTCTAGCTTTAAGATACTGTTCTTGAGTAATATATTTTTGCATCTCTATTTGACTTCTTATCCTATCTTTCAAAATAGCTGCTTCTATATCTCCTATTTTGTCAAAAAGTGCATCTATCTTTTCAAGATTTGTTTCTGCCCCTTCTAACACATATTTATTGACCTCTAGTTCTAACTGCTTTTTCTCTAATATCAACATTTTATAATTTATGCTAACTTTATCGACCATTACCTTAGCTTTTTCCACATTTTCTGGTGTAACTCCAACCTTTAAAAAATCTTCATCAGAAACTATTCCTAATCCTTCAGATGCAAACATTGTTAGTGAACTTAATAAACTTATAAAAAAATAGATAATTTTTTTCATTGATATCCTCCACTATATCTGAGTATCTAAGCCAAATAAATCATCAGCATCTATTTCTATTTTTTTATCATCAAAAAAATTTGAACTAAAGAAATGTTCCATTGATAAGTCATTTTTTTTGTCATTTACTTTGACTGTATTTGTATTTAATGCATAGTCTAAAGTCGATTCTATTGGAGTTTCTTTAAAAGATGTTTGATAAGTAGAACTTGCAATCATCCCTAGAAAAAATAATGACAAAGAAAATATAGATTTCCTTTTGTTCCTTCTTTTCTCTTGTTCAAATAACTCTTTATATATATTAGCCTTTACTCTATCTTTTGGTGATGTCATTTTAATTTCCTCCCATATCCTTGATTGCCTTATAATATATAGATTTTATTGTAGAAATATTTATTCCTTTCATTTCAGCTATTTCCTTTAATTTATATCCATATATATCCTTTAAAATTACAATTTCTCTTTCTTTTAGTGAGATCAATTTTAACCTCTCCTCTAAAAAAATAGGGGTATCAATATTAGTGTTATCTTCTAACATAAGTATCTCTTCATTAATATCTAACTCTATCTTTCTTTTTCTAAAAAAATCATAAATTTTATTTATAGCAATCTTGTATATCCAAGTATATATATTACTCTCTGAACGAAAACTCTTCAAATTCCTATAAACACTCATAAAAACTTCCTGAGATATGTCTTCAGCATCTTCAGGATTTTTTACTACCCCTAAAACTTTGTAATATATCCTATCAAAATACTCCTCGAAAATCTCATCAAAGTCCATCAATTTTTATCCCTCACATTTTCTAATTTAGACGTCACTCCACTAAAAAAAGTTTAAAATTTCTTATTAGAGGCCTATCTCTACTTCCCATTATTTCTAAATACTTCATCTTCTTCTATCAATTTTTTCAACTCAACTAATATTTCAGATTCAGTTACCTTCTTAACTACCTGTCCTTTTTTAAACAGAACTCCAACTCCTTTTCCCCCAGCTACACCATAGTCAGCCTCTTTAGCCTCTCCAGGTCCATTTACTACACAACCCATTACTGCTATTTTTATCTTTCTATCTTCAGTTTCAAACTCTTTTTCAACTTTTTTTGCAAGTCCTATCAAATCTATTTCTGTCCTTCCACAAGTAGGGCAAGATATTATCTCCACTCCAGTCTCCATATGTCCTAAAACTTTTAATATCTCCTTAGCAACTTTTATCTCCTCTACTGGATCTTCTGTGAGAGATACTCTAATAGTATCTCCTATCCCATCTACTAATAATGATCCTATTCCAATTGCGGACTTCACTGTTCCTTGAAAAGCAGTTCCTGCCTCTGTAACTCCAAGGTGCAATGGATAATCAATGAGCTCACTTATTTTTCTATAAGCTTCTACCATCATCTTAACATTACTTGCTTTTAACGATACCACTATATCATTAAATCCATTTTTTTCTAATAAATTTATATGATACATAGCACTCTCTACCATTCCATCAGCAGTCGGTCTTCCATATTTTTCAAGTATATGTTTTTCAATAGAACCAGAGTTTACTCCTATTCTTATAGGTATATTTCTTTCTTTCGCCTTTTCCACTACAATTTTAACATTCTCATCAGAACCTATATTTCCAGGATTAATTCTAAGTTTATCTATTCCATTCTCCATTGCTAAAAGAGCTAATTTATAATCAAAATGAATATCAGCACACAACGGAACATTTACTCTTTTTTTTATTTTTTCGATAGCCTTAGCCGCCCCTTCATTATTTATTGTCATTCTTACCATTTGACAACCAACAGCTTCTAACTTTTTTATTTGACTCACTGTTGCTTCTATATCACTTGTTATAGTATTAGTCATAGATTGTATAACTATTGGATTCCCTCCTCCAATTAAAAGGTTTCCTATCTTTACTACTCTACTCATAACTTCCTCTCTCTACCTTTATTTTGGCATATATCTCATCGGATTTAAAGTCTTTCCATTCTTTCTAAGTTCAAAATGTAAATGTGGCCCTGTTACTCTTCCACTTTGTCCAGTTTTTCCAATTAATTCACCTGTTTTTACATATTGACCTTTTCTCACTCCAATTTTATCAAGATGAGCATATCTAGTTTCATATCCACCACTATGTTGAATAATTATTATTTTCCCATAGCCATTCATGCTCCCAGCAAAAGTAACCTTTCCCTCTTTCGAAGCATATAGCGGTATAAAACGTGCTCTTAAATCAGCACCTGCATGAAAAATATATCTTTTTAAAACTGGATGAAATCTGTTTCCATATGGACTAGTTATCCCAGTATATTTTATCGGCATAATAAATCCAAGATTGCTTCTATTATCAATATTTGGACTTCTACTTCCTAGATATTTAGTAACATTAGGATTTTTTATATATAATACATCTCCCAATTGAACCATATTAGAATCTAGTTTATTTATTTTTTTGATTTCTTCTACATCGACTTTAAATAATTCAGCTATTTTACTTAAAGAATCTCCTTTAGAAACCTTATAAAAAATTCCATTTCCTGTAAGAACAGTAATCTCTTGTCCAACTCTTAAATTACTAGCTGAAACACCTGGATTATTAGCCATAAGAACACTAAGCCCCATATTATAAGCTTCAGCTATTTCTGATAAAGTATCTCCCTTTTGAACTATATAAGTTTTCTTTTCAGGTATATCATTCTCATCTATTTTAGGTAACTCTTGAACACCTCCACCCTCTTCTCCAATTAAAGAATATTCTCTAGAAAAGGTATAAAAGTTATCTTTTTGTACCTCCCAACCTCCATTTTCAGCTGCTCCCTCTTCATAATAGTCAGTAAATTGTTTCAAATCTACTACCTCAGCTTTAAAAGGAGTTCCTACCAATATCCCGATGTAAAAAGTTATAATTAATACTACTAATAAGCTTATTTTACCTTTCATCTTTTACCCCTTTTTCAAACTGTTCTAACATGCTTTTATTACTTTGAGTACTCTTCAATGTATCTACCAATCTCTTTAAACTTTCAGCTTTATCAAATTTTGTAAGATGTCTTCTTATCTTCCAAATTGATTCTAACTCCTTTTTAGAAATTAATAATTCCTCTTTTCTCGTTCCAGATCGTTGAATATCTATTGCTGGAAATAATCTCAATTCTGCTAAGTTTCTATCTAAATGTATATCACAATTACCTGTTGACTTAAATTCTTCATAAATTATGTCATCCATCTTACTTCCAGTATCGACTAAGACTGTAGCAATTATTGTCAAACTTCCTCCACCTCTAATATTTCTTGCTGTTCCAAAAAAATTTTTAGGATAATAAAGAGCTGTTGGATCTATTCCTCCAGATATTAATTTTCCACTAGAAGGCATCACAATATTGTAAGCTCTTGCTAATCTAGTCAATGAGTCCATTAGTATTACTACATTTTCACCATTTTCTACTTTTCTTTTAGCTCTTTCAAGTATACTTTCTGTCACTTTTATATGATTTTTAGGATCTTCATCAAAAGTTGAAGCAAATACTTGGGCTCCTATTACAGTCTCTTTTATATCTGTAACTTCTTCTGGTCTTTCATCTATTAATAGTATCCATACCTCGGCATCCCTATTATTTTTCATAATCGAGTTTGCAATATTACTTATTAACATAGTTTTTCCAGCTTTTGGTGGAGCAATTATAAGTGCTCTTTGCCCTCTTCCTATCGGAGCTATCAAATCTATAATTCTTCCTGAAATATTTTTTTCATCAGTTTCTAATATAAATTTCTCTGTAGGATATGCTGGTATAAGTTCTTCAAAAGGCACTCTTGATTCAGCTGCTTCTAAAGTTCCATCATTTATTAACAAAACTTTTTTCAGTGCATAATTTTTTTCATCTCCTGAAGGTTCTCTTACCTCTCCTACAACTTTATCTTCAGTTCTTAACTTGAACCTTCTTACTTGAGAAGCTGAAACATATATATCTTTTTCCACACTGGTTTCTCGTAAAAAGCCATAACCATCTGGGAGAACCTCTAAAGTTCCCCAAGCTATATCCGTATTTTCTTTACTGCTAATATCCTCTTCTATGAGCTCCTTTACTTCATTTTTTTTTGCTCCAACCTTCAGTGTCAACCCTAGTTGTTTCGCTATCTCTAAAAGTTCCTTTAAAAGAAACTTATCCAATCTGTCCATACCCACCTCGATATTAACTCTTTCTATTCTACAACTTCTCCATACAATGTCCAAGTTTTACAATCATTTACTTTCACATTCACAAATGTTCCTTCTAATGATTTATCACCTTTAAACAGAACCACTTTATTAGTAGAAGTTCTTCCACTTAGTACTTCTTTATTTTTTTTACTTTCTCCTTCTACTAATACTCTAAATGTCTTACCTACATATGTCTTACTCTCTTCCAATGAACAAATAGTCTGCACATCTATTAATCTTTGAAGTCTATCTTTTTTAACTGCTTCATCTATTTGAGCTTCCATAGTAGCTGCCCTTGTTCCTCTTCTAATAGAATACATAAACATAAAACTATTTTCAAATTGAATTTGTCTTACTACATCCAATGTATCTTGAAAATCCTCTTCAGTTTCTCCAGGAAAACCAACTATAATGTCAGCTGTAA
This sequence comes from Fusobacterium necrogenes, assembly GCF_900450765.1. Lineage (NCBI taxonomy): Bacteria > Fusobacteriati > Fusobacteriota > Fusobacteriia > Fusobacteriales > Fusobacteriaceae > Fusobacterium > Fusobacterium necrogenes. The sequence continues at coordinate 83,420 of NZ_UGGU01000003.1, read as the reverse complement.
GAGCTACCCCTGGTATTCTTTCTTTTATTTTATTTGCCAAAGCTATATACTGCTCTTTAGTATAACCTCTATTCATAGCCTTGAGTATTTTAGAAGATCCAGATTGTAATGGAAGATGTAACGATCTTGCTATCTTCTCATTTTTAGCAATTACATCTATTACTTCATCAGTAAAATCTCTAGGGTGCGGTGACACAAATCTCACTATAAAATCACCTTCTACCTTACAAATTTCATCTAGTAACTTTGCAAAGTTATCTCCATTTTTAAATTCTTTTCCATACGAATTTACATTTTGGCCAAGTAATATTATCTCTTTATAACCTTTTGTAACATATTGTCTTACATCATACAAGATCTCCGACATAGGAACAGATCTCTCTCTTCCTCTTACATATGGTACTATACAAAAAGTACAAAAATTATTACATCCATAACTTATAGAAATTGAAGCTGTTTTTTTAGAATCAAAGTCAGCATCTAATCTAGGTGGTAATTCATCTTCATAATCGGTAAAAACAAGATGCTTATCTACACCATGCTCTATATCGTCAACAGCTTGTGGTATTCTCCCAATATTTTGATTTCCCATAACTATATCTATTTGAGGGAATTTTTTTATAAGCTCTGCCCCTTGCTCTTGAGCAAAACAACCAGTCACACCTATTATCATTCCCTTATTTTCTTTTATATGTTTTAATTCTCCTAATTTACCATATATTTGAGTTGCTGCTCCTTCTCTTACTGTACAAGTATTTAAAAATGTAATATCAGATTCCTCTATATTATCAGTAATTTCATATCCCATATTTTGGAACATTTTTTTTATCTTAGCACTTTCATTTGTATTCATTTGACAACCATAAGTTATGATTGAAGCTTTTTTCACTATTTTTCCTCCCAATTAATGATACTTTTATTCTTTTATTTTTAAACTAAATAACTTATCTTACAATTTTATCAGTTTTTTATATATTTTTCAAATAAAAAATAGTTTTATAATTAAATAAAGAGATTGCTGTAATATCTTAAACTACATCAATCCCTATTATTTTCCTCATAGTTATCATTCTTTATCAAGTAATTTTTTCACTACTATCTTTATACTATTTCAGAATTAATCCCTCGTCCATTACAAAATTAGGTGTAACTTCAATTTCTAACTCTGATAAGCTAGCTCTTACTAAAGTTACTTTATATCTATCACCTATACTATAAAATTTGCCAGTATCAGTATCTCTCATTACATAATCTTTCTCATCAAATTCATAGTAATGTTTAGCAGAAACTACATCCCAGAAACACTCTACATGATCCTCTGTTTCAAAGAATACTCTCTTATTACTAAATCCAACAATTGTAGCATCATACTCTTCCCCAATTCTATCCATCATATATTCCACAAGTTTAATTTTTACGCTTTCATCTTCTACTTTCATAGCTGCTCTCTCTGTTTTAGAAATATGAGCACAAGTCACTGGTAACTCCTCCATGTTTTTTATAATAGTTTTCTTATTTGGATAACCATGAAGTACAGAGTTTAAAATTCTATGAACAGTTAAATCTGCATATCTTCTAATTGGAGAAGTAAAATGAGTATAGTATCCTGAAGCAAGTCCAAAGTGTCCATAATTTTCTACTGTATACTTAGCTTGTTTCAATGCCATCAGTATCATCTTATGAACTAATAGGTTTATTCCTCTCTCTTTAGAATCTTCTATTATTTTTTGAAACTGCTTAGGGTGTATCTCCTCTAAAGAGTGTATTTTATATTTAAACTTAGCCAGAGTTTCATTTAAATTTTTTATTCTCTCTATATCTGGTTTTTCATGAGTTCTATATACAGAAGGTATCTCTAGCCAAAAAAGTTTTTCTGCCACTGTTTCATTGGCAGCTATCATAAAATCTTCTATTATTCTTTCAGATTCCCCTCTATCTCTACTTTTAATATATTCAACTTTTCCCTTCTCATCTAACACAAGTTTTATCTCTGGAATATCAAAATCTATACTCCCCCTTTTATATTTTACCTCTCTAATTATTTTAGAAAGTTCTAACATATCCATTACCATATCTTTTATTGGAGCATAAGTTTTTAAAGTTTCCTCATCCCCAGCTATCATCTTATTAACATTATTATATGTCATTCTATATGCTGTTTTTATAACTGATTTATATGTATCAGAGTCTATAACTTTTCCTTTTTTATCTATTTCCATCTCACAAGTAAAAGTGAGTTTATCTTCATTAGGATTTAAAGAACAGATACCATTAGATATTTCCTTTGGAAACATTGGCAACACTCTATCTACTAAATATACAGAGTTTCCTCTCTTATATGCCTCTCTATCTAGTGCTGAACCTTCAGGAATATAGTAAGATACATCAGCTATACTTACAATCAGTTTATAGTTTCCATTTTTTAATTTTTCTACATAGACAGCGTCATCTAAATCCTTAGCATCATCACCATCTATTGTTATAATAGGTAAGTGTCTTAAATCCTTTCTTCCCTCTAACTCTTTTTTCCCTATCTCCATAGGTATTCTTCTAGCCTCTGCCATTGCTTCAGCTGGAAAAATTTCTGACATTCCCTCTCGAATAATCAGTGCCTCTATCATATTTTTGGTATCATATGGATTTCCAAGTATCTCTACAATTTCTCCCTCTGGTTTTCTTTCATTATCTCCCCAGAAAGTTATTCTTACCACTACCAGCTGATTATTTTCAGCGTTTTTCATTCTTATAGATGGAATATAGATATCTCTACCAAAAGAGTGAGTAGGAGTTACAAAACCAAAGTTCTTATTTTTTTGGAATATTCCTATAACTATATCCTTATCTCTACTGATTACTCTTACTACTTCTCCCTCTTTTTTTCTATCTCCTTTCATTCCTGCTGTAAGTCTTACAAAAACTGTATCTCCATCAAGCGCTCCATTAAATCCACTCTTAGGGATAAATATTCCCTCATCTTCAGTATCTACAAAGGCAAATCTATCCTTTATTATGCTGAATACTCCTTTAATATATCCTTGTGTTTCTGGAAGATTATACTTTCCTCTATTATTTTTGATAAGCTCACCATCACTTACCCATTTCTCTATTATCTCTCTATTCTCCTTTTTAAATTTTGGAGACCATCCTAACATCTTAGTTATCTCATCAAGTTTTAATCCTTTTCCCTTTGTATTTTTAAATATATCTTTTAATTTTTCTAACTCTTTTTCTATTTTCATATTCTACCTCCTAAAATTTTTTAACCATTCCCCCATCTCTAAAGTATTTTTATGTATTTTTCCACCAATACTTTCTAAATATTCTATTTTCTTATCTATCTCATAAATGATTCCATCATCTAAATTTCTATCAACTATCTCTCTTATTTTATGCACATTTGGATAAACTCTATTTTTTTCAATTGCATCAGCTATATATATTATTCTCCCCAGCTTAGATAATCCTTTTTTACCTATTGTATGGTATTTTATGGCTTCTAAAATCTCTTCATCTTCTATTTTTAACTCTTCTTTTACTATTATATAACCTACAAATCCATGTAATATCTCAGTTATCTTTATATCCTCTTCAGTTAATTCATTTGAAAAATATTTTCTACATACCTCTTCTAGTTTTCCAACTTCTACACTTTTAGCTATGTCATGTAAAATTGCTGCTATTCTAGCTTTTTCTTCATCCACATCATATTTTTTAGCTAACTCCACAGCTTTTTCTTCTACTCCTAAAGTATGTACATATCTTTTCTCAGTCACTTTATTTTTAACTATTTCTCTTAAATTTTCCAACATCTCTCCTCCTTAAAAGCTCTCTCTTTTATTTTAATTATACCATATTTATTTAGAAAGAAAGTAAATCTTATGTTAAATTTATAGTTACCCATTAAAAATGCAACATTTTATTAAAATAACAGAGATTGAGAAAAATAAATAGAGCAAGTCAGCGAAGGAGGACACTAAAAAACACAACTGTTTGAACAAAGTGAGTTTTGTGTTCTTAGTGCTCCAAGCCATACTTGCTCTTTATTCTTTGAACGAAAGTTATTCTTAATCACTAGACCAATTTATTAAATATTTGTATTTCTAGTATATATTTTTGAAAAACTTCCTGTTTCTTCTTTTCCATCTATTAGAAACTTAACTCTTCTAATTCCATCAACTTCTGTAATACTATTTACTATAGAGTATATAGATAAAAGATTTATTCTATTTTCTGGTTTTAATTCTAAAATATTAGCATCTATATCAATATATATCATATCACCTATTATAAAAATATTTCCTATCTCTATTTGAGAATTCTTTAATACTTTAACATTCCAAAGATTTTCTAAACTCTTTTCAGTAATCTTTCTAACTTTATCCTTAGTTCTACTATATAAAGGAATATCTTCTTCTCTTGAAATTAAACTTTTTCTATCTTCTCCCAAAAAATAAAATTTTATTTTTTCTGTTCGTCCTTCATCTTCTATTACATTCTCTTTTTTTTCCAATTGAATTATATTTATTTTTTCAGAAGACTTCTTTAGCTGAAAATATCCCACAGCACTTATTATAGCAATCCCCCAAATTATACCAACTAAAAATAATAATTTTCTATTCAATACCACACCTCGCTCCTATTAATAGAAATTTTCTCTTATCATCTTAGCTATTTCCTGAGCCATTTTCTTTTGATTTGTTGTATTTATTAATTTATTTAAATCTCCTTTATTATTAATAAATCCCAACTCAATTAATACTCCAGGTCCATTAAATCCCCTAAGTACAGCGAAATTAGCTCCGTGTATTCCTCTATCTTTGATTCCTATTACTCTAGCTAACGCAGCCGAAGTTTTTCTAGCGAATCCTATTGATATCTCTTGATTTTTTTTATAAGCTAATTCTCCCATTATCTGAACTATATTGTTAGTTTTCTCTCCATACTTATCTCCAACACTATTTTCAAAAGCTGCTATTCTTTCAGCATAAGGAGATGACTTTTTTGAAAAATAAAATACTTCTGTCCCAGAAAGAGTATTTTTTAAAGCTGAATTTGCATGTATACTAACAAACATATCTGCTTTAGCTCTATTTGCTATTCTTGGCCTCTCTCCCAAGGTTACAAAAATATCTTTATCCCTTGTCATGACCACATTAAAATCCTTCTTTAACTCATCTCTTAGATATTTAGCCACAGCAAGAGCAATATTTTTTTCATAATATTTTTTGAATCCAATTGCCCCTGGATCTTTTCCTCCATGACCAGCATCAATAGCTATTGTATATTGTTTTTTCCCACTTTTATCATTAAAAGTAAATACAAAATCATTTCCTTTAAAAGCTGTAGAATAAGAAATATTCTTATTCAATTTTATGAAAAAACCAACTGCATTCCCATAATTAACTACTGAAAAATCTTCAATATATTTTGAAGTATAATTTTTATCATTTATCTTGGTAGATAGCTTACTTCCTGGAAATTCTATAAATATGAGTCTGTTATATGAATCATAGCTTATTTGGTAGGCTGATTTAGCATTTCCTGTAAATACAAAAGATAAGTTACTTCCTTTTTCATTTACTGAACTAATTGTTCCAGCAAAACAAAAACTCCCTATAATTAGAAATAATATTAATATTTTTTTCATTTGCCACTCCATTTATTTAAGAAAAAAGAGGTCAGGAAACTTTTCCTTAACCCCCTCCTAAAATTTCTTTTCTTATTGTAATACAGTTGATATAGCAGATTTTCTAAAAGTAATTTTTACTCCCTTATCTACTCTTAATTCAACATAATCTCCTAATACTGCTACTACTGTTCCTTTTATTCCACCAACAGTTATAACTTCAGAACCCTCTTTTATAGAATCTAACATCTCTTGTTGTTTCTTTTGCTTTTTTTTGTTTGGTAATATTAATAGGAAATAAAATACTGCTATCCATATAGCAAAAGTAATTATCATTCCACCATATTTACCTAATAATTGCTCCATCATTCATCCCCCTCTAGTTATGTTTTCTTCTTTTCTAGTATATCATAAAAGAACTTTTTTTTCAAACTATTTAAAAAATGATTTCACTTTATCCAACCAAGTTTTATGCTTTTTATAATTTTTTTCTTTTAAACTATCTTCAAAAGCTTTTAGTAACTCTTGCTGTTTTTCATTTAAATCTATTGGAGTTTCTACTACTACTTTTACAATTTCGTCTCCTGTCATAGAACCTCTTAAAGCAGGCAAGCCCTCTCCTCTCATTCTAAAACTCTTTCCTGTTTGAGTTCCAGCAGGAATCTTTATAGTTTTCTTACCTTTTAATGTTGGTACTTCAACTTCTCCACCTAAAGCTGCTGTTGTAAATTTGATAGGAATTTCACATAAAATATCCATTTCATCCCTTTCAAATATCGAATGTTCTTTCACTTTTATTATCACATATAAATCACCATTTGGTCCCCCAGATTCACTAGCCTCTCCCATTCCATCTAGTCTTAATTTTTGTCCTGTTTCTACACCTGCTGGAATTTTTACTTTTTTCTCTACAGTTTCTTTAGCTATTCCTGTTCCTCCACAAGACTTACACTTTTTCTCAGGGACTTTTCCTTTTCCATGACACTCATCACATTCCATTTGACTTACCATATTTCCTAGTATAGTCCTTTGAGTTACTTCTATATAGCCCCTACCATTACATTTCGGACAAGTTTTCATTGAGCTTCCAGATTCTGCTCCAGTTCCATCACAGCTCTTACATTTTCCATTTCTTTTATATTTTAAAGTTTTTTCTACTCCAGTTGCTACTTCTTCAAGCGTTAACTCAACCTGATATCTTAAATCTCTTCCAGGCTCTACATAACTTCTTCTTGAAGAACCTCCGAATCCGCCTCCGAATCCACCAAATCCAGAACCTCCTCCACCGAAGAATGAACTAAATATATCTTCAAAGCCTCCAGCTCCTCCACCAAAGCCTCCGAATCCGCCTCCGAATCCACCAGTTCCTTGTTCAAAGGCTGCATGTCCAAATTGGTCATACTGAGCTCTCTTTTGTGCATCTGATAAGATTTGATAAGCTTCATTTACCTCTTTAAATTTTTCTTCAGCTTCTTTTTTTTCTTTATCACTTGCATTACTAAATTTATCAGGGTGGTATTTCATGGCTGCTTTTCTATATGCTTTTTTTATCTCATCTTCTGAAGCTCCTTTAGATATTCCTAGAACTTCATAGTAATCTCTTTTTTCTGCCATTTAATATTCTCTCCTTCTCTAAAATATTCCCATTTATTATATCATAAATTTTAAAATTAAAGAATTTCTATTTCTATTTTTCTTACAAATTTTTCTTTTGTTTCAAGAGTTTCTATTCCTACTTTTTCTTCAATATTTCCATTACAATTATCAAAATCAGATATTCCACACCAAGGTTCTAAACATATATATTCTGCTCCAACTATATTCCAAAAAGCTATATATCTAAATCCTTCATAAGTAAAACTAATGTTATATTTGTTTTTATCATTTTTTAAATTAACTTTATAAGAATTTGGATTTTCTATTATTATAGCATCATTTTTAAATTTATCTTTTGCTAGTACAAGTTTCTTTCCATCAAAAACTTTCTCTACTTTTTTAGAATCTATCAAAACTCCATTTAAAACTCTTGTATCCCCAGTTTCTTCTTTTTCAAATTCTATATAATAGTCTGAATAATCTATTTTTTCATCTATAGGTATAGCAAATGCTGGATGAGCTCCTAAAGAAAAATACATTCTTTTATCTCCTAAATTTTCAACTTTATATTCCATTCTTAATTTTTTCCCATCTAAAATATATTTTAAATAAAGTTTAAAATTAAAAGGATAAATTTTTAATGTTTCCTCATTGCTTCCAAATAAAAACTCAACACTTTTATCATCTTGGTAATTTATTTCAAAGTTATAATCCCTAGCAAAACCATGTCTTGTTGTTATTTGATAGCTCTTTCCCTTATATAAATATTGATTATCTTTCAAACTTCCTATAAAGGGAAATAATATAGGAGAGCATTTAGCCCAGAATTTTGGATTTTTTTGCCACATATACTCTCTTCCATCTACTAAGTCCTTAAGACCTATCAATTCTGCACCAAAACTTTCTAATCTAACCTCTAAGAATTTATTACTTATTTTTAATTCCATATTTTCTCTCCTAACTTATGAAAATTTAAGATAAGGGAAGAGGGGTATAACCCCATCTCCCCTTCTACTTTCACTAGAATCTTTTCTATATTATTAGTCTACTACTTCAGCTTCAGCTACATCATCATCAGCTTTTTTATTCTCTTGAGGTCCAGCCTGTTGTCCAGCTTGTGCTTTAGCTTGAGCTTCTTTATAAATCTCTTCAGCAAATTTATGAGCTACTTGAGATAAGTTTTCCATAGCTTTATCTATAGCTTCTTTATCTTCTCCATCTTTTACTTTCTTAAGTTCTTCAATAGCTGCTTCAATATCCTTTTTCTCTTGTTCAGAAGCTTTATCTCCATACTCTTTTAATGATTTTTCAGTAGAAGATATTAACATATCAGCTTTATTTCTAGTTTCAACTAATTCTTTAAATTTTCTATCTTCAGCTTCATTAGCTTCAGCCTCTTTAGTCATTCTGTCTATATCCTCTTTAGATAGGTTAGTTGATCCAGAAATAGTTACTGTATTTTGCTTTCCAGTTCCTAAATCTTTTGCTGATACATGTACAATCCCATTAGCATCTATATCAAATGTTACTTCTATTTGAGGTACACCTCTAGGAGCTGCTGGAATTCCTTCTAAATTAAACTCTCCTAACTTATGATTGTCAGCAGCCTTAGCTCTTTCTCCTTGTAATACATTAATTGTTACAGCTGGTTGATTATCTACTGCTGTAGAATAAACTTGTGATTTTTTAACTGGGATAGTTGTATTTTTCTCTATCATCTTAGTAAATACTCCTCCAAGAGTCTCAATTCCTAATGATAATGGAGTTACATCTAGTAATAGTACATCTTTAACATCCCCCATTAATACTCCACCTTGGATAGCTGCCCCTGCTGCAACCACTTCATCTGGGTTAATTCCTTTATTTGGTTTTTTTCCGAAGAATGATTCTACCCACTCTTGAACAGCTGGTATTCTTGTAGAACCTCCTACTAATAATACCTCATCAATTTCAGATGGATTTAATTTAGCATCTGATAAAGCTGTTTTTGTAGGTCCTTGAGTTGCTTCTACTAGGTGTCTAGTTAAGTCATTGAATTTAGCTCTTGTTAATTTCATCTCTAAGTGTTTAGGTCCTGTTGCATCCATAGTGATGAATGGTAAAGAGATTGAAGTTTCCATCATTGATGATAACTCTTTTTTAGCTTTTTCTGCCGCATCCTTTAATCTTTGGTAAGCCATTTTATCATTTGCTAAATCTATTCCTGTTTCTTTCTTGAACTCAGAAGTTAACCAGTTGATGATTTCAGCATCAAAATCGTCTCCTCCTAAATGGTTGTTTCCTGCAGTTGCTATAACTTCAATTACTCCATCAGCTATTTCAAGTACAGATACGTCAAAAGTTCCTCCTCCTAAGTCAAATACTAAAACTTTCTCCTCTTTTTTCTTTTCTAGCCCATAAGCTAATGCCGCAGCAGTTGGTTCATTGATAATTCTTTTTACATCTAATCCAGCTATTGTTCCAGCATCTTTAGTAGCTTGTCTTTGCGAATCTGTAAAATAAGCTGGTACAGTAATTACTGCCTCTTTAATCTCTTCTCCTAAATAAGCTTCAGCATCTTTTTTTAATTTTTTAAGTGTCATAGCAGAAATTTCTTGTGGAGTATATTTTTTCCCAAATATTTCCACTTTATAATCAGAACCCATGTGAGTTTTAATTGAACTTACAGTTGATGTAGGATTTGTAATAGCTTGTCTTTTTGCTATCTCTCCTACTATAATTTCTCCATTTTCCTTTACATTTACAACTGATGGTGTAGTTCTTGCTCCTTCAGAGTTAGGAATAACTGTTACATTTCCTCCTTCCATTATTGCTACACATGAATTTGTTGTCCCTAAGTCAATACCAATTATTTTACTCATTTTAAAACCTCCTAAAATATTCTTCCATATTATATTAAAAATTTATTTACTATAAGTTATTATTTAGCCTTTTTTACATACTTTAACCATTGCTGGCCTGATTACTTTTCCTTTCATTGTGTATCCTTTTTGTAACTCTAATATAATTTGATCATCTTCAAACTCTGGATTATCTTCTACCATCACAGCATGATGGAATACAGGATCATATTTTCCTTCAGTCTTTATAGCTTCTACTCCTTCAGATTCCATAATACCTTTCAATTGTCCTAATATCATGTCCATCCCTTTTACTAACCCATCAAAATCCTTTGATTCACTCGAAGCAACTATAGCTCTCTCTAAGTTGTCTAATCCATCTAATAATTTAGTTACTATCTTCTCTGAAGCAAACTTTCTAAGTTCCTCCATTTCTTTTTCTTTTCTTTTTGTAAAATTCTGAAATTCAGCTTGTTTTCTTAGATACGATTGTTTCCAATCCTCTACTTCTACCTGTAATTTTCCTATTTCCTCATCTTTTTGTACTAATAAATCTTCTTGCTTTAGTTCCTCTGTATTTTCTCCTTCGTCTTTACAAGAACACTCACATTCTGGACTACATCCACATTCTTTTTTTTCATCTTCTTTTTTTCCAAACATCTCTTTTATCTTATCCTTCATCAATTTCTTCCTTTCTCTCAATTTGATTTTGATTTATTATCTTATTAACCTCTTGAGTTACATACTTTATAAGTCCCATTGTTTTAGAATAAGCCATTCTCTTAGGCCCTATTACTCCAATTACACCTTGAGCTTCTCCTACATTATAAGTAGAATATACAAAACTATAATCTTCTAAGCCTTTTATTCCTAGCTCATCCCCAAATACTACCTCTACTCTTCCATTTGTAGTATTTTTAGTATTTATTATATGTTCAAATATTCCTCTAACATCTTTTCTATGATGAAATAATTCTAACACCTCAGAAACTTCATTTACATGTTTATCTCTGAATATGCTTGGAACATTATTTATGAAAAGTTTTCCATCATCTTCATAATGCTCAGCTGCTCTAGGAACAATTTTTCTCTCTCCAATTATATAACCTTCTATCTCTCCTTGAGTTAATTCTTCTAGCTTTAATTTTTCATTTATACTTTCAGTTAAAGTTACTAACTCATCTTTAGTTATAGGAGATTTAAGCATAATTTTTTTAGTTTTTACACTCCTATTTTCTAAAACTATAATAGCTATAATCATGTAATCATCAATATGTACCAGTTCAACTTTTTTAACTTTTTCAATCATAACCGCTGGTTCCATAGCTATTCCAGCATAAGTAGTTAACTTTGAAAGAAGTGATGAAGTTTGTTGTAACAACATATCCAATTCATTTACACGATTTTCATAAACTAACTCAATATTTTCTTTCTCCTGCTTTGTAAGTTTCTCTACTTTTAAAAGCTCTTCTAAATAGTATTTATAGCCCTTGTCAGTAGGAATCCTTCCAGAAGATGTATGTGTCTTTGCTATAAATCCCATGTCTTCCAAATCTGCCATTACATTTCTAATGGTTGCTGAAGAAAGATCAATTCCATATTTTTTTACCAATGTCCTAGAACCAATAGTATCTCCAAAATTCAGATAATAATTTACTATAGCATTTAATACTAACTTTTCTCTATCTGTTATAGACATTTTTATCACCTTTTTTGTTAGCACTCACTTATTAAGAGTGCTAATTCTTATAATGTAACTATATAATATTTTTATTATTTTGTCAATACTTTTTTAATAATATTCTACAATTTTTTCATTTTTATAATGTATAAATATACTGAATTAAAAACTTTTTTAATATTTCTATAATCATTATAAAAGCCTGAAATTTCAAAAATTCCAGGCTTTTATAATGATTGAATTTAATTTAAATAAATAAAAAATCATCCTTAAATATTCAATTTTATATTTTTGTCAGTATACTTATTCACAAAATTTTTTATATATAATTCTTTCTACATATAAGTATGTCTAAGGTTGGTGGAGATGACGGGAATCGAACCCGTGTCCGAAATTACCAGCGCCATAAACCTCTACAAGCTTAGTCTGTTATTAAATTTCGCTACAGTCACTCCCACAGACAGGGCTGACTGAAACTATCCTCTCATATGTCCCTTTAAGCTTAGAGAAATCACTAAAGGTAATCTGTATATTAGTAACACCTATATTAAACTCTCCTACAGAAAAGAAAGTTTGAAGGTGAGCTGACTATTAAGCAGCTAAAGCGTAATTTCTGTTTCCATCTAAACGATGTGTTAACCTCTCACAGCGGTCAACCTGGCCTGCTATCTATAACCTCATAACCCCGTCGAAACCTTTGCATCCCCATTATTCAATTCTACACATTAGTATATCATATTTTAAAAAAAAATTCTATCTGATTTTTATCATTCTCTGTATATCCCTTTGTGTATCTCTTTTAGCTATACTTTCTCTTTTATCATAGTTTTTCTTTCCTCTAGCTAAAGCAATAGAAACTTTAATATATCCCTTTGAAAGATGGATATCTAATGGAACTATTGTATATCCTTTTTGAGTAACTTTATCATGCAATTTTCTAATTTCTTTTTTGTGAAGCAAAAGCTTTCTTACTCTCCTTTCTTCAGGATTATAAACACTCCCAAAACTCCATGGGACAATGGACATCCCCATAATAAAAATTTCTCCACTTATTATTCTGACAAAAGCTTCTTTTATACTTATTTTTCCAGCCTTAGCTGATTTTACCTCACTTCCAACTAGCTCTATTCCAGCCTCATACTTATCTTCAATAAAGTAATCAAAATAGGCTTTTTTATTTCCTGCTAAAACCATAACTTCCTCCATTTTTAATACTTTTCACCATATTATACCTTGTTTTTCATTTTTTTTCTATTATTTTCCTAATCCGTAACAAATAAATTGTTAAAACTCTCTCAATAACTCTTGATTATTGAAAAAAATATGGTATACTCTTAGCAAGATAAAAATTGATGAAAAACAGAAAAGGGTTTTATTTTATAGATACGCTATTTCAAATAAGTCTTGTTCTTTTATTATTAAGTTTTGGTCTAATATATTTTAGAAAACTTATAGAAAGAGAGGAGTTGATAAAAGCTAAAACAGAAATCTATGAAGTTTTCACTACTTATGCTATTAAAGCTTTTAACAGTAGAACAAGCTATGATATTGAACTAGATTACCTTAAAAAAAAGATTACTATATCTAAGATGAGTGTTATAGATAAAGAAGTCATTCATCTTCCTAGAAAATTAAAATACATTAGTATCTTTGAAAAGCAAACACAAGTAAAGTTCAAATCTAAGATTACTTCAAATGGAAATATCACTCCATCTTTTAGTATTTATATCTTTGGTTATGATAATATTGCAAAATATCGAATTTCATTTTACGGTTTTGATTTGATAAAATATATGCAAATCAATGTGTATAAAAATATTGATGATAAAACAGCTAAATATGATAATATTTTACTTTTTCATAATAAATGGACTACTGCAAATCCAAAGTGGAAGGAGGAATAAATATGAAGTTTATACTATTTTTTCTTCTTTACTTCATTCCAAATTTTATTTTTTCAAAATCCCTAGATCAAGAAATAGTTAAAGTTACTATTTTTATAAAGGGAAATAATTATACTAGCTATGTCATACTATCTAACAAAGAAAATCCAAATACTTTTTTTATTGTAGGTGAAAAATTATGATAAAAAATAGCTCAGAAAAAATTAAAGATATCTTCAAAGAGATGAGCTCCCATAGTAAAAAATCAAAATTTTCTACTGAACTTAGTATAGATTCTTCACTAGAATCTAATAATCCCATTGTTGTAAAAGGATTAAGTGCTATTATTCTCTCTGGAGTAGAGAAAAAAGCTAGTGATATTCATATAGAGCCCTTAAAAGATAGAACTAGAATTCGATATAGAATAGATGGGATTCTTCATGAAGAAATGAATATTGACTCTTCTCTTCATTCTTCTTTAATTTCTAGATTAAAAATTATTTCTAAACTTGATATTACGGAAAGAAAACTTCCTCAAGATGGAAAATTTAGAATGGAGATAGATGAAAAAAATATAGATTTTAGAGTCTCTACTGTTCCACTTATAACCGGTGAAAAAGCTGTTATTAGAATTTTAGATAGAGAAAATTATAGTTTCGAATTGGAAAACCTAGGTCTTAATCTAGAAAATTTCAATAAAATATCTAATCTCATTAATAAAAAAAATGGAATAATTTTAGCTTGTGGACCTACTGGCTCCGGTAAAAGTAGTTTTATATATTCCATATTAAAAAAATTAAATAATGGACAAGTTAATATTTCTACTGTTGAAGATCCAGTTGAATATGAAATAGAGGGAATTAATCAGGTCCAATACAACCAAGAAATTGGTAGAGATTTTTCTACTGTCTTAAAAGCTTATCTTCGACAAGATCCCGATATATTAATGATAGGTGAAATAAGGGATTATGAAACAGCTGAAATAGCAGTCAAAGCTGCTCTCACAGGACATCTAGTTCTATCTACACTACATACTTATGATTCTATAAGTGGAATATTTAGGCTACTCAATATCGGAGTTGAAAAATATATGGTTTCTACTTCAATCATTGGAATAGTAGCTCAGCGTTTAGTTAGAAGATTATGTCCACATTGCCTTACTATCGATCAAGACTTCTTAGCAAAACTTTCGCTTTTAAAAGTTGATTTAAATGCATTCAAAGATAAAGTTTTCTATATAGCTAATGGCTGTGAAAAATGTAAGTATACTGGTTATCAAGGACGAATTGCTATCTTTGAATTGCTCTTATTTGACAATGAGATAAGAAATCTTTTAGAAAAAAATATCTCTTTACAAGATCTACAAAATTTAACTAAAAGAAAAGGAGTCAAAACTTTGATTGAAGACGGGATAGAAAAAGCACTAAACAAAATAACTTCTTTAGATGAGATTATAAGGCAGTGTTAATTATGAAATTTTACTCCTTTAAAGTTTATGATAGCCAAAGAAAAAAACTCTCTTATTTAATTGGATTTGACTCATCAAAAGATTTTCATAATTATCTTAAAAAAAATAAATTAATTCTCATATCTTATAAAATAATTACACCAAAATACAAGATTTTGCAAAGTGATATTCTAAATTTTACAAAAAATTTTAAAACTTTGTTAGAAAGTGGACTAACTATCTCAACAGTTTTAGATATTTTAAGCTCTCAAGAAAAAAATAATATATTTTCTAGTATCATAAATGATATTAAAAATAAAATTTTAAATGGAAAAAATATTTATCTCGCTTTTTTAGAATATAGGGATGTCTTTGGGGATACCTATCTCAATCTTTTATTAGTCGGAGAAGAATCTGGTCAACTTTTAAAAAATCTAGATAAGATATGTGAAAATATAATTTTAAAAGAAAAAATTAAACGAGATATCAAAGAAGCAATGCTCTACCCTAGTATTGTTTTTGTATTTGCCATACTTCTATTATTTTTTATGCTTATCTTTGTTTTTCCTAGCTTTATCTCGTTATTCAAAAATACAAATACAAAATTACCTTTACTTACTGAATTTATAATTTTTCTCAGTGAAAATATCCTCTACATTTTACTTATTATATTTTTTCTTATAACTGGAATTATTTTATTTTTTAAAAAAATTTCATTAGAAAAATCTCAAAATTTGAAATTGAAATTCCCACTCTATGGAAAAATTATAAAAAAAAGTTTACTTATTAATCTTACACAAAATTTTTCTATAATGAGTGAAGTTGGAATTAATATTATTGATATCTTAGAAAGTTTAAAAAAAGCTACACCCTATATTTTTTTACAATATGAATTACAAGAAATTCAATCCAAAATTAAAGTTGGGAATTCTATTGAAGAGGCATTTTCTTTAAGTTCTTTACTCAATAGTAATCAGTTAGATATTATTTCTGTAGGAGAAAAAACTGGAAAGCTAAGTGATGCTTTTGCTTCCATATCTTTTATTGAGCAAAAAGAGTTAGAAGCCTATCTCTTCAAACTTACAACATTTTTACAACCTATCTTACTTCTAACTTTAGGAATTATTATAGGAATAATAATTTTAGCTATTTATTTACCTATATTTAATATTTCAGAAATCATAATATAAGGGGGAATTTTTTTATGAAAAACAAAGGTTTCAGTTTAATTGAAGTCACTGTTGCTATTGCACTTATTGGAATTATGGCAAGTATAGGTGTTCCAAAACTGCGTAAACAGATAGCTATTGGAAGAGATACAAAAGCCATAGCCATCCTAGGCACTTTACGGACAGCTAGCGAGCTCTATTTTATAGAAACTGGAGAGTCTCCAGCTAATGTTACTGGCACTCCCGAAGAAGGATCTACAACTATAGAAGCTCTAAAAAAACTTGAACCATATCTTGATGAAAAAACTTTTAAAGAGATAGAAGATGGAAACCTAGAAATAGGAGGAAGTAGAACTACAAATCCTGATAATTCTCAAGTTGAAGAAACTATAAACTACGGCGGAACTATTGGACTCACATTTAAAAACCCAAATATAACAGATTCTAGTGGAAGTGATGGAATATACATTTGGTTTCAACCAGCTGAAAATAAAGAGTATGATACAAAAGGAAATAAATGGACAGAATACTAATTTTTATTATACTTTTTTTTATTATATTTATAGATATTAAAAAACTCTATATCCCAAATTTTTTAAATTTTTCTTTACTTATAGTAGGAATATTTTTAAAAAAATTTGATTACGAAATTATAGAAAATAGTATTATAGGTATGGGTTTATATACACTTCCATTACTATTACTTTATGGATACCTTTCTGACATTTTAAACAAAGAGATTTTTGGTTTTGGTGATATAAAGCTTTTGTTATCTCTAGGATATATCCTAGGTTATACTAACTTTTTCGACCTTTATCTTTACTACCTCATCTCTTTTACCACAGCTTCATTTGTTGGAATAATATTTTTTATTAGTAAAAGAAAAAAAAGAGAAATTCCTTTTTCTCCATTTTTAATTCTTGCTTTCCTTTTTATTTGGTTGAGGTAATTATGAAAAATAAAGGTCTAAGTTTTATTGAAATAGTTATATCTATTGCACTTTTTTTTATAAGTATTTTTCCATTGATAAAATACATTCACTTTTCATTCTCTAGCAATAGGAGATACATTTCTTTAGAAAAAAGTTTTTATAATTTTAAAGCTATTGAAAAGCAACTACTAGTCCAAGAGTTTGAACTTTTAGAAAATTCAATTGGAAAGAAAGAATATAATTTTGAAACTTTTGGAAAAGATAATATTACCAAAAATTTCTTTCTTCCCTATCAGCTAGATAAGGAGTCAAAATTAGAATTAGAGATCTCAAAAGTTTACTATCATGATGAAATTGAAAAATATGAGTATTTAAAAATAAACTTTATGTATATTAATAATAATAAAAGTTTTAAAAGCGAGAATTTAGTTAATAAATGGTGATTTTTATGAAAAAAAATCGTGGATTTTCACTTTTAGAAGTAATCTTTACTTTAGGTCTTCTAAGTATATTTTCTGCATTAATTTTTCCACTTTTAAAAATCTCTAACGATCTAAGTACTTCTCTCATGAATCAAAGTCTTTTTGAAAAAGATACGGTAAAACTCTTATCACTTATAGAAAAAAGTATTGATAATAGCCAAATAGCGCCAATAAACTACATTGGTAAGGAATATCTAGAAAATGCTGCTATAGTGTTAAATTATAATAAAGAAATTCAACTTGGATTAACTGAAGATTTTTTCAAGAAAAAAACAAATAGGGGAAATACACTTTTTTTAGAATTACCAACAAGTGATGGAAAAAATATTTTTTATTTTTTTGTCATATTTAGATTCTATCTTGGAAAATTACAAGTTATTGAGTGTAAAAATTACAATAATATTGTTTATGTTGAAAATAGTAACTCTATTGCTGACAATATTCATGGTTATTTTGAAAAAACTACTACTGGCATTATTATCAATATAGAAATTTTGAATAATGATCTATCAAAAGTTAGGAGTTTAAAAGGATATGAAAACTTCAAAAAATAAAGCTTTTATACTGCTTAGTACACTCTTACTTACTATTTTTTTATCTTGGAATTTTTTGATTGGCTACAAGATTATTTTTAGAAAAGGAGAAAGATTGTCTTCTCACTTTTCTACTATACAAATAGACTCTGAACTTCACAATTTGAGGATACTTATCTACGATGAATTACATAAAATAGATCAAATTCTTTCTTCTGGAAGTTACGAAAATGCAGCTGAGTATATAGGTATTGATGAGAAATATACAAGAATTTGGTTTGGAAATAACGATAATAACTACAGTAAAAATAGATATTTTCTTTACAGGCTAAGATTTAATGGAAAAATTTGTTATAAATTCAGTGATAGCGGTAAGGTAAACTTTAAAGAAATTATTCTAATTAATCTTTATTCTAATCCATATACAATTAATACAGTTACTATAGAGATGAAAAAAACTCTCTCTAATCCTGAAGATAATACTCTTATTTCCTTCTTAGCTAAAATAGATTTACTTTATGAAAAAGGAAATAAAAACCCTCTTAATCCTAATTTAGAAACTTTAAAGGAGTTCGTGGTTAACATTGAAAATAATTGATAAATTTCTAACAAAAAAGAAAATTAATTTTTTTACTTTAGATGAGATTGAAAATTATCAGGAAGGAATTCTTATACTAGATAGTAATTTTTTCCATATCATTCCTATGATCTTTTCTAAAGATATAGATAAAAGAGAAAGAGAATTTGAAATAATAGAAAAACTTGAAAATATCTTTGAAGATTATGATGAACTCTACTATTTAGAAAAAGAGTTAAGCTTAAAAATAGAAAATAATTTAGAAAAGATACTTTTTATTACAATAGAGAAGGATAAAATTTATACTCTTCTAGATAATTTAAAAGAAAAAAATATAACTCTTTTAGGAATATATCCACTCTTTTTATTAGAGCTTTTTAATAAAAACAATATAGAAAAAACATATGTAGAAATAGAAGATGAAAAATATAGACTCTATTACTTTTTAGAAAATAAATTGGTCAATTTTCAAGAAAGTGAATTTGAAAAGGATGAACTATTGTCTTTTCCTAAGTATCTAGAAGAAAATCTCAAAGGTGAAAGCTTTGTTTATGAAGCTCAAAAAGAAATAATTAAATACTTTCCAAATTTAAAAGTCAAAGATTGGAGAGAATATCCACTAACTTTAAAAACTGATTTTAATTTTATTCCTAACGAATATATCTTAGAAGAAAATTATAAAAAAAATTTAAAAATTTCTACTTTCATTATCTCACTTATTATAATTATATCTTCAATTTTATTTTTCACACTATATTTTCTAAGACAAACAATTGACAACAAAATTTATACTTATCAAGAAAATTTTTCTTCAATCCACGAAAAAAATCTAAAAATTAGAGATGAAATATTAAAATTAGAAGAAGAGATCAGAAATATCAAAAAAAATAGTAAAGTAAAATATTTTAATCAAATAAAACTTCATAAAATTCTGACTTCTATATCTCAAAATGAAAATTTAGAACTTACTAATTTTGAATACGGCGATGGTATTATTAATCTTCAAGGTATTTCTAACTCTGAAGATGCAATTTATAAATTTCAAAACAGTATTCTCCAAAATAAACTTTTTAAAAAATTTAATCATGACTATATTAAACTCAAAAATGATAGTTATGAGTTTAATATAGATATAGAGGTGACAAATGATATCCTTGAAGAATTTTAATTATCATGAATATAAAGCTCAGATTCTTTTGTTTATTTCTATCTTTATTGCTGGTTTTATTATGTATAGCTTAATATTTTTACCTTTTAAAGATTATAAAGGAAAAGTAGAAGCTTTAAAATCTCTTCAAATTAAAATTAAAAAAGAGCAAAAAACAAAACAAGCTAGTACCCAAAGATACAATAAATTATTAGAAAATCTTGAACAGCTAAAGATTTCTCAAAATAATATTGAAAAGATTGAAAAAAATAAAAGTTTTAAAAATATAAGTAGCCTTGAGAAATTTATAAGCGAAAAAGCTAACTCTCATCATTTAATTATTAACACTATTGGTAGGGTTGAAAAGGTAAATAACAGCAATAAAATTTACATACCTTATATAATAGAAGGTGAAGATAAAGATATCTTATCATTTCTTGAAGAACTAGAAAAAAACAAGAAAAAAATTTCTTTTAGTGATAGTATTACAAAAATATCCTTTACTCCTAGAGGAAAAATTATTACAAAAATATCTTCTAATGTACTTAATACAATAGAACAAGAAATTAATCAAGACTCACTTATAACAATTTCAAAACTAAGCAATAAAAAAATATCTAATATTAAATATTTAAGCTTTAATAAAAAAAACTATATAATACTAAATTATAAAGATGGTAGTAAAAATATTTTTTATGAGGGTGAGGAAGTTATACTCAATAATTTAAGATATAAGATTATTCTTAAAAACAACTCCCCTTTTTTACAACTACTTGAAAATTAGGGGAGATTTTATGAGAAAAAAAAATCTTATACTTTTAATAATTTTTTTTATTTGTTATAATAGTTATGGACAATTTGATCATACAAAACTTAAAAATCACATCACTTATGAATTAAATTTACAAAATATGACTTTAGGAGAAACTCTTAATATTATCAGTCAAGAAAGTAAAGTAGCTATAATCCCAAGTGATGAGATAAAAGATATTATTTTAAACACCTATTTTCCTGCTGATATCTCATTAGAAGATATACTCAATACATTTATTCAACTCTATAATCTTAAACTTTCTAAAAGTGGTCAAATCTTTATTTTAAGTAAAAGAGGAGAAAATAATAATTTTATCTTCTCTGGTCGTGTGGAATCTGAAGAATCAAAAAAAGGACTTGAAAGAGTGAAAATAACTCTAATAAATAGCTTTTCTCAGCCTGTATTCTCAACTTATGATGGTTACTTTTTACTAAATGATATAGATCCAGCTGTATATATTGTAAAATTTGAAAAAGAAGGCTATTTTCCTATTATTGATCTAATAGATTTAACAGAAATGAATAAATCTATAAATATCACTATGAAAAGGGAAAATAAGTTCTTTAATAGAGAAGAAAAATCTTCATTAAAAAAAGATAATACTTCTTATCAAAATATGGTCAATGGTAAAAAAATTCTAACTGAAACAATACATATTTACAATAATAACTGTGAAGATATAAAGAAGCTTCTTTTAGAAACTTTCGGAAGTTTATTAAAAATCTCATCTCTTCCTAAGAAAAATATTCTTCTACTTTCTGGAGAAGAGGAAATCATAAAAAGTTCTAAAGCTCTTATTGCAGATTTAGATAGTGATATGAAACAGATTAGAATAGATGCACAAATTCTCGATGTTACTAATAATCTTTTTGAAAATTTAGGATTTAATTGGATATATAATAATAATGAAAATCTCAAAGGAAATGAAGATTGGAATTTTTCTTTATTAGGTAGTAGTTCTGTCACTGGACTTGGAAATGCTTACTCTTCAGCTATCTCTATCTCAAAACAGTTTAATGCTGGAAGTGATATACTTAATCTTGGAATTAATCTCTTAGAAAGCACTCAAGACCTAGTAGTAAGTTCTAGACCATCTATTTTGGTGTTAGATGGGGAAGAAGGAAGTTTTAAAGTTGCTGAAGAGGTCATTGTTGGGGAACAAAAGGAGGAAGATGAAGATAACAATAGAGTCATCACTACTCCTATATTTAGGGAAGCTGGTGTTATTTTGAAGGTAACACCTACTATTAGAAAAGATGGCTGGGTAATCCTAAAAGTATTAATAGAAATTAGTAATTTTAAATTAAAAATTAATAAAGATGAGGCAGAAGATAGTGGGACATATAACTCTGAAGGTGGATCTAAAATAGGTAGAAGTATAGAAACTACCATTAAAATAAGAGATGGAGAAACCATATTTATAGGAGGATTAAAAAAAGCTACAGTTCATAATCTCAACAGCCAAATTCCATTTTTCGGTACACTTCCTATGATTGATATTTTTTTCAAAAATCAAAATATAAGTCATGAAATAAGTGATATCTATATAAAAATGAAAGTAAATATTGTTAACAATGAAACTGATTCCTTCGAACGAGATGAAATTCATCAAAGAGCAAAGGATATAATAAATAGAAAAATTTATTAAGAAAAGAGGAGCGTTATGAAAAACAGATTAGATTTACAAAAAATATTAGATAGTTTTAAAAATATAAAGATAGGAGTTGTTGGAGACCTTATGTTAGATGATTATATAATAGGTGTAGTTGACAGAATTTCACCAGAAGCTCCAGTACCTGTCGTTAATGTCAAAGAAGAAAGATTTGTCTTAGGTGGAGCAGCCAATGTTGTAAATAATTTATCAGTGCTTGAGGCTCAAACCATATGTTTTGGTGTCATTGGTACAGATACAAATGGAGATAGATTACTCAAAACTTTTGATGAAAAAGGAATAGATAGTTCAGGTATTATTAGAACAAAGGAGATTCCTACTATTGTTAAGAGAAGAATATTAGCTGGAAATCAACAACTTTTAAGAATTGATTGGGAAAAAGCAGAAACTATTTCAAAAGAACTAGAAGAGCTTTTATTAGAAAATTTTAAATCTAAAATTGACTCACTCGATGCTGTTATCCTATCTGATTATGACAAAGGGGTCCTCACTCCAAAAGTTGCTAAAGAGATTGTCAAAATTTGTAAAGCTAAAAATAAGATAGTTACTGTTGATCCTAAACCTAAAAATGCTATGAATTACATTGGTGCTACATCTATGACACCTAATAGAAAGGAAGCTATGGAATGCTTAGGTAAAAATAATGTTACTGATTTTGAAGCTCTTGGAAAAGAATTAAAAGAAAAATTACAACTTGATAATCTCTTACTTACTAGAAGTGAAGAAGGAATGAGCCTATTTTTAAACGAAATTATAAATATCCCTACTTTCGCTAAAGAAGTCTATGATGTCACTGGAGCTGGTGATACTGTTATATCTGTTTTTACTCTAGCTAGTGCTGCTGGTGTAGATTGGCATGAGGCAGCTAAAATAGCTAATACTGCTGCTGGTATTGTAGTTGGTAAGATGGGGACATCAACTGTTACAAAAGATGAGATTTTAGAATTTTATAACCAAATTTATGAAAGATGGGAGTGCAATAATGTTTAGAATTGGTAATGGATATGATGTTCATAAACTTGTAGAAGGAAGAAAACTAATCTTGGGTGGTATTGAAATTCCTCATATTAAAGGAGTTCTTGGACATTCTGATGGGGATGTATTAATTCACGCTATTATGGATGCTATGCTTGGAGCCTTAGCTCTAGGAGATATCGGACAACATTTTCCAGATACTGATATTCAATATAAAGATATCGATAGTACAATTTTATTAGCTAAAGTTAATGAACTTATAACTAAAAAGAAATATAAAATTGTCAATATTGATTCTGTAATAGTTTTACAGAAACCAAAAATAAAACCATATATTGAAGAAATGAGAAAAAAAATAGCTCAAATACTAGAAATAAACATAGAGCAAATCAGTATAAAAGCTACTACTGAAGAAAAATTAGGTTTCACTGGTGATGAAACTGGAGTAAAATCATATTGTGTTATTTTATTAGAAAAAATATAATTTTAGTCTGACATATTGAGGTCATAAACAAAAGTTATACTTAATCCATAAAGGAAATTAAAAAATTTTTGGAGGTATAACTTATGAAAAAAATTATTTTAACTGTAGGAGTTGCAACACTATTAATTGGAAGTACTGTATTTGCTAGAGGTATGGGAAATATGGGTAGAGGAACTGGAGCTTGTTACCAAAATTATTCGGTTGCTTATGGAAGAAATTATAACAATTCAAACACTCACTACGCTTATGGAAGAAATTTCAATAATCCAAATACTAATTGTGGTTATGGAAGAAATTTTAATAGAAATGGTCTTCCTTTAGATAAGAAATTAGAAGAAAATAGAATTTTTATAGCAGAAAGAAAGATAGAAATCAGAAAAGAATTATTAAAAGATACTCCAGATTGGAATAGAGTAGAAAAACTAAATCAAGAAATTGTTATGAAAAGAACTGAAAATCAAAAATATAATATGGAAAATAGAAACTATAACTGTAGATTTCTTTAAAAATTGACTAGTATACTTCTATAATAAAAGTTCTGAGGCTGTTGCAATGTAATTATTCCCTTTTAAATGAGGAGTAATATACAATTAAAAATTTTGCAGTAGCCTTTTTTTATTTACCTTTATGAATTTTAATGATATAATTACTTATTAATTTTTAGGAGGTATTCATGCAACAATTTTTTTACATTCTTTGTTATCTCAGTTTTCTTTTAATTTTAGGAGTAATTATAAAATCCAAATTTAAAATTTTTCAAGAATTATTTATTCCAGCTTCAATCATAGGTGGTGGAATTGGTTTAATAATTGGACCTGAGATTTTAGGAAAACTCAGTTCATTTTCTATTCCTATTACTTGGAATAAAGATATCTCATTACTTCCTAGTATACTCATAGTTCCTATAATAGCTAGTATTCCACTAGGAATGAATTTCAACATAAAAAATAGTAAGGGAGAGGCTAAAGATATTATAAATACTAGCTTTATTCTATTTATTGTAACTTTTTTACAATTAGCTATAGGCTATTTTGTAAATTTTATCTATACATATATACTAGGCAAGCCTCTTTATCCTACTTTTGGAGCTGAGCTTAATACTGGATTTGCTGGTGGACATGGAACAGCTGGAATGATAGGTAAAACTTTACAAGAGATGAATATAGATTATTGGCAAATATCACAAGGTATAGCTACTACTACTGCCACTTTTGGTCTTATAGGTGGAATTTTAATCGGTGTCTATCTTATCAATAGAGCCTGTCGAAATGGAGAGACATCTCTTTTAAAAAATCCAAGTCATATACCACAAGAACTAAAACAAGGTTATTATAAGGATATAACTAAACAAAACTCAATAGGACGAGAGACCATGCTATCATCATCAATAGATACTTTAGCTCTTCATGTTGCCATTATTTTTTCTGTGTGTGGAGTCTCATATCTTTTTTTAGATTTTATCAGAAAGTATAAGATTCCTATCCTTTCATCTGTCTCAGTTTGGGCACTTGCTATGATACTTATGATAAGTGTATGGCAAATTATAAAGAAACTAGATTTGGAGTGGTGTATTGATGTAAAAATTAAAAGTAAAATTTCTGCACTTCTTACAGAGTTTGCAATAGTAAGTGCTGTGGCATCTCTACCACTTAGGGCTGTTTTTACATATTTTTTACCAATCACAATAATGCTTATTCTAGGCTTTATTGGTACTTGGTACTGTATAAAATACTATTGTTACAAATACTTTAGAAATAATTATGCCTTTGAAAGAGCAATATCAATAACTGGAACTAGTTTTGGAGTGTTTCTCACTGGAATATTACTTTTAAAAATATGTGACTCTGAGTTTTCCTCTCCTGTCCTTGGGGATTACTCACTAGGTTTTTCAATTACCGCTCTAATTGGACCTTTAATGATAGTTTCAGCTATCATTTTGAGTGCTAATTATGGTGTTATCACACCACTTTTGCTAAATATAGTTCTCATTTTAATATTTTCATTTATTCTTCAAAAAATAAATAAAAATTAAAATAAAGAATTGCCCTGTACACTCAAACCTTTAATTGTGTACCAGGCAATTCTTTCTCTATGTTAGTCTATATTTGAATGGAAAATTATACCCTAAGTTACCTATTTTCTTAATAAACTTTCTATTTTAATAGGTAATCCAAATAAATTAATAAAACCTTCTGCATCTTGTTGATTATATACTGTATCTTCATCAAATGTTGAAAAATCTTCTGAATACAAAGAATATGGTGATTCCATTCCATTTAAAAGTATATTTCCCTTATATAATTTTAAATTTACAATACCTGTTATATACTCCTGAGTTTCATCTACAAAAGCTGAAAGAGACTTTCTATATTTTGTAAACCACTGTCCATTGTATATTAATTTAGCCATATCATGTGAAAGTTTTATCTTTGCTTGAAGGGTATCTCTATCTAAACAAAGTCTTTCTAACTCTTCATGTGCAAAATATAATATTGTCCCTCCAGGAGTCTCATACACACCTCTTGATTTCATTCCAACAAGACGA
This sequence comes from Fusobacterium necrogenes, assembly GCF_900450765.1. Lineage (NCBI taxonomy): Bacteria > Fusobacteriati > Fusobacteriota > Fusobacteriia > Fusobacteriales > Fusobacteriaceae > Fusobacterium > Fusobacterium necrogenes. The sequence continues at coordinate 57,018 of NZ_UGGU01000003.1, read as the reverse complement.
TTCTCAACTAAATCTATCACTCCTATTCCATGCTTAGCTCCTATTTCATTTAATTTATTAATAAGAGCAACTCCGTCTAACTTCTCTCCATTTAATTTGATTGGTACTCCCTTCTCAAACTCAATAGATACATATTCAGCTATATCACTCGATTTTTCTAAAGGTAAAACCCATTGTAATACATCCTCATATTTAGGAGTATTAGCTGGAGATTCTAATTCTTGTCCTTCATGACTAATATGGAAAAGATTTTCATCTCTACTATATGTAACTCCCTCTTTAAAAGGTAAATCTATATTATGAGATTTCAAATATTCAATCTCCTGTTTACGAGATTTTATACTCCAAATTCGCCAAGGTGCTATCATTTTCATATTTGGTGCTAAGGCTTTAACCCCTAATTCAAATCTAACCTGATCATTTCCTTTACCTGTTGCCCCATGTGCTATATAACTAGCTCCCTCTTTTATAGCTATTTCTACAAGAGCCTTCGCTATGACTGGTCTTGCTATTGATGTTCCTAATAAATATTCATTTTCATATTTAGCTCCTGATTTTAACATTGGAAAAATAAAATCATTTACTAATTCAGCTTTTTTATCTACCACATAGAATTTAGAAGCTCCAATAGCCAAAGCTCTTTTCTCTACCTCTACAAAATCATCTTTTTGACCTACATCCACTGATACAGCTATAACCTCTATATTATTATAATTTTCTTTCAACCAAGGTACAATTACTGAAGTATCAAGTCCACCTGAATAAGCCAACACTACCTTTTCTTTCATTAAAATTCCTCTCCTCTATCCTAAATTATTTATCAGAAAAATATTTTTTAATCAACTTATCATAAGTTCCATTTGCTTTCAATTCAACTAATGCTTTATCTATATCTTCTACAAGAGCCTCATCAGTTTTTCTTACCGCTATTGCGTACTCTTCTTTAGCAACATCTGTATTTATTAATTCTAATTCTGGATTTTGTTTAGCATAGTTTTTAGCTGGTTCTGAATCTAAAACAACAACTTCTACCTTTTGAGCTTTAAGTGCCATTATTGCCTCTGATGTTCCATTATATCTATGAACTTTCACCCCTTCTATCTCACTTACAGCTATATCTCCAGTATATCCTAAAACAACTCCTACATGATGTCCTTTTAACTCATCGAATGATTTCACAACTGGATTTTCTTTATTTATCAACATCATCTGATTTGACTCATAGTAAGTTTGTGAAAAATTTACAAATTTCTTTCTCTCTTCAGTAGCAGTCATTCCAGCAATAATTACATCTATTTTTTTAGTTTGAAGAGCTGGTAATAATCCATCAAAAGCTATGTTCTTCCATATGATCTCTTTCCCAGTAATTTTTGCTATTTCCTCCATTAAATCAACATCAAAACCTACAATCTCTCCATTTTGTAAATACTCAAATGGTTCAAATTCAGCATTAGTTCCAACATAAAGTTTCTCTGCTCCAAAACTAAGTCCAGATATAACAAACATAAACATAAAAACAACTTTTAAAAATACTTTTTTCATAAAATTTCCTCCTAAAATGTTTTAAATTATTTATATAACTAAAAAACAGATCGACATCTTTTGAATGTCAATCTGTTAATAACAAAATATACCATAGTTTTTACACTTAATCCGAAACATATTTAGAAATCAAGTGTACAATCTTAATTTTTAAAAATTTTAAGAAATACTATACACCTAATCACTAAAAAATATTCTCTTCAGAAGAATCAGTAAAAATATTAACAGACTCATTACAAAAGAAATTATATATAGTTGTATTATATTTCCTGTTCCTTAGTAATGTTATCATTAACATTTTTCTCTTCCTCCTCTTCATTGATTTGAAATAATCTTATCATAATCCCATTTAATTGTCAACAATTTTTTACTTTATTTTTTGAAAGTTCTTCTAATCATTAATTTATCTTAGCTCTTAATAAATTTACTCCTAAAACAATAAATATAGTTCCTGAGATTTTATTAATTATCTTTCCAAAATTTTTATTCTTTTTTAAAAATATTGCTATGAACGAAGCAAATATTGAAAGTGATACACACCAAGTACCTGATATTACAAAAGAGGTCAATCCTAAAAGTGCAAATGGAAGGGCTCCATAACTATTTGCAACATCTACAAATTGTGGTAAAAAAGCTAAAAAAAATAACGCTACCTTAGGATTCAAAATATTTGTTACCATTCCTTGAATAAAAGATTTTTTTAAATCTTCTTTTAGCTGCCCTTTTTCTTCAAGTAAAAGATTATCTTTAGATTTAATACTTTTTATTCCCATATATACTAAATAGATAGCTCCTAATAGCTTTACTACATTGAATAATGTTATTGAATTTTTTAAAACTAAAGATAGACCAAATGCAGCTAAAAAAGTGTGTATAAGTATTCCAGAACATATTCCTAAAGCTGAATAGATTCCAGATTTTCTACTATTTGCTATTGCTTGTCCCAAAATAAACATTGTATCACTTCCTGGTATCAATGCTAATATTACACTAGAAGTAATATACATCTCATAATTAACTATTCCAAACATTTTTTCTCCTTTACGATTTTTTAAGAGTATATTTATTTTTATATTATTTTTTTAATACTATTAATATTCGAATAAAAAAAGAGAGCACATACTCTCTAAATATTATTTGAGTGGCGCGCCCGAGAGGAATCGAACCCCTAACCTTCTGATCCGTAGTCAGACGCTCTATCCAATTGAGCTACGAACGCAGTTTTATAAAAAAAAGGTAGTCCTACTACCCGTTTCATTCAAATGGCGGTGAAGGAGAGATTTGAACTCTCGGTACCGTTTATAGGTACTCTCCCTTAGCAGGGGAGTGCATTAGGCCACTCTGCCACTTCACCTTTTATGGCGGAAGATCAGAGATTCGAACTCTGAAGCCTTGCGGCGCCGGTTTTCAAGACCGGTTCCTTACCAATTAGGATAACCTTCCAAGCACATAAGATAATATCACATAATTTTAATTTTGTCAATTTATTTTTTAGTTACTATTACTATCTTTGCTCATTTCTTTAGACTTTTTTATCGTCTTTGTTACAGCTCTAATAACTGCTCCTCTAAAACCAGCTTCCTCTAAATATCTAACTCCTACTATTGTAGTCCCACCTGGAGAGCATACACTATCCTTCAACTCTCCTGGATGTTTTCCACTTTCTAAAAATAACTTTCCACATCCTATTAGAGTCTGTCCTACTAACTTATAAGCATCACTTCTTGGTAATCCTTCATACACAGCCGCATCTGCTAAAGCCTCTATAAACATGAACATAAAAGCTGGAGAAGATCCAGAAGCTCCTATAACAGCATCAAATAACTCCTCTTTTGTCTCAATAGCTACCCCAATTTTTTCAAAAAGTTCTTTAAAAAACTCCTTTTCATTATTTTCTACATTTTCATTAAAAGCATAAGCTATACACCCTTCTTGTACCATCAATGGTAAATTTGGCATAGTTCTTACTATTTTACTATTTCTGTTATCTATTGCATCTAAAACACTTTCCAATGTTATTCCAGGAGCCATAGTAACTATTATTTTACTACTATTGACACTATCTTTTATCTTATTGATCACATCAAAATAGACATTTGGTTTTACTGCTAAAAATATTATATCACATTCCTCTACAATGGTAACTTCTTTTTCATACCAATTAATATTATATTTTTGAGCTATCTCTTCCCCTTTTAACTTATCACATACATATAAATCCCCTAACTCTACCAATTCAGAATTTATAATGCCTTTTAAAAAGGCCTCTCCCATATTCCCACAACCTATAAAACCTATTTTCATTTTTTCCTCCAATATTATTTATCTATATATATATTAAATCTATCTGTAATCTCTTTTAATTTATCTAATTTCTTTACTGTATTTTCCTTATCTTCTATTCCTAATTTAACTAATAAAGCGTTAATTATAACAGTTCCAGGAACAAAAGTATAAGCTCTTTCACCATTTTTTGTCGTCAAAACTAAATCAGAAATATTACCTAGTGTAGAATCTTTTTTATCAGTTATTGTTATTACTTTATTCCCATGCTCTTTAAAAAACTCTGTAACTTGATAGGTAAAGTTTGTGTATGGATAGAATGATATAGTGAGTAGTAAATCATCTTGTTGAGTATAGAGTAACTTATCAGTAAAATCTGATGCTCCAGAAATCATTAACTCTACTCCTTCTCTAAATTCTTTTAACATAAAATAAAGATAGTAAGCTAAGGCATATGAACCTCTTGCCCCTAATACATAAAGCTTTCTACTTTTTTTTATCCACTCTACAGCTTTATCTAAACTTTTTTCAATTTCAAAAGTATCCATTTCTTGAAGTAATTCAATATTAGTATCTATCATATCCTTCAATACAGAACTACTATCTTCATTTTCGGTAATACTACTCTTTAAACCTTTCATATATGAAGTCTGTTGTTCGACCTCTTTTTGGAATATTTTCTGAAAATCTGGATAACCCTTAAACCCTAAATTTTTTGAAAATCTTGTTATCGTAGCTGGACTAGTTTGAGTTTCTTTAGCTAATTCATTGATTGAAATAAATGATATTATACTTTGATTATATTTTATATATTCAGCTATTTTTTTGAAACTTTTACTAAAAGAACTATAGTTTTCATCCAAATATCCCAATACTTTCTTTTTCATAATCTACCTCTCTTTGCTGACTTATCATTGTTTCTATAATATTTATTATATTCTATTCCAATAATAAATGCAAAATAATTTTTATTTAAGAGGCTTATATTGCTATCTTATTTTCATTAGATACTTCATTACTTAAATTATTATTAAAAATACTCTCTAAATATCTGAAAGTTTTATCTAAATTATTTGTTTTTATACTTACATCATTTCCAGAATATGAGAATTTTATATCGAATACTCTATTTCTACCAGTTACTTCACATATTAATTTTACATCTTTAAAAGATGTTTCCCATTTTTTATTTCTTATTAAAATTTTCATATATTCCTCCACTTTTTATATCTAAAAATAGATATCTATATTTATAAATATATATTATAACTATTTTTGTAATTTGTCAAGCTCCTTTATTTTTAAGTTTTCATTGATATTTCTAAAAAAATATATTATAATTATCTATATATAGAAAATTAGGAGGTAAAAATGGATTTTAAAACTTATTTGAGAGTTAAAAGAGAAGCTCTTGGAATTAGCCAAAATAAATTTGCAAAATTATCTGGAATTACTCAGTCATATTATAATAGTATCGAAAGAGGCGAGGTGAAAAACCCTCCTAGTGAAGAAGTATTAGATAAATTTACTAAAATTTTATTACTTACACCTCCAGAGAGTGAGAAGCTAAAATATCTGGCTGCCATAGAAAGAACACCAGCGATAATTTTAAATGAAATTAAAAGATTAGCTGATGAAAAAGAACTATCTAAAAGAAAAGTTATCAAAGATATTTCTAATAATAATATACTTATCCCTCTATTTTCTAGGATAAGTGCTGGTATTGGTACCATTACAGATGAAGAACCTATAGATTATATCTCTCTGCCAGGAATAAGAAATGCTGATAGTGTATTTGCTGTGAATGTAAAAGGAGATTCCATGGAGCCTACTATTAAAAATCAATCTATCATACTTTGTAGACAAGAAGACGAACTTAGAGATGGAGAAGTTGGAGCTTTTTTTCTTAATGGCGAATCTTTTGTTAAAAGGATAAAAGTTACAAAAAATTTCTTTGCCCTTTTGAGTGATAATCCCAATTATCAACCTATATATGTCTATCCTGAAGATGAGTTTAAGATCATTGGAAAAGTTTTAAAAGTAATTAATGATGTCAAATAATCTTTTATGATCTCTTTAGAAGTTAAATTTATCTAAGATAAAGAGCAAGTTAATCAGTACACTAAAATTTTAAAAACTAAATTTTTATTTTAGTGTTTATCTTTCTAACTTGCTCTTTTTCTACAATTGGTTCATGCTATGTAGTTTATAATAAAATCCTTTATTTTCTATAAGTTCTTGGTGAGTTCCTCGCTCTTCTATTCCATTATCAGTAAGAACTATTATCTCATCAGCTGATTGAATGGTTGATAATCTATGAGCAACAACTATTGTAGTTCTACCCTTACATAAATCTTCTAAAGATTTTTGAATAAGTCTTTCAGTTATATTATCTAATGCAGAAGTAGCCTCATCTAAAATTAATATTGGAGGATTCTTTAAGAATATTCTAGCAATTGCAATCCTTTGCTTTTGTCCTCCAGAAAGTTTTGTTCCTCTCTCTCCAACATTAGTGTCATATCCATCTGGCATCTGCATAATCAAATCATGGATATTTGCTTTTTTAGCTGCCTCTATTACCTCTTCATCCGTAGCATTAGTTTTTCCTATTAAGATATTCTCTTTAATAGTTCCTGTAAATAAAAATACATCTTGTTGAACTATTCCTATATTTTTTCTTAAAGACTCAACCTTTAAGTCATATATACTTTTACCATCTATTTTAATATCTCCACTATCAACAGTATAAAATCTTGGAATAAGATTACATAGAGTAGTTTTTCCTCCCCCGGATGGTCCTACTAATGCCAACATTTTTCCTTTTTCAATATTTAAGTTTATTCCTTCTAAAATTTTTTTATTTTCATAACTAAAACTTACATTTTCAAATCTAATCTCACCCTCTACACGTCCTACCTCTTTGGCATTTTCTCTATCCTTTTCTCTATCTACCTCAATAAGTTCTATAAATCTTTTAAATCCACTCATACCATTTTGGTATTGTTCTACAAAGGCAATTAATCTTTTTATAGGTTGAGTAAATATCTTAATATATAACAAATAAGCTAGAAAATCACCAATATTTATCTTTCCATAATATGTAAAGATTGCTCCAACTATAAGTACTGAATAATCTAACATATCAGTGAAAAATCCTACTCCTGCTGTATATTCTGCCATAACTTTATAAGAATATGATTTAGCTGTAACAAATTGTTGGTTTCCTTCTTCAAATCTCTCCTTTTCATCTTCATCTATAACAAAAGCTTTAGATACTCTTATTCCAGAGATACTATTTTGTAGTCTAGCATTTATATCACCAGTTTTTTCTCTAGTTTTTACAAATGAAGCCAAAAGTTTCTTCCTTTTATACATACTATACAAAATTATTATTGGTAATATACAAAAGACAATTATTGTAAGTACTACATTTATTCTTAATAAAACTACAAATGAACCTACTATCATAAAAAAAGATATAAATATATCTTCTGGACCATGATGAGCAAGTTCTGAGATATCTTGTAAATCATTTATAATTCTTGACATTATGCTTCCTGTTTGATTATTATCAAAATATTTTACAGGCAATTTTTGTAAATGTTCATATACATCTCTTCTCATATCAGCTTGCATACCTACACCGACTAAATGTCCCCAATATTGCATCCAATAAGCACACAACATTTTAATTAAATAAATAGTAATAAGTACAACTGCAAAAACTATTAAAAATCTAAATTCCCTATTAGGTATAACTTTATTTACAATATTTCTTGTGATCATAGGATATACTAAATCACACAGAGCTGATATAGTTGCTACCAATAGATCCATAAAAAATAGTTTTTTATATGGTTTATAGTATGTTATGAATTTCCTTAACATACCTTTTTCAATTTTTACATCACTCACTTTTTCTTACCTCTCCTATTTTTCTTTAGTTTTTCTCTTCCACATATCCCATCTCTTTTAAGAATGGTTTTTTCTTTCTCCAATCATCTTTTACCTTTACCCAAAGAGTTAGAAAAATAGGCTCTCCTATTAATTCCTCTATCTCATGCCTAGCCTCTTCTCCTATCTGTTTAAGTAATCTTCCACCTTTTCCTATTATGATACCTTTTTGAGAATCTCTTTCCACATAGATATTTATATCAAACTTATCCTTTCCCTTTTCTCTTTTTTCCACATTAAGTATCTCAATGGCTACAGAATGTGGAATCTCATCTCTAGTTTTAAGTAATATTTTTTCTCTTACTATCTCAGTTATAATCTTATATACAGAAATATCTGTATACATATCATCAGGATAATATTTTATTCCTTCTTCTAAAAATGGCTCAATTTCCTCTAATAACTTAGGAAGCCCAATAGCATATTGTCCAGATATTTCAACTATTCCATCAAAACTTCCGAGTTTCTCCTCTATCTCTTTCCTTTTAACTCTAAGTTGTTCCTCATTTAATTTGTCTATCTTGTTTATTACAAGTATTCTTGGAGTTCTTCTCGCCTCCTTTACCTTCTCCATCACAAACTGATCCCCAGTACTTATTTCCTGAGAGCCATCTAATATGAATAATATTATATCAACATCTTTTAGAACTCTTATAGCAGAGTTAGTCATATACTCTCCTAGTAGATGCTTTGCCTTATGTATTCCAGGTGTATCAATAAAAATATATTGGTTATCATTGAAATTTAAAATTCCCTTTATATTATCTCTAGTTGTTCCTGCTTTATCCGAAACTATTGCAACCTTCTCCGATACCAATTTATTTATAAGTGTGGATTTTCCTACATTTGGTCTTCCTACTACTGCTATAAATCCAGCTTTCATCTAATCATCTCCTATCCCTATTTTCATGTATTGCTCTCTTATTTTATCTAGAAATGAGATTCCTTGCTCATCACGAGTTTTCTCTTCAGCTATAATCTTTTTGATCATACTTGGAGAAATCTCTCTAGTGAGTTCAGCTCTCTTCCCATAATTCATAAATCTTACACGAAAACCTTCTCTAGTCAACTCCTGAAAAATTTTATTTCTGTTTATATACATTTTTGGCAGTAATTCTTCAGAAAAATGTCTAAGTTCTTTTGATAGTTCCTCACTTATTTTCTGATTTAAAATTTTTGTAGCAGAATGAATGCTTACTATCTCATAATTATATCTTTTAAGATTATCTTTTTCCAGGCTTAAAATATCTCCTATTTTAAATCCAGTCTCATATAATAATTTTATAACTATAGAATCTCTTTTTTCTTCATAACTATCTTGACATACATCTAGTATTCTTTTTAATTCCCAACCTTCTAATACCGCTGTAACTTTTTTTACTCTATTAGGTAACTCTATATTTTTTACTGGATTTTCATCTATTATCTTAGACTTTAAAAGATATTTATAGAAACTTTTTATAGAGCTTAGCTTTCTGTATATAGACATATCACTATATTTTTTTTTAAGTTCTTCTATATAATTAACTATATCTTGATTCTCTACATCTATTAGCTCTTTCCCTACAATAAAACCATCAAAGTCTTCTATATCCTTTCTATACAGCTCTAAAGTAGAAGAATTTATTCTCCCATTCTCCTTAGAATTTTTTAAAAACTCATTTATAAAATCCATACTATCTACTCTCTTTCAACAGTTCTTCAGCATGTTTTAATACAGCCTCGCTAATATTTTCTCCAGCTAACATCCTAGCTATTTCCTTTACTCGTCCTCTTTTATCTAACTTAGTAACAGTTGTAACTGTCTTTTTATCTATTGTATGTTTTTTGATATAGAACTGTTGATGAGCCTTAGCTGCAATAGCTGGCGAATGAGTTATAGATACCACTTGAGCATGCTCTCCTATCTCACGAAGTTTATCGGCTATTTTTCTAACTGTTTCTCCGCCTACACCTGTATCTATCTCGTCAAAAATTAATATAGGCACATTATCTACTCGAGAAAATATAACCTTAAGAGCTAACATTATTCTACTTACCTCTCCACCAGAAGCAATTTTCCACAGTGGTTTCATATCCTGTCCAACATTTGTAGATATTAATATTTCTACAACATCAGATCCATTTACTCCCATAACTTTACTATCATCTACCATAACATGAATTTGAGCATCTCCCATTTTTAAAAATTTTAATTCATCTTTTAAATTTCTTTCTATCTGTATAGCCTTTTCTTTTCTAAGTCTTCTAAGTTGATGAGCATTTTTCCAATACTCTTCCTCTATCTCCACTCTCTCCTTTTGAAGTTTTTGCACCTCAAAACTATCCTCCTCTAAAAGATTTATCTTATGTGCTATACTCTCCTTAAACTCTAATATCTCCTCTATTGTAGCCCCATATTTTAACTTCATTTTATTGATTATATCTAATCTTTCTACTACCTCTTGTAATCGTCTATCATCTATATCAATATCCTCATTAAGAGTGTCCATTATATCTATACAATCTTCTAATTCATAATAAACTTTTTCAAGTTTCTCTAAAAGTTCATTAAATTCTTCTCCATATTTACAAAGATTTTCTATATTTTTTCTGGAATTATAGATAAAGTGAAGAGCATTTAGCTCACCATCTCGTAAATAAAGAGATGAATTTTCTAATTTTTCTTTAATCTTCCCTGCATTAAAAAGCTTCCTATATTCATCTTCTAGAAAAGTATCCTCATTTTTTTTAGGATTTATTTTCTCTATCTCAGCTAACTGAAACTCATAGAACTCTTTTTTCTCTATAGCTTCTCTCCTATTTTTTTCTATATTTTCTATCTTATTATCTATCTCTTTAAATCTATTATAAAGTCTACTACTATTTTTTAAAAGTTCCTTTCCCTCTTCTTCTAAAAATTTATCCAAAAGCTTTATATGATTACTCTTATTAAGTAACATTTGATGAGAATGCTGACCTACTATATCTACAAGAGTCCCCATTATCTCTTTTAAAGTAGCAAGAGAGACTCTTATACCATTTACAAAAACCTTTCCTCTTCCATTTATATCTAGTGTTCTTCTAACAATTACCTCATTATCTTCTGCATCTATCTCAAACTTATGCAACAATTCTTCCCTTTGTTCATCATTTATTTCAAATACACCTTGAGCAGAAAGATTTTTTTCTCCTGTTCTTATCATATCGATAGTTGCTTTCTCTCCTATAAGGAGATTTATTCCACTCAGTATTATAGATTTTCCCGCCCCAGTCTCTCCAGTCAAAACTATAAACCCATCTTCAAATTCCAAATCAAGTTCATCTATTATAGCTAGATTTTCTATTTTAAGCTCTCTTAACATAGATTATCTCCCCATTTCAATTTTTCTCTAAGTACACTGTAATAATTTCTACTTTTTGGTATTACAAGTTTCAAAGTAAATTTAGAATACTCTATTCCTATATTTTCAGCACTTGTAATTCTCTTATTCGTCTGTCCATCTATAATCACTTGCCCTAATCTTTTTTCATCTTCTATTCGCATCTCAATTCTTTCATCACCACCTATCACTATAGGACGAGTACTAAGATTATGTGGAGCAATAGGAGTTATAACAGTTGCTCTCATATCTGATTTTAAAATTGGACCACCAGCTGACATAGAGTAAGCTGTTGATCCAGTAGGAGTAGCTACTATCACTCCATCTCCCTTATAAGTACACATATATTCTCCATTTGTTTTTAAGTTTACTCTCAAAAGTTTAGATGTAATACCAGCTTTAGAGAGTACTACTTCATTTAGTGCATAATATATCTGTCCCTCTATTTCAACCTCTAATATATGTCGTTTTTCATATTTAAATTTTCCATTTAAAAAATTCTCATATTCCTCTATCATATTCTCTTTTTTTATCTCTGTTACAAATCCTAGACTTCCTGCATTAATAGCAATTACATAAAGATTTCTCTTAAATATAAAACTTCTAAATGAACGCAATAAAGTCCCATCTCCACCTATTACTACTCCAAAATCTGCCTTACTTACTCTATCCACTATCTCTATTTTCCTAGTTTTAAAATACTCTATACTTTTTTTATATAACTCTTGAGCTAATGGCCTATCTTGATTATATATTATAAAAACTTTTTTCATCTCTCCTCCACTCCAAGTCACTTAAACATCGGGACAGGATCAATAGGCTTAAGATTAAATCTCAATTCATAATAAAGGTTTGGTTTTCCTTCTACTGATAATCCTAAAATTCCAATTTCTGCTCCCTGTTGTATCTGTTGATTAAGTTTTACTTTAGTAGCTATCAAGTTTCCATATACTCCTATCATATTATATCCATAGTCTATCATTACTACTTTTCCTAGTCCTTGAAATACATCAGCATATATTACTTTTCCTTTAGCAGAGGATTTTATTTTAGCTCCCATTCTTGCTTGTATCTCTATACCATTACTTGTAACTTCTTGTTGTTTTTTCTGATTAAATCTTACGACTATATTTCCATCTACAGGTTTTATTACTTTTCCCAATTTTGAATATGCTTGAGATTGATTTACTATTTTTTTATCTGTCTGAGTTCTAGAAACTATTATCTCTTTTATTTTCTTTTCTATTCTCTCTTTTTCTTTTTGAAGTGCACTTATACTTCTAACATGTCCACTTTTTTCTCTATTTAATTGAGCTATCAATCTACTTTGTTGAGCCTTTTTATTATCCATATTTTTTATATTCTGTGCTAACTTATTTCTAAGATCAGAAAGTTTTTTCTTTTCACTTTCTATGTTAGCCTTTACCTTCTGTATATCATTCTCTACATTTTTTATATACTCCATCTTTTGAAGATCTCCATACAAAAGATTTTTAAAATTTTTCCTTAAAATAGCATCTCTAATTATTTTATCTTCTCTTTCTTTTGAATATCTATTCCATGCTATTATCTTAGCTTTAAATTCTAACTTTTTCCTCTCCATCTCTTTAGAAGTAATACTTAAATTCTGACTTCCATAATCAATATTTTTAGTTACCGTCTTTATATCATTTAATATTTTTTCTCTCTCTTTAGCTATCTCTAAAATATCTCTTTCCGTTTCTAAAATCTGTTTTTCTATCTTCTGAGTTTGAGCATCTATATTTTTTATCCTAGAGTTTTTAGCGGCTATCTGCTTTTCTATATTTTTTATTTTCTGCTCCATATCAGTCACGCTATCCGCTATACTAAGAGTGGTCAACATCATCATTAAAATTATTACTTTCCATCTTCTACCCACTTGAACACCCCTATCTTTATAGGTTTTAACCAGATTAAAAAATTTATTATAAATATTATCCCAAGTTGTATAAATATTATCTCTTTTAAACTGAGCAGTAAATACCCATTACTTACCAAAAGTAAATGGTTCCTAAAATATATATATATATTAAAAAATATTAAAGTTCCTATGATCGACGCTGATGTAAATGGCAATAAATTAACACTTTTAGCTCTAGCTTTATTTACTTCATCATCCTTTATTACACCAACATTGTTAATATAATCAATTGAAATTGCACTATAAAATATATAATAAATAAGTGCTAAAACTGGGAGTATACACACCAAAAGAAGACTTAATGAAAGTATTTTATAAAATTTAAGCTGTCTCTCTTTATAATTAATATATTCTCCATCTACAAATACCTCTTTAATATTTTCATTATTTTCTAATTTAACTTGTATCCCCTCTATATTTATTGGCTTATCAAAAAATACTACTAAACTATCTGATAAAGGATTTTCTGCTTTTGGGATAGCTACATCTAATTGATATTGTAACTTTTGAAAAGCCTCCTCTTTAGATATATACCTTACCTGCTTTACCCCTTCTAATTTTAATATTTCTATCTCTAGTTTTTCCTTTTCTTCATCTGTTACGTTCTTATGAAAATCAGCAGTAAAAAAATATTCAGATTCTACCTTATTTTTTATAGAATCCACATTTATAAAAAAAGCTAGGAAAAAATTTAAAATGATAAAGGATAGAACTGTGAGTACAAATGTGCTCTTTTTTATCTGTATCTTAGTTTTTATAGTATTTTTTTCTTGTTTCATCAAATTAAAATTCTTCATATTCACCTCATCATCAAAAATTTTCTCTTAATAAAAGATGAGGACTGACCTAAAGGAGTTTTAGTGCCAGCCCTCCTAAAAATTACATATTTTCCTTAACCATGGCTACTAATTTAGCCGCTGTTAATTCATATTTTTCTAAAAGCTCATTAGCTTTTCCACTTTGTCCAAATTTATCATATATTCCTAATTTCTTAACTTTAGTAGGGTATACTTCTGATAAAAACTCAGACACTGCTGATCCTAATCCACCTATTACAGAGTGCTCCTCAGCTGTAATTATAAACTTAGTTTCCTTAGCTGCCCTTAAAATAGTCTCTCCATCTAATGGTTTTATTGTTCCTACATTTATTACCCTTACTGAAATTCCCTCTTGTGCTAATATATCTGCTGCTTTTAGAGCTTCTGCTGTCATAAGTCCTGTAGCTGCTATTGTAACATCATTTCCTTCTCTTACTGTGTTAGCTATTCCTATTTGAAAATCATATGTAGCTTCATCAAATATTGTTTCTACATCTAATCTTCCCATTCTAATATATACTGGTCCATTATATTCAGCTGCTGCAAATACCATTTTCTTTGTTTCTACTGCATCTGCTGGAGATAATACTACCATTCCTGGTATAGCTCTCATAAGTGCTATATCCTCTACTGATTGGTGAGAACCTCCATCTTCTCCTACTGATATTCCTGCATGAGTTGGAGCTATTTTTACATTTAATTTTGGATATGCAACTGTATTTCTTATTTGCTCAAATCCTCTTCCTGCTGCAAACATTGCAAAAGTAGAAGCAAATGCTATTTTCCCACAAGTAGCCAATCCTGCTGCTGTTCCTATTAAGTCAGCTTCTGCTATTCCCACATTGAAATGTCTTTCAGGAAATTTCTCTTGAAACAAGTTTGTCTTTGTTGATTTTGTAAGGTCAGCATCTAATACTACCACATCTTTATTCATTTGTCCTAATTCTACTAATGCTTCTCCATAAGCTTGTCTTGTAGATTTCTTACTCATTAATTACACCCTCCTAATTCTGCTAATGCTTTTTCAGTCTCCTCTTTTGTTGGAGCTACTCCGTGGAAACCACAAACATTCTCCATAAATGATACTCCCTTACCTTTTATAGTTTTAGCAATTACAATAGTTGGTTTTCCTTTTACTGTTTTAGCTTCATCTAAAGCATTTAATATTTCTTCAAAATTATGTCCATCTATCTTAATTACATTCCATCCAAATG
This sequence comes from Fusobacterium necrogenes, assembly GCF_900450765.1. Taxonomy (NCBI): domain Bacteria; kingdom Fusobacteriati; phylum Fusobacteriota; class Fusobacteriia; order Fusobacteriales; family Fusobacteriaceae; genus Fusobacterium; species Fusobacterium necrogenes. The sequence continues at coordinate 41,903 of NZ_UGGU01000003.1, read as the reverse complement.
CTTTCCATTTAGCATCTACAGGTTCTACACCCATAACTTTATCAACATTTCCATCTATTTGAAGATTATTAAAATCTAGAAAAGCACATACGTTATCAAGCTTATAATGAGCCGCAGTCATAGCAGCTTCCCAAATTTGTCCCTCTTGTAATTCACCATCCCCCAAGATGATATATGTTCTATATGAAAGTCCAGAAATTTTAGCATTCAAAGCCATTCCATTAGCAACAGATAATCCTTGTCCCAATGACCCAGTAGAAATTTCAATCCCTGGAACCTTTTTCATATCTGGATGTCCTTGAAAAATAGACCCATACTGTCTAAGTGTTAATAAACTCTCCTTATTAAAATAACCTCTTTCAGCTAAAGTTGCATATAAAGCAGGTGCTGCATGTCCTTTAGAAAGAATAAATCTGTCTCTGTTTTCCATTTTTGGGTTAGCTGGATCTATGTTCATTTCAGCAAAATACAAAGCTGTCAATATATCTGTTGCTGATAGTGATCCTCCTGGGTGTCCTGATTTAGCTTCACAAATCATTTTTACAATAGATTTTCTTATGTTTGTTGCTTTTACTTCTAGGTTTTTAATATCTCTCATCTGTTTACTTTTTCTCCTTTCAAAATATTTATACTCTTTTTAAATTATATTATTTTACCTCTAATATTGTCAAGAAAAGCTATGATTTTACTCAAAAAAACATAGATATTTTGCTAGTAATATAAAAAACTCCATCTCTAAATATATAAAACAATTCTTTATATTTTATACAGCCAATCATTAACCCCAAAATTATAAAAGAAAACAGTGGCCTAAATAATTTTTTCTCTTTTCTAGTATCTTTTAATATGCTAATTATTCCCAATATCCCCAAATAATAAAATTCCATCAATTTTTCGGTATAAGATATAGCTACCAAAATACTAGTTATAATTGAAAAAAGAAGTATCATCTTACTTATTTTAAGATTACAACTTATTTTTAAGATAGGTATTTTTATAAGAGCTCCCCCACCCCAAGCTTTAGGATATATATCATAAATAAAATGAAGAGCTAGAGCAAGTGAAAATCCTATTAAAAAATATCTAAAATTGTTACTTCCATCTTGTTCATATACTTTTATGAAAATCAACAGAATAAGAGGACTATGAGTTACTATACTCCTATGTTTCAATCTCATTTTAAAATCCCAATCAGGAAATTTTATTCCTAAAAAAAAAGCTGCAAATGAGATAAAAATACAAATTAATGGTACTTCATCTACAAATTCTATCAAAAACTCCATATCCTCTCCTTGAAAAAAGGAGAGCAGGTATCTGCTCTCCTTCAAAATACCCTATTCAGGTAATTTATTTAATCAATTACTTAAGGATTTCAGCAACTACTCCTGAAGCTACTGTTCTTCCTCCCTCTCTGATGGCAAATCTCAATCCTGTTTCCATTGCAATTGGGTGGATTAATTCTACTGTCATCTCTATGTTGTCTCCTGGCATTACCATCTCTACTCCTGCTGGTAACGCTATCGCTCCTGTTATATCTGTTGTTCTAAAATAAAATTGTGGTCTGTATCCTGAGAAGAATGGTGTATGTCTTCCTCCCTCTTCTTTTGTTAATACATATACCTCTGATCTAAAGTTTGTATGAGGTGTTATTGATCCTGGTTTTGCCAATACTTGTCCTCTTTCTACTTCCTCTTTCTTTGTTCCTCTTAATAGCGCCCCTATGTTATCTCCTGCTTGACCTTGATCTAGTAGTTTTCTAAACATCTCTACTCCTGTTACTGTAGTCTTAGCTGTGTCTTTGATTCCTACTATCTCTACTTCTTCTCCTACTTTGATTATTCCTCTTTCTACTCTTCCTGTTACTACTGTTCCTCTTCCTGTTATTGTAAATACGTCTTCGATTGGCATTAAGAATGGTTGATCTACTGCTCTTTCTGGAGTTGGAATGTACTCATCTACTGCATTCATTAATTCGATGATTTTATCAACCCATTGTTGCTCTCCATTTAATGCTCCTAATGATGATCCAGCTACTACTGGTACGTCATCTCCTGGGAATCCATATTCATTTAATAACTCTCTTACTTCCATTTCTACTAACTCTAATAACTCAGCGTCGTCTACCATATCAGCTTTATTTAAATATACTACGATATATGGTACTCCAACTTGTCTTGATAGTAGGATGTGCTCTCTTGTTTGAGGCATTGGTCCATCTGCTGCAGAAACTACTAGGATTGCTCCGTCCATTTGAGCTGCTCCTGTTATCATATTTTTTACATAGTCCGCGTGTCCTGGACAGTCAACGTGCGCATAGTGTCTTTTTTCTGTTTCGTACTCGATGTGAGCTGTGTTGATTGTGATTCCTCTTTCTTTTTCTTCTGGAGCTGCGTCGATATTATCGAAGTCAACTCTTTGAGCTAGTCCTAAGTCTGATAATACTTTAGATATAGCTGCTGTTGTTGTTGTTTTTCCGTGGTCAACGTGTCCGATTGTTCCAATGTTAACGTGCGGTTTGCTTCTTTCGAATTTTTCTTTAGCCATTTAAATTCTCCTCCTAAGGTTTTTTAAATTTATTATTAGTTGTGGTTGGTGCTAGGCACCAACCTTATTTATTTTTATTTTATAATCAACAAAGATTATTATTTTCCTCTTTGCTCTTGAATAGCTTTTTGGATTGAAGCTGGTACTTGAGTGTACTCAGAGAATTCCATTGAATAGTTAGCTCTTCCTTGAGATTTAGATCTTAAATCAGTTGCATATCCAAACATTTCTGATAAAGGTACTTTAGCAGTTATAATCTTAGCACCATTTCTATCAATCATTCCACCGATCATTCCTCTTCTAGAGTTCAAATCTCCAATGATATCTCCCATGTACTCTTCTGGAGTAGTTACTTCTACTTTGAATACTGGTTCAAGAATAATTGGATTAGATTTTGCAGCAGCTTGTTTTATAGCCATTGATCCTGCAACTTTGAAGGCCATCTCTGATGAGTCAACCTCATGGTATGATCCATCATATAGAGTTACTTTTACATCAACCATAGGGTATCCTGCAACAACTCCACTTTCAAGAGCTTCTCTACATCCTTTTTCAACTGCAGGAATATACTCTCTAGGGATAACTCCTCCAGTAATTTTGTTAACAAATTCGAAGTCTTTACCAGGATTTGGTTCAAGGATAATCTTAACATGTCCGTATTGTCCTCTTCCTCCTGATTGTTTAGCATATTTAACTTCTTGGTCAGTTGTTCCAAGTATTGTTTCTCTGTAAGCAACTTGTGGTTTACCTACTGTAGATTCAACTTTAAATTCTCTTTTCATTCTATCTACGATAATTTCAAGATGAAGTTCTCCCATTCCTGAAATAATAGTTTGTCCAGTTTCTTCATCAGTCTTAACTTTGAATGTAGGGTCTTCCTCAGCAAGTTTTGATAAAGCAATTCCCATTTTTTCTTGGTCTGCTTTTGTTTTTGGCTCAACAGCAACAGAGATAACTGGATCTGGGAACTCCATTTTCTCAAGAACGATTGGTGCATCTTCAGCACATAGAGTATCTCCAGTAGTAGTTTCTTTTAATCCCACTGCTGCAGCTATATCTCCACAGTAAACTGCATCAATTTCTTCTCTTTTGTTAGCATGCATTTGAAGAATTCTTCCCATTCTCTCTTTTTTACCTTTTGTAGAGTTTAGAACATATGATCCCTTCTCTACTATTCCTGCATACACTCTAAAGAATGTTAACTTTCCAACAAATGGGTCAGTCATAACTTTGAATGCTAAAGCTGCAAATGGAGCCTCATCAGACATCTCTCTGTCTATTTCAACAGAAGGATCTTTCATATCAGTTCCTTTAACCATCGCAACATCTGTTGGAGCTGGCATGTAATCAACAATAGCATCTAGCAATGCTTGAACTCCTTTGTTTTTGAACGCAGTCCCACAAGTTACTGGAACAATTACGTTATCTATTGTAGCTACTCTTAAAGCAGTTTTTATTTCCTCTTCAGAAATATCTTCTCCACCAAAGAACTTTTCCATTAACTCATCGCTAGTTTCAACAATTGATTCTAACATATGCTGTCTTAATTCTTCAGCTTGCTCTTTTAATTCTGCTCTGATTTCTCTTATTTCGAAGTTTTGTCCATTATCAGAATCGATCGGCCATACTACCTCTTTCATTTTTATTAAGTCAACTACTCCTTCGAAGTTATCCTCTGCTCCGATCGGTAATTGAATAGGTACAGGATTTGCTCCTAATTTTTCTTTAATATCATTTACACACATATTAAAGTCAGCACCAATTCTATCCATTTTGTTAAAAAATGCGATTCTTGGTACTTTATATTTATCTGCTTGTCTCCATACAGTTTCTGATTGAGGTTGTACTCCATCAACTGCCGAGAATACAGCAACAGCACCATCTAGAACTCTTAGAGATCTTTCAACCTCTACTGTAAAGTCCACGTGTCCTGGTGTGTCTATTATATTTATTCTATGACCTCTCCAGAAACAAGTTGTTGCAGCTGAAGTAATTGTGATTCCTCTTTCTTGCTCTTGCTCCATCCAGTCCATCGTAGCGGCTCCTTCGTGAACCTCTCCAATTTTATGCTCTACTCCTGTATAGAATAGGATTCTTTCAGTAGTAGTAGTTTTTCCAGCATCAATATGAGCCATGATTCCAACGTTTCTAGTCATATCTAACGAAACTTTCCTAGCCATTAAAATTCCCTCCTCGATTTCTTTAAAACGAATTATTTGTCTATACAGAATAATTAGATTTTGTAGTGTGCGAAAGCTCTGTTAGCCTCTGCCATTTTATATGTATCTTCTTTTTTCTTAATAGTAGCTCCCTCGTTGTTAGATGCTGCGATTAACTCTGCTGCTAACTTCTCGATCATACCATACTCTTTTCTTTGTCTTGTATAAATAGTTAACCATCTGATAGCTAATGTTTGTTGTCTATCTGCTTTAACTTCTACTGGTACTTGATAAGTAGCTCCTCCGATTCTTCTTGATCTAACTTCGATTTGTGGTTTGATATTTTCTAAAGCTTGTTTAAATACATCGTACCCCTCTTGACCAGTTTTCTCTTTTATTAAATCCATAGCTGAATAGAATATTCCCTCCGCTATTGCTTTTTTACCATCTAACATGATTGAGTTGATAACTTTAGTTACCACCTTATCAGAATATCTAGAATCAGGTAGTACATCTCTTTTTACTGCCGCTCTTCTTCTTGACATTTTTAACTGTTCACCTCCCTATAATTACGCTTTTTTAGCTCCATACTTAGATCTTGATTGTTTTCTCTTAGCAACTCCAGCTGTATCTAAAGCTCCTCTTATAACTTTATATCTAACCCCTGGTAAGTCTTTTGTTCTTCCTCCTCTTACAAGTACGATTGAGTGCTCTTGTAAGTTGTGTCCTTCTCCAGGAATATAACAAGTAACTTCGATTCCATTAGTTAATCTTACTCTGGCAACCTTTCTTAAAGCTGAGTTAGGTTTCTTAGGTGTAGTAGTATAAACTCTTACACATACTCCTCTTCTTTGTGGGTTTCCTTGTAATGCTGGTGATTTTTTCTTTTCTGATAGAGTATCTCTACCATTTTTTACTAATTGACTTAAAGTAGGCATTTTACCCTCCTTCCTATTTTTTTACTTATTTAAATTATTAACATAACTTAGATATTATAATGGTTTATTATCAAAAAGTCAATAAAAATATAACTATATTTTATAAATCCTTCTTATTATATCATAAAATTTGAAAAATAAAAAGATTTTTTATACTTTTAAAAATTCTTTGTTAAATCTTTTAATTCTTCTTCTAAACTCTCCCACTCTTCCATCACTGTCATTATCTCCATATCAAAATCTTCTAGTTCCTTTTGAATAGTAAGAAGTTTATCTAAGTCATTTACTCTTCCTGCCTCATTATACTCTTCCTCTTTTAGAGCTTTCTTCTCTTCCAGCTTAGCAAGAGTCTCTTCAGCTTTTACTATTTTTTTCTCAAGAGATGAGATTCTATTTTTATTTTTCTTTTGCTCCTCATAGCTAAGTACAGCCTTATCCTTGCTCTCATCTTTCGCCTTTATATTATCTCTCTGTTGTAAGTAACTATTATAATCTCCTTTGAACATAACAGCTCCATCTTTTTTTATCTCATAGATACTATTTACAACACAGTCTAAGAAATTTCTATCGTGGGATACAACTAAGATAGTTCCTGTATAATCCTCAAGTGCCTCCTCTAATATCTCTCTAGAATAGATATCTAAATGATTAGTTGGCTCGTCTAGTATTAAAAAATTCGGCTTTTCTAGCATAAGTTTCATAAAAGCAACTCTAGCCTTCTCTCCTCCACTTAAACTTTTTATCTCTTTATATACATCATCTTCACTAAATAAAAATCCACCACAGATATTTCTTGCTTGCTCCTCACTCAGTGTGAAGTTATACATAAGTTCCTCTATGATAGTTCTATTCAGATTTAATCCTTGATGGTTTTGGTCATAGTAACCTATCTTTACTCTATCTCCTATTTTAAACTCTCCACTAGAAGCAGTTTCTAGTGAGTTTACTATCTTTAATAGTGTAGATTTTCCTACTCCATTCTTTCCTATTATTCCTATTCTATCCCCTCTATAAACATCTAAGTTTATATTTGAAAATATTTTTTGCCCATCAAAAGATTTAGATAAATCCTTTATTCTCAATACTAAATCTACACTTGTCAAATCAGTTTCAAATTTTAACTTCATATTTTTCCTACTGATTACAGGATTTTCCATCTTCTCCATTCTATTCAAAATCTTTTCTCTTCCTCTAGCCTGTTTAGATTTTACTCCTGCCTTATATCTTCTGATGAACTCTTCCATCTTTCTTATCTTATCTTGCTCTTTATCAAAAGCTTTTACAGCTCCTGTAATATAGGCTTCTTTTTGAATAGTATAGTCTGTATAATTTCCATTGTAAGTTTTAAGAGTTTTTCCTTCCATCTCAAAAATTCTATTTACCACATTATCTAAGAAATATACGTCATGGGAAATTACCATTACAGCTTTTTTATAGTCCTTTAGCATCTTTTCAAGCCACTCTATTGCATTCAAATCCAAGTGGTTAGTTGGCTCGTCTAGTATTAAAAGCTCTGGCTCTTCAAGTAGGATTTTTCCTAGAGCTACCCTTGACATCTGTCCTCCAGATAAGTCTCCAACCTTATTATTCCATAGGCTCTCTGCTAAACTAAGTCCGTTTAAAATCTGTTTAACCTTATACTCAACAGCATATCCCTCATTTTGCTCATATCTAGCTGTAATCTTTCCTAGCTCTTCCATAGTCTTGTCAAAGTCATCTAAATTTTCAGCTAAGATTATATTTAGCTCCTGTATTCTATGGTAGTCCTGTCTAAGATTATCAAATACAGTCATTAGCTCTTCAAATACGGTATTTTCTTTATTTAAATTTGGATTTTGAGAAAGGTATCCTATTTTTAATCCACCTTTTTTAGCAATAGTTCCTCTCTGATTTGTAGCTGGATCTACCTCATCATACTCCAGTCCTAAAAGTATCTTTATTAGAGTAGATTTCCCTGCTCCATTTATTCCTATTATTCCTATCTTATCCTTTTCATCTACTGAGAAACTTACATTTTTAAATAGTGTTTCTCCTGAAAAACCCATATATAAATCATTTACTTGTAAAAGTGCCATTTTTTATTTTCCTTTCCTAGAGTTCTTATCATTCTTTAGCATTATAACATATATCTCCATCTTTGTAAAAAAAAGGATTAGGATTTAAAACCCTAATCACTCTTCCATTTCTAATCCTATATTTTTTGAAATAGCATCTCCATTTTGTCCATTAAATATCATTCTTAATTTTTTTACTTTTTTAGAGTTATTTTTAAAGATATAGCTATTCTTTACTTTAACCTCTTCCAATTTTTCAGAAAGTTCTACTGCATCATTCCAACCTGAAGCTTTTATTCTTTCATATCCCTCAATTTTTCCATCAAACTCTCCTAAAAGATAAATATCTTCATCTATAAAAACCAACTCTTTATTTAACTTTAATATCTGTTTTTCAAATTTTTCCTCTTCATCATCTATACTACCAGTTTGTATTGAAAAAAACCATCTATCTTCCCCTTCTATCTCCACCTTTATTCCTATAGCTTTTTTCACCTTATAGTTTGTATAACTCTTACTAGAAGTTAGGTAAAATTCTTTTATCTCTTTAGGTATATGTTTCGATATTATTCCTATACCAATTTCATATTTACCTTCTCCTAATTTTATAGGTGTCCAAGTCCAATAATAATTTTTTCCTCTTAACTGTAAAATTCCAACAACTCTCAATAAATAGTTATCATTCTTTATTGCTATATGCTCATTGCTAGGAATATAATTTTCTAACTCATCAAAGTTAACATAATCGCTATTTATAGTTTGATTAGCTTCTTGAATAGCAACTATATCATAGTCATTTTTACTTAGCCACTCAGTAAAATATATCAATTTTTTTTCATATTCTTTCTCTTTAATGCTATTTGCACTAAAAGTTAATAATTTCATTTGCCCTCACTCTTTTTTTAAATATTATAACTAATTATAGTCTATAATATATCTTTTTTCAATGCAATGATTAAGAAACTTTAAATTCTTCTTTTACTTTAAAAAAAAAGTTTATAATTGATGTATCTTATTAACAGTAGCATAAATTACTGGAAAAATAAATAACGTAAGCATAGTTGAAGCAAATAATCCAAAAATTATAGTAGCTGCCATATCTCCATATAACGGATCCCATAGTAGTGGTATCATTCCAAATATTGTAGTAAGAGCTGCTAATCCTACTGATCTTATTCTACTTACAGCAGAATCTACTAAAGCTATAAATCTATCTTTCTTAAGTACATCTATCTCATAGTTAATCTCATCCATCATAACAATTACATTTTTTATCATCATTCCTGTAAGAGATAAGACTCCTATTATTGACATAAATCCAAAGCTTTTTCCTGTGATAGCAAGTCCTGGTGCTATTCCTATCATAGCTAATGGTAAAGTTATCGCTATAAGTATAGGAGTCTTTATATTAGCAAAAAGTAAAACACAAATTATAAGCATAAGTATTGCTGGTACTGGTGTAGCCATAGCTATTGCTATATTATTTTTTTCCTGCTCATAAGCCTCTCCTAACCATTTCATACTATATCCTTTTGGTAACTCCATCTTTTCTATCCTATCCTTAAACTCTTTTCTTACATCTTCAGCTGCCACTCCCACTGGTACATCACACTGAACAGTTATAGTTCTCACTCTATCTCTTCTCCATACCTGTCCCTCTTCAAATACAAATTTTCCTCCATTAGTTACAGAAGATAGTGGTTGTGCCTCCAAACTCAATCCCCAAATTGGAGTTTGCTCTATATTAGTTAATTGGTTTTTCTCCTCATTTCCCTTCTCTTTTAATAAAACAGTAACCTGTTTATCATCTTGTTTTATCTTACCAATTGGCATTCCCTCTCCACTTCTCATAAGTCCTGTTCCCAAATCTACTGGAGAGATATTAGCTCTTCTTCCCTTTGATTGAGAATAGTCTGCTTCCCAAGAAAGTAACTTATTTCTCCAGTTATTTTTTACATTTAAAGCTCTTGGAGATGTTTTCATTATATCCATAGCCTCTTGAGCCAAATCTCTAAGTACTTGTGGGTCTGGTCCTGAAAAAGCTACCTCTATTGGATACTGTGCTGGTACTCCATTAGGATATTTTTTTACACTTACAGTTACTCCAGCTATATTTTCATTGGCAAAGTCTACTGCCTTTGCTCCCACTCTCTCTACATCTTTTACTTTTTTTACATTTAATATAAGCTGAGCAAAAGATGGGTTAGGCATCTCTGGAATAGTAGCTGTGTAATATCTCGATGGAGAAGCCCCTATGGTAGTAGTTATATTTACCACTCCCTCATCTTGTAAAAGATAATCTTTTAACTTTTTACTAGCTTCCTCTATTATCTCTGTCTTACTTCCCTCTGGTGCCCACATATTAATAGTAAATCCCTTTTTATCTGAGTCAGGGAAAAAGGTTTTAGGTATAGCTAAAAATAGCAAACAACTTCCTAAAAAAGCTCCTATCAATATAGTAAGTACAATCTTTCTTCTATTTAAAAGAGCAATTAAAAATTTCTTAGCTTTCTCATAAAATTTTTTCTCTCTTTCACTTTCCTCAGGAACCTTTCCACCTTCAAGATAGAGTTTACAATATACTGGTGTCTGAGTAAGACATAGCACCCAGCTAAGTAGAAGAGATATTCCTATTACCCAAAAAGATGAGCTCACATATTCCCCTACATATGTAGGCATAATTGCCCCTGGTAAAAATGCTATAGCTGCTATTAAAGTAGCTCCCAATAGTGGAATAGCTGGCTTATACGTAGATTCTTTCAGTGCTTCATCCATTGCCATTCCCTTACTTCTTCTTACAAGGACACCATCTACTATAACTATGGAGTTATCTACTAACATTCCCATAGCTATTATAAATGAACCTAAGGATACCCTTTGCATATCTATCTTCATTCCATACATAAAGATAAGTGTTCCTAGAATTGAAAGAACAAGTCCACTTCCTATTATAAGTCCACTTCTCATACCCATAGTGAAAAGTAGTACTCCTACTACTGTAATTACTGATAGTATTAAATTGATTACAAAATTATCTATTGCAGAAGTTACTAAATCTGGTTGATAATATACCTTCTCTATATTTATCCCCACTGGAAGTTTTTCCTTTATCTCTTCTATTTTTCTATCTATCTTCTTTCCAGTTTTTACAACATTTGTTCCTTTCTCTGGAGATAGAGATATACCCATAGCCATCTTATTGTTGAAATACATTTTTTGAGTAATTGGTTCTACATATCCTTCCTCTAATGTGGCTATATCCTTCAATCTAATTATTTGATTACTTCCATCTGGAAATTTTTTAGAGAATACTATTAAATCTCCTAACTCATCTAAATTTTTTATATCATTATTAAATCTTATAGGAACTCTTAGATTTCCATAGTCTACTACCCCTCCTCCTGAAATTAGATTTTCACTAAGTAAAGTAGTAGCTATAAGTTTTGTATTAAGCCCCATAGAGTTAATCTTTTCTCTATCTATTATTACATTAATGGCATCACTTGTCTTTCCAAAAATAGCTACTTGAGTAATTCCTGATATAGAGTTTAACTCCTTTGTAATATATTCAGTATATTTTTGTAGCTCTGAATGTGTATACCCATCGCTAGTTACAGCTAGAAACATACCATATACAGAACCATAGTCATCTAAAACAATAGATGGTAGTGTCCCCAATGGAAGAGACAACTTAGCATCATTTACTTTTTTTCTTAAATTATCCCAATACTGTTCTATTTCATCAGCAGGAATACCCTCATCTAATTTTATCTTTACTTCTGAATACCCAGGTTTAGATACTGATTGAATATAATCTATGTTAGGTAACTTATTCACTGCCTCCTCTATCTTATCTGTTACCTGTAACTCCACTGTATGTGCATCAGCTTCTGGATAAAGAGTTATTACCAAAGCTTCCTTTATTTTAAATTCTGGGTCTTCTAGTTTTCCAAGTTTGTTGTAGGAAAATATTCCTCCTATTATCAAGAGAAAAACTAAAAATCTTACAACTACTGTATTTTTTATCGAGTAATCTATAAATTTCATATTCTCCTCCTATAATATTTTTCCAACATTTGTCTCAGTAAATGGTTGTAACTCCTTTACTTTCTGCTCCTCACTTAACTCGTGTACCCCTCTAGTTACAACCTTCTCTCCTACTTCTACTCCTGATATGATTATCTTACCATTATCATATGGAGCTACCATCTCTACCTCTTTACTTACAACTTTTCCATCTGAGTATACCCAAACTCTACTCTTTCCATCTCTCTCAAAGATTGCCTCTACTGGAATAGTTACCTCATCTCTTCCCTGAGTATCGCTCTCTAATTTTACCATTCCCATTGTATCTACTAAAACGTCATTACTATTTCCTATAAAGTTAAAAGTTACAGGGTAAGTCATCTTTCCTATACTCATTACTTTTCCTACCTCTGCTACTTGTAATTTGTAATGCTTATTATCAATAATAAACTCTCCTACTCCACTTTCTATTCCCTTTATATCTCTTTCAGATACATTTATTCTCACTTGCTTACTACTTTCAGAAGATATTGCTACAACAGGTATTCCAGCCCCTACAACACTTCCCTCTCCCATTATTTTTTTACTTATATATCCATCATAAGGAGCTTTCAACTCTGTATCTTTCAATTGGTTTTTGCAATTTTCTACTCCTTGTAAAGCTTCTTGATATTGAGATAACATAGCTAACTCTCCAGCACTTGCAGATTTTACTCCAGCTAATGCCTCATCATAACTTTTCTTAGGAATAGCCTTCTCTTTGTAAAGAGTTTCCACTCTTTGATATTGCTTTCTAGCATTTTCAGCTACAGCCTTAGCTGATTCATAAGCATTTTTGGCTACCTTACTCTTATTTTCAAAAGCTTTCAGCTGAACTTCATAATCTCTTTTATCCATTCTAGCTATCACATCACCTTTTTTTACAAAACTTCCAATCTCTACTTCCATTTTTTCAATAGCCCCTGCCACTCTAAATGACAGTAATGTTTCATTTTCTGAAATTACAATAGCTGGATATTCTAAATACAACTTTTGTGGAAGAGATGACACTACCTCTGTCTGTACAGGTCTAATTATCTCTTTTCCCTCTTTTTCACATCCTAATAGTGCAACTCCTAATATAAATATCATAATTTTTAATTTCATAACCCTAATTTCCTCCTCTAAATGGTGCCTTACCCATAGCTATACTAAGTGCTCCTAAAGCCATCTCATATTGATACTGTACCTTCTCTTTTAGACTGAGAGCTTCATTATACTCAGCCAATGCCTTGTAATACTCCTCGTCTCCTATCATCTCTACTCTTCTCTCCACTTTTCTCTGATTTAGCTTACCTATCTCTGCTTCATAGTTTAATTTTGCCATCCTCCATAGTTCTTGAGTAGTTTTTACATTTTCATAAGCTTTTGTTACCTCTAATACAGTAGTCATAAACTGCTTTTCTAAAGTAAGCTCTCCAATCTTTTCTCTTCTTACAGCTTTTTTATACTCATTGACATTTTTAAATCCATTGAATACACTTATCACTCCACTTACATTTCCAAAAAGAAAATCAGGATCAGCTAAAGTCTGGTTACTATTATTTATATATCCTCCACCTAAAACTATCTTAGGTAAAAAATTAGTTATAGCAATTTTCTTTAAATCCTCATTTATCTCTTTTCCCTTTTCTGTTATCTGTAAAATCTCATTTCCATTGAGAGCATTATATATACAATCTTCCAAAGTAGGTAGTTCCACCTCTACACTCTCAATACTCTCCAACTTTATATCCTCTTGTAAGTTTAGATTAAGAGTTCTTTTTAAATTCATCTTTGCTATTTTTAAATCTCTCCCATTTTTATTTAGGGCTATCTTTTGACTCTCTACTAGAGCTTGTACTTTTTGTAATTCCCACTCTAATACCCCCTCTACCTTTAAAGAAGTTTCTACCTTCTTCTCTAGTTCCTGTGAAGATTTCAAATTATTTATAAGGGTATCTTTTTCAGATTCTAAAGCCAGTATGTAGAAATACTCACTCATCACTTGAAGTTGTAGCATCTTATTAGCAAAACTCTCAGCTAATTTACTGATATCCTCTCCCTTTTGTCTAGCACTATATAAGTACCAAGTAGATGGAACAAATATAGGTATCTGTGCAGCTACACCTGTAGTATAAAAGCTCTCATCTATAAGTTTAGTTTCAAAAGATGATGGTAATGGTAATTGTATTGGCCCAAATGATACTGAAGGTAATCCCATCTCTAAGTTAATATTATCATCTAACCTTGTATAACTTCCTCCTAAGGTTATAGATGGTAAAAAGTTTCCAAAAGCTATCTTTTTATCCAATGTAGCTATCTCTCTTTCTAGCTCCTTTATCCTCAAATCTAAATTTCTCTCTCTTGCTATTTCAAGAGTCTCCTCTAAAGATAAAGTATTTCCATATTTTTCCAAATATTCTCTCTCCTCTTGTACTGTTACAAATTTTTCCTCTTTTATTTGGGTATTACTGCACCCGATTATAAGCAAAGAAAGAAAAATTATCAAACTTTTTAGTTTCATAGATACTCTCCTTATTATAGACTTAATAGTCTATTTTATCTTTCTAAAATTCCATACAATATAATATCAATCCATTTTTCTGCCATCTTCTCATACTCTATTGACAAATTTTCTATTTCATTTGATTCTTCAGCTCTTTTATGAAACTCTTTATGCAATAAATTCTGAACTACATCTAGTAAGAAGATTATCTCCTCTTGTTTTAATTCATGCCTTACTTTTATCCTTCTCAAAATTTTTAATGAAAATTCATAATTTAATTCATCCAAACTTTTACTTATCTCTTTTATCTCATTTTTTAAATGTTCTGGAGCTTTAAATAAAGTATTAAAAAATATTTTCTGTAGGATAGGATTATCATTAAAAAAATGGTATCTAACTTCAAAGAAATTTTTTATCTCATCTTTCCAATCTCCCTCATTACTCAATCTAGCTCTATAGTAATCAAGCATCACCTCATAACAATATCTCACACACAATAAATAGAGCTCATCCTTATCTTTAAAATGGTGATACATTACTCCTTTAGATATATTGCCTTCTGTACATATTCTATTAATCGAAGATTTCTCATAACTGTAATTTGCAAACTCAGTTAGAGCCACTTGAAGAATCTTGAAACGAGCTACTAAACTTTTGTTTTTTTGTATCATCATCTCCTCCTTTAAAAATAGACTTACTAGTTTAATTTATTTATGATATAATATTAACATATTTATAGAATTTTATCTAGTATATTTTAGGAGGAACTATGATTTATAAAATATTGCTCTTCATATTTTTATCTTTTTCCCTTTTCTCTCAAGAATATAAAAGTAAAGAAGAAAGGATTAAAACTATAGATAAAGAAATTACAGCACTCATGGAAAAAACTAGGAGTTTAGAAAATTTAAAAGAAAAAATTGAAAAAAGTAATTCTGAAGGACTTATTGATGGAGATTTTAAAAACTCTCGTCCTAAAATAGCTCTTGTATTGAGTGGTGGCGGGGCAAAAGGAGCTGCTCATATTGGGGTATTAAAGACTTTAGAAAAATACCAGATTCCTATAGATTTTATAGTTGGAACAAGTGCTGGGAGTATCATAGGAGCAATGTATTCAGTAGGATATTCTCCAGAAGAAATAGAAAAACTTATACTAGAAATGAATTTTCTTTCGCTTATGAACAATAATAAAGATAGAGCACTTAGAACTATAGAAGATAAATTTGCAAGCGAAAAATATCCATTTAAAGTCAATATTGACAAAAATATGAATTTATCTCTACCTATGGGATTTTTAAATGGTGAATATATCTATTTACAATTAAAAGATATTTTTAATAGAGCTGAAGGCATAGAAAACTTTGATGCTTTTCCAATTCCTTTTAGAGCTATAACTACTAATTTAAATAGTGGAAAAGAAACAGTAATAAAAAGTGGAGATTTAGCCCTTGCCACTTTTAAAAGTATGGCTATTCCAAGTTTTTTAGAACCTGTCCAAGATGGAAAAGATTTTTTTGTAGATGGTGGAGTCACTAATAACATTCCTGTAGATACTGCTATCATTATGGGAGCAGACATAGTTATAGCTGTAGATATTGGCGCTAATCCTTCTGAGATAGTTGATAACTCTAATGTAGTGAGTGTATTAGATAAAATCGCTACATATAACGGAAATAAAAATATCAATTTTCAAAAACAACTAGCTGATATTCTAATTGTTCCTGATGTAAAAGATCACAATACTATAGACTTTTCTAATCTTGATTCTTTAGTAAATGAAGGAATAGAGGCTACTTTAAAATTTGATTATCTACTTAAAAATTTAAGTTTTTCTAAAGCTTTTACCGAACAAAAAAACAAAACCTTACCAGATAAAAATTTTAAGATTTCTAATATTCAATTAATCGGTAATTCTATTCTCACTGAAAAAAAAGTAAGAGATTTAGCTCCAAAAACCTCTAAAAATGTATACAGCAAAAAAGATTTAGAACTATGGAGTAAAAAAATATATGCCATACCATACATTGAAAAAGTATACTATAAGATAAATAATGAAGAAATAACATTTACTGTAAAAGAAAAAGATAATATCAATATAGGTGCATCTTTAAACTACATATCCGACTATGGAGCATCCATGAAAATAGCCACTACTGTCCCTAATTTTGGAGCTTGGACACAAAACTATACTCTTACAGCTGAATTATCAAAATATCCTAAAATAAATCTTGGTAACTTATCTTTCTATGAAATTGGTAATTTTAAAATTCTTGGTTCAGTTGACTTAGGATACAAAAATTTCCCATATTTTCTATTTAGAGATGGTGATAAAGTATCAACATATAAAGGAGAAATAGTTACCACAGAATTATCTTTAGGAACTACATTCTCTAATAGTGTAGTATCAGGAATAAAGTTAGGGTATGAATACCACCAAACAGACTACTATGAAGGAGAAAAAATATATAAAGATTTTAATGGAACTAAGCAATTTGTTTATCTAAAACCTTTTATCTATTTTGATACTTTAGATAATAAAGCCTTTCCATCTAGTGGTACATCCTTGCTATTACTCTCTTTTATTGGAGAAGAGATTAAAGAAAGAAATGAATATAATGGATTTTCTGGTATAGCTTCACTAAATTTTCCTCTTAATAATAAATTATCTATTTCTTTAGGCGGAAGTCTAGGAAAAATAATTGGAAATAAACTAGAAAATAATAAATTATTTAGATTAGGAGGAAGTAAAAGTTCTGAAATAAGCTATGCTTTTACAGGTCTTCCTATCATGGGAAGGTATGCTGATGAATTCTATATAGGAGAGTTTGGCTTTAAATACAATCTTTCTGATACCCTATATCTATTAGCTAGATATAACATACTGACATATTCTAGCCCTAAACTCTCTTTCCAGAAAAATTCAAAACTCTGGAAAGATAAATATCAAGGATATGGTGCAGGTATAGGATGGGATACTTTCTTGGGTCCTATGGCATTTATGGCAACCAATAATATTGATACCTCTTCTCCAATATTTGAATTATATCTTGGACATATTTTTTAATAATAAATATTATAAAAGGGAATTGTCCAATAAACCTGGACAATTCCCTTTATACCTATTCTATGTTATTTATCTAGAAGTTAAACTAGTATAGCCCATTATGTAACATCATATCTCTTCCTATCTCTTTTTCTAATATCAATGTTATTTCCACTGGATCGTTTGTATTTAACATCCCTCTTACTTCATCTGCTATCTGCTTTGCTATTCTATCATATGATGGTTTATCAAATTTTCCCCATCCTCCATCTCCTGAGAATGACTCTATTTCCATATTGACATATGCACGTCCATTAAATACACCTATATCTATTCCATCTATTGCTAATGAATTATTTTTATTATCTGTTAAAACTGCATATTTTAACTCTAATCTATCTTCTACATAATCATATTGTCCTCCTGCAACTGCCATTAGTGATGTTACTAAAAATAATCCCATTAATATTTTTTTCATATATATTACCTCCATACTTTATTCTTTATGATATGATTTTAACACCTTTTTATTAAAAAAAGATTAAAATATAAAAATATTTTTTAATAGATGTTAGAACCCTAAAATTAGAGTTCTAACACTCATTATGGTTGCTTATCTTGAATAGTTACTATTACTTCTATTTCACCCTCATACTTACCTGTATTTGGTCTACCACTTAAATCTGCTGTTGATTGTAAATAGAACTTTCCATTAGAACGTGTTTGTACTTGTGTATTTACTAAAGGTACTTCATTTTGATCTCCTGTTTGACCATTTGTATTTTTCATAGGTTGAACCTTATCTCTATCTACTGAAAACTCTACTTTCTTTCCTGCTATCATAGCCGGATCATTACATTTTACATAAAATATTCCACCCTGTGTTACGTATGGATAATTTGAGTTATATACCATATCTCCAAAGTTTAATACTCCATCTCCATCTATTTCAAATATTGAGTCTCTTATTGTTAAATCAAAAGTTGATAACTCTATATCACCTTGAGAATCATTACCAGGATTTTTATAATAAAACTTTATAGTGTACACCTTATCTTCTGAAGGATTAAAATCTTTTCCCTTTTTCAAAGTTAATCCTCCATTATCTCCAATACCAAAAGTAATATTATCTATAGTAACCTCTTTTGCATTAGATAAATTTGTATCTTTGCATGAAACAGTTATTTTATTAGCTATTACTTGATTTTCTCCTACTATTTCTGTCAATCCATTTCCATTAGGCAAAGCCTGAATTGCTCCAGTACTAGTTTTTACATTTTTCATAGCCAAAGTCCTATTATCAGTACCATTTCCAATTACACTAGTTTCTTGATTGTTCAGAGTAGTAGGAAACTTATAAGTTATATCTGTATCAGTACTTATAAACGTTACCTCTCCGCTACCTTTACTTACACCATCTCCAACAATTTCTTCCTTGATATTTCCTTTATAAATTTTCATTTCTCCATCTTCCTCAAATAATAACGAAAATTTATTTTCTTTTGAAATAGAATCTTCACTATTTCCTTTTGAGATAGTTACTATATTATTTAAGTTATTCATTAAGCCAGATATTGGAACAGCAGCTTCTCCACGCCATTCAGTATTATTTATATGGTAAAGTCTATAACTTTCCGTATCACTTGAATTTTCTCTATGTATTCTTCCTTCTACACCTATAGCATCACGAACTTCACCATTAGTAGGTAAATTATCAAGACTTTGAGTGCTATATTTAAATAGTTTACTATAATCTTGAGCATTTCCAGGATACTGATACAAATCATCACTTGCCCTTCCATCTCTAAATAGCCAGTTATAATGTACATTTTCAGCAAACCTCTTATCTATAGTTACAGTAGGAATAGTACTTGATTCTATTATAGGATTTAAAATCATCAAATCAAATGTTCCTAGGTGAATTTCTCTACCTGTTATTAATACATCTGGACTATAATAATAATCCAGTTTAATTAGTGTATTTGGAATATTTCCCTCTTCAATCTTTGTTATCAACAGATTTCCTAAAGTATCTATCCCTATTTTTACTTTTCCTTCTCCTAGTGTTAGTGCTTCTGTTTCTAATTTTTCTTTCATAGTCCCTTTTATAGTAGCTGTAGTTCCACCATTTACTGAAACCTTTAAAATATTTGCTATTTTTTTATTACTATCAAACATACTTGTAGGATCTATATTTTTTGTCCCACTAGAAACAAATAGATTTAATAATGAGTTTTGATCTCTTCCATTAGTTATTTTTGGTGTTGAAGAAATATTTCCACTGCCTCCTTTTGTGAAAGAGTATGGAGTTCCTATCTCAGCAGAAACTAAATTTATACTTCCACTACCCTTATATACGGTTTCTTCTTTTGTTACCCCATCTAGTATAATTTTTTCAGCTCCATCTCTATCTCTATATTTTTCTTGAATATTTCCTTTATAAGCTACCTCAATTTCACTTCCTTCTTTTGTTCCTGTAACAAAAAACTCATTTCTTCCATCATGTTTTCCCGTAGAAGAATTATCTTTATCTGTTACATCCCATTTTGAAACTACAAGTTTAGAATTTTGTCCAGTTTGTATAAATTTACTAACTAGTATATAGTCACTATTTACTGTTTCTCTTTCAGGAAAAGCTCCTTCATTTTTAGTTTGAACTCTAGCATATATTCCTGAATCATAAGATATTCCCATATCATTTATTCTTTCTACTAATTTTATTTTATCATTCCCATTATATTGCAATGCACTTTCTCCATTACTCCAATTTCCAACTTGAATAAATTCTTTATAATTTCCTATACTCCCGCTATCCAAATTCATTACTTCTCCATCTAATCTTATCCATGAATGACTATCTGGTAACTGAATAATTCTATTATCTATTTTAACATTGAGAGTACCTAAATCAACTTCTATTAAATCACTACTAATATCTAAATTAAATACTCCTAGTCTTACATCTTTATATTTGTATTCAATAACTATTTTATTATTACCAGTATAATTAAACTCACGAGCTAATTTAATTAGTTTGATTTTATTATCAGGAGTTAATCCTATTTTTAAATCTTCATCTATTTTATGAATTTCACCACCAATAACAGCTGAGTCATTTTCTTTTGTACTTATTTCCCTTCCATTTACAGTTACAACTACATTATCTGCTATACTAATACTTTTCTTGCCAGTAACTACACCATTTGTATTAGGAAATTCACCTGTAATAGTCATAGATAGCCCACCATTTGAAGTAGATGTTCCACTGCCAGTACTCATATCTGTTGGAGCTGAGAATAAATATTTTGTACCTTTTATTCCATTACTAATATCCAATACCCCACTTCCTGAATATCCATCCTCTGGTACAGTATCGTCATAGTCAACTATAACATCAATATGATATCTACTTCCACTACTGTCTATAAATGTAGAAACAAAAGTCTCATCTTTAGACGGAGAAACCATAATATTATCTAAAGTTCCATACTGATTTAAGGCTAAATCAGGCTTAAATGCAATATCATTATAAGAACTTTGATTTTCAAATACAATATAATCACTAGAAGAAGTTCCGTCTACTCTATCTGCTACTGAATCTATAGTCGCTGTTGTCATATCAGTAACTTTATTATCTAGATATAAGAGTCCACTATAGTCTTTCTTTGAAGTACTAGCCCAAGGTCCAAACATTCCATTAGGAGTTAACCAAGTTATATTTTCACTTACAATAGAACTAATCTGTTTTAGTCTTGGGTCTACAGTAAATATTATATCTCCACTATCCACTGGCTTTTTCTCTTCTATAGTTAAAGTAAACTCTCCCAACTTAATTGTATTGGCGCTATTTCCTGTAAATTCTATATTAGTACTATTTGGATCTACAGTATAGAAATACTCTATTTTTACATTAGTAGCTGTTATATTTTCGGCAATTTTAGTTAAAATAAACCCTCCTAAGAATTCATTATTATCTGTAGTGTTTATAGCAACTTTTAAACCATTATCCTCAATTTCCATAGTAGAATTAGGTGAAACTATTGGAGTGCTACTATCAAATGTAACTCTTATTTTATTAGCAACATTTTTATTAGTTGTACCATCTATAACTCCTTTTGTATTTATTGGATTGCTAGCCTCGGTAATTATTACATTAGGATCAGAAGATTCAATATCTCTATCTGTAACACTTGTTTTAAATTTATATTCTGTCCCTTGTATCATATTAAATATATCCAATGTTCCACTACCACTTTTTGACTCTTCTCCAACTATTACTTCTTCTATATTTCCTTTATAAATTTTTTCAGTACCCCCATCACTAAATACTAAAGAAAATTTATTATATAAACTTTTATCATCACTAGTATTTCCTTTTGAAGCTGTTACCAAATTATCTATACTACTCATATTTCCTTGTTTAGGAACAGCCCCTTCTCCTTGCCAAGTTGTAGAAGTTAATAAATGATAATAATCATAATGAGTCCCTGTATGATGTAAAGTTCTTTCTGGCATCTCTAAATTTGTTACAATTGTTCCTGCTGCAGTTTGTAAATTCCCATCATATTTAAAGAAATCAGAAAAATAATCTTTTTTAGTTACTGATTGCCCATCAACAGTTGCAGCTACTGTACCATCTTTAAATAACCAGTTATATGTTACTATTGATGCAAATCTTCTGTCTATATCAATAGTCATCTTATTACTATCATAATCACCAACTATATAATTTTCTAATGTTAAATCAAAAGTCCCTAAATGAATATTCTGATTATCTTGAGCTGAATTCTTGATATTGTAATAATCAATAGTTAAAGTTTTAGATCCTATATTTACATCCTTCTCTTTAGTTACTACTAACTCTCCGTTTGGATTAATTCCTATTTTAACTCCTAAATCAGTTAATGATTGAGATAATTCATTTCCTACTGATCCATCTACAGTTGCTAATGTAGTTAGTCCCTCTTTTATTATCATTCTATTAGCAATACTATTATTGTCATTAGTAGTTAAAACTCCAGTAGCATCTAATGATTTTCCACTAGTTATTTTTAAAGTTGTATTTCTATTATTATAACCTGAGCTAGAGACAGTTATATTTCCAGTAGTTCCAGCTGTAAATGTATATGCTTGTCCAAGCACAGCTCTAGCTAAATTTAAAATTCCCTCTCCTTTATATGCTGTATTTTCAGCTAATTTCCCAGCCATATTACTAATACCATTTGGATTATCTTGAGTAATATATTTTTCTACTATATTTCCAACAAATCTAATTCCATTATCAGCTACAACTTTAAATTTGTTATTTCCATTATGAGCTCCATTAGAAAAATCCCATTTCGAAATAAATAGTTTACTATTTACTCCAGTTTCTTTAAACTGTCCAAATGTTATTTCATTAGTATCTTGACTATAAGGAATAGCTGCTTCATTATTTCCATTGATATATTTATAATTAACATTATCTAATCCAATTGGACCACTTAAAGTTGGTGAGTCATTTATTGACTCTACATTAGTTATATCTAAATTATCATATTGTGATAAATTATTTGCGTTAGAAAACTCTTCTATATCTCCTATAAATTCTGGATAATTTCCTATAGATTTAATTTCAGTTAATTTAGATAATCTCTTGTCACTTAATCTTATCCAAGAATAATTTCCATCAACTTGAGTTATTCTAGCATCTAATTTAACACTAGCCTCTCCTAAATCTTTTTCTACAACTTCATTCTCTACAGTAAGAGTATATTCTCCTAATTTCATTTCAACTTTTTGATTATCACCTGTTGTTATAGTATGATAGTATTCTATTTTTAGGCTATAATCAAAATTGACATCCTTTAATTTAGTTAACTTTATCATTTTTTTAGTTTGAAGATTTTCTGGTTTGATGAGTCTTATTTTTAAATTACTACCAATAATATATCCATCATCATTATCAATATTAATAAAATTAGATGCTCCACTATCTCCATTAGTTACACTTATTTTATATTTTGTAACTATTTGCTTATCAGTCTGTCCTATAACCGCTCCTTTAAAATTAGGTAAAAAACCTATGTGACTATTTAATTTTAACTCTTTAGTATTTTCTGGTTCTATGCTTGGATTTAATAAAGTATACTCTATTCCTTTCGTTTTTTCTGTTAAAACAATTACTCCATTTCCTGTAAATCCCTTATCCAAACTATAATATTGACGATCATAATCACTTTGTGCAGGTGATACATGAGTCAATGTTATTTTGGAAGCAAATCTTTTTTTATCTTGAGTATTGCTTACTGAAACTCCATTATATACAATATTGTATTCTGTTGAAATTTTAGGAGAAATCATAAGATTATTTTTGGTTGCTAACTCAGTAAATGTTATCCCTGTTTTAAATACTATATCTAATCTATCAGCACCATCTACATTAAATCTATTATAATTATTACTTACATCAGTATCTTTTCCTTTATCATTTACACTTACTATATCTTCAATACGATAAGCATTATCAGCATATTTAGTACTTATATTTATAATACTTTGATCTTCATCTCCAATTTGCTCCCACTTTCCAAATCCACCATTTAAGCCTATCCAGCTGTAATTCCCTGCTTGTTCATTTTTAATTGTTTCTTTTATCCTTTCATCTATTTGTACTTCAATATTAACTTTATTTTCACTAGGGACTTTCCTTTCAAATTTTAATGTATATCTGACTTTTCTTAATTCTGTTACATACCCTTCTCTCTTTATTCCTTGGATTAAATAAAATACAAATTCAGGATTCCCATTTGTAGGATTAGTTATCCCAGAATCATCTTCTACTTTATAATGAACTTTGGCATATTCTCCTTTATTCTGAGATACTGCTATCTTAAGTGTTTGATTTATACCACCTTGATTATAACTTCTTGTATAAAAATTATTATACTCTATTTTTCCATTTACTATAGAAGAAGTAGAAATTTTAATTTTTTCTTTTGTACCACTATCAATTTGTAAAAATAAACCTAAGTCCGAATTAAAATCACTTTTCATAAAACTCACATTATTGTTATCATCATTAATAACTATTTCTTGCCATCCACCTTTATATGGATTAAGATTTTCATTAATTACTTTTTTTACATTACTTTCATTTATCACTAAATTAAGTCCATCAATTCCATTATTTTGATCATCTTTTGCTTCATCACCTACAGCTACTCTTGGAAATACACTCCAAGTTTTTGAATCTGTGTTAGTAGTATAGGTTATTTTTATAGGTTGATTTGTTTTATATACACCTATATGAGAAAGAGAAGAACTTTTTTTTACTAATTCTAATCCAAGAGCATTTACATCTCCATTCTCTAAATAATCTGCTCCATTTGCAGTTGAAGTATGTTCATAGAATTCTACCTTTCTAAATCCATTTACTCCTATTCCACTTGTATTTCTTACTTCATACAATGCACCTGAACTTCCACTATAAAATGGTTGATATCTTGTCTCTGGTCCTAATCTTAACTGAAGATAAGTTTCTCCTTTGCTTCCTAGTACGTTATTTTTTATCAATGGATAGTACCATGTTTTATCAGAATTTAATTTTAACCTAACTGTAGCTCCAAAAATTTCTTCACTGCTACTCGCAAACTTTGATTCTCTTTGAATAAAATCATCATCTAATCTAAAAGCAGAAATATTATTGCCATTAAATTCTATTTTATCTAAATTTTTAATTACTCCATTTGAATAAACCACTCCTTTATTACCAAACCATATATTCCCAGAAATTCCGATTTTAAAAACATTTCTTCTAAAAAAATAATCTCCATCAGCTGGAAGATTAATATTTCCTTTTGCTGATCTCTGATTAAGCATAACTACTTTATATCTATCTATAACTTCGCCATTCTCTTCTACATTAACATATATATCTTCATTTCTATTTACATCTAAAACTTCTACATCTATACCACTCTCATTTTCAACAGCTATATGATTCTTCACACCTTTACTTTGAGTTTCTATCTCTTTAGTGTCTGAATTATTCATCATAGCCTTTACTTGTTCTAATGTTAAATTATTCATCTCTTCTTGTGTAGGCATTTTCTTAGTAGTATTAGTTACCATTCTAGCCATTCTTGGATTTACTCTACTTTTTGACTCTATTACTAATTTTTTTCCCTCTTTAGGTTTAGCTATTCTATCTAAAGTATTTTCATTTATTCCTTTAATAGGTAATTTAACCTTTAAAGTATCTCCTATCAGTTCTCCTTCTATTACCTTTTCATTTTTCTTTGTTACACTCAAAGACATAGTCGCATGATCTCTTACTTTCATGCTCTCTACTGTTGTTACTTCTCTTTCTGGATTATCTTTTATTATTTCATTGGGAGCTTTTTTCTCTTCATTAGCAAATAATACTACTCCTAATATCATAATTAGCAACATTAGAAGTTTTTTTATTTTACTTCCCATAATCTTTCCCTCCCATTCATCAAAATATTTTTGCCTCATCTTTTCAATTACTTTCTACAAAACTTCCCTATATACACACCACAAATTGTCAATATTGGGGTTAGTACTTAAAATAAGTTCTAACCCCTTCTATAAATAGAAATTGATTATGGGCTTGTTATAGTTACTGTTACCTCTATTTCTCCCTCATACTTACCTGTATTCGGCTTTTTACTTAAATCTGCTGTTGATTGTAAATAGAACTTTCCATTAGAACGTGTCTGTACTTGTGTATTTACTAAAGGTACTTCATTTTGATCTCCTGTTTGACCATTTGTATTTTTCATAGATTGAACTTTATCTTTTTCTACTGAAAACTCTACTTTCTTTCCTTCTATCATAGCCGGATCATTACATTTTACATAGAATATTCCACCCTGTGTTACATATGGATAATTTGAGTTATATACCATATCTCCAAAATTTAATACTCCATCTCCATCTATTTCAAATATTGAGTCTCTTATTGTTAAATCAAAAGTTGATAACTCTATATCACCTTGAGAATCATTACCAGGATTTTTATAATAGAACTTTATAGTATACACCTTATCTTCTGAAGGATTAAAATCTTTTCCCTTTTTCAAAGTTAATCCTCCATTATCTCCAATACCAAAAGTAATATTATCTATAGTAACCTCTTTTGCATTAGATGAATTTGTATCTTTGCATGAAACAGTTATTTTATTAGCTATTACTTGATTTTCTCCTACTATTTCTGTCAATCCATTTCCATTAGGCAAAGCCTGAATTGCTCCAGTACTAGTTTTTACATTTTTCATAGCCAAAGTCCTATTATCAGTACCATTTCCAATTACATTAGTCTCTTGATTGTTAAGAGTAGTAGGAAACTCATAAGTTATATCTGTATCAGTACTTATAAACGTTACCTCTCCGCTACCGTTACTTACACCATCTCCAGTAATATTTTCTTTAATATTTCCTTTATAAATTTTCATTTCTCCATCTTCCTCAAATAATAACGAAAATTTATTTTCTTTTGAAATAGAATCTTCACTATTTCCTTTTGAGATAGTTACTATATTATTTAAGTTATTCATTGATCCTACTATTGGAACAGCAGCTTCTCCATGCCATTCAGCATCATTTATATGGTAAAGTCTATAACTATCCGTATCACTTGAATTTTCTCTATGTATTCTTCCTTCCATACCTATAGCATCACAAATTTCAGCATTAGTAGGTAAATTATTAAGATTTTGAGTGCTATATTTAAATAGTTTACTATAATCTTGAGCATTTTCAGGATACTGATACAAATCATCACTTGCTCTTCCATTTCTAAATAACCAATTATAATGTTCATTCTCAGCAAATCTCTTATCTATAATTACAGTAGGAGTAGTACTCGACTCTATTATAGGATTCATTAGTGTTAATTTAAAACTTCCAAGATGAATATCATTTTTGGCATTAGTATTTATTTTATTTACATAATAGTAATCTATTACTAATACTTTTGAGGATATATTTCCATCTTGAGTCTTAGTTACTGTCAATTGTCCAGAACCATCAATACCTATTTTAACCTTTGCACTTTCTATTGTTAATTCTTCACTAGTTAACTCATTTCCAAGTGTTCCATCTATTGTAGTTAAGACACTATCTCCATCTTTTATCACCATTCTATTAGCTATACTATTATTATCATTACTAGCTAAAACTCCAGTAGCATCTAAAGATTTTCCTTCATTTATCTTTAATACAACATTACTTCCTCCATTTCCATTTACAGTTCCGTTTTGTCCAACAGCAAAAGAATATTTTCTTTCTAATTCCGCCTCTATCAAATTTAAACTTCCACTACCTTTAAAAATAGTATCATCTTTACTAATAACTCCATCTATTTCATCCCTAGTCTGATTTAAATATTTCTCTTTTATATTTCCTTTAAAAGCTACTACTTGATTTCCATTTCTTGCTGATATCAAAAATTCATTATTTTTATTATGTTTTGAACTTCTAACATCCCATTTAGAAATCACTAATTTACTTGTAGCATCTACTTTTAAAAAAGATTCCAAATCTATACCAGTTGGAATTCCTGCTTCATTCTCCCCTTTAATTGTTGTATATCTTACATTATTAAATGTATAAAAACCTTCTACAAAGTTAGATGAGCCCTCCTTTAATCCATTAATTTCTAATACTTTTTCTAAATTGAAATTATTATACATTGAATTATCTTCAGCGTTACTAAATGTTGAAGGAGCTTCTATAAAATCTCTATAATTTCCTATCCCATTTTGAGCTTCCATTCTAAACATATCTCCATTTTTTAAATTTATCCAGGAATAGTTATCATCTACTTGAGATATTCTTGCATCTAATTTAACTGTAGCTGTTCCTAAATCTTTTTCCGTCCTAGTATTACTAATATTAAGAGTAAATTCTCCTAATTTTATTCCGCTTGAATGATAATATTCTATTAGTACTGTTACTAGAGTATCATATGTATTATCATTTTTCTTTGTAATTATGATATTTTTTGTATTTTCTTGACTTAGTTTTATTTTAAAGTCAGTATAGTCATATCCATCTCCGGTAAATTCTACCTTATTAGCAGTACCATTATTTATTTTAACTGTATAGTAACTCACTATATTTTGATTTGTATAACCTGAAACTATTCCAGTAAATGTTGGTAGCCAGCCATCAATTGATTCCATATTTATTTCATTATCAGTTGCATTACTTTCAACTAAAGTATAAGAAGTATTTAAGTCCTTTCCTGATAAATCTACACTTCCACTTCCAATATACCCATTATCTGCTGTAAATTTATCTGGTTTCTCACTAGGTGAGTTTTTTACTTCTAAGCTATGAAAAAATGAATTATTTGAATTATCAGAAGCTTTAAATTCAATATATATATCCCCATCAATATCATTAATTTTTCTAGCCAAACTTTTCCCTGTTGCCAATTCGCTTGTATCTATTATATTATCATCAGTTTTAGACTTTAAAATAGCTACTTTAGGAATAGAATTTTTTCCATATTTTTTATAAACAACACTATTTGAGTTTCCCTCATCAAGTGGGTCATAGTTTACTGATCCTTTCATAACCTTTGATATTTCATGAATTGTTTTTGAAGGTGTTAAACTGCCTTGCTTTGTTTCTATTAATCCTAGATATTTATTTTCAGTTAACGTTAATAAATCTCTACCCCCATAACTTCCTAAAGTTAACCACTCTTCATCAGTTATTTTTCCTAATCTTGGATCTATAGTTGTTTTTAAAGTTCCTAGAGGTATTACTGGATTTGCATTAGCTATATTTAAAGTAAACATTCCTAAAGTAACTGCTTTATCACTTACATTATCCCCTTCTCCAGGATCATAATAATATGTTATAATAGCTTGAGTTACATCAGAACCTCCATTTCTAGTTAAAGTAAGTCCTCCAGTTTTAGTATCTATTCCTATCGACAAATTATGTTCAGTTACTTCTAATGCATTAGTTTGTGTAGTTGTAGTTCTTATTTGCCTAGTGTTACCAGTTATAATAAACTCTACTTTCAATTTATTAGCTATATTTTTATTATTTCCAAATACATCTAAAGAATTTACTGGATCACCTGAAACCTGAGTTATATTTATTCCATTATTCCCACTAACTATCCCTTGTGACTCAGTCGTTTCAAAGATATATTTTTTACCAATTTCGCTTGTTTCTAAATCTATATTTCCACTTCCAGAATAATCTTTCTTACCTATATATGTTTCTTTAACTATTCCACTATATAAAGTATCACTAGAACTTGTACTAGTTTCCAATATGAAGTTATTACTTATTTCCTGATTTGATGTATTCTTTGTAACAATGGAAATATCTCTCTTAGATACAAAAATTAAACTTTCAGTATCAACATCATAATCTCCTAATGTCACTGTCTTATCATCTGTGCTATAAGGTAAGGCAATTATATTATTTCCTTCTGCCATATACTTGTAGCTAGCTTCCATCCCTACCGCATTTTTTAAATTTTCTTCACCATTAATTGCTTTCACTGAAACTACCTTATTAACATCTAAATTAGCATCTATATTATCAGTTGCACTTACTAACTCTGAATAATTTCCATATATTCCAGAATTATCACGGAGAATTCCATTTGCTCCTACCCATTCAGCATTTGGAATTTGTGCTAATCTTTTGTCTATTTTAACCTCTATCTCCCCCATAGAAATTGCCTTATTATTTATAAGATTTAAATTAAATTCCCCTAATTTAATTACAGCTCTATTACTAGTTTTATCAACTGTTAACTCATTACTATTTGGATGAGTAGTATAAAAATACTCTATTTTTACTGTATCTGTAGGTATTTCATCAGCTATTTTAGTTAGTATGAGCCCACCTATATCAGTTCCGTTAGTATTAATGGCAACTTTTAAACCTTTATTTTCTATCTCCATACTAGAATTAGCTGAAATACTTGAAGTATTATCATCAAATGTCACTTTTATTTTATTGGCAACATTTTTTGTAGTTTTTCCAGTTACAATACCTTTTGTATTTACCGTACCACTTGCTTCCTTAATCAAAACTTTAGAATCATTTGATGAGACTATTTCTCCATTTTCAACCTCTGTTTTAAATTTATACTCTATATTTTTTTTCATTTTAGAAACATCTAGTATTCCACTGCCACTTCTTAATTCTCCACCTAATATACTCTCTACAATCTTTCCTTTATAAATTTTTTCAATACCACTATCATCAAATACTAATGAAAATTTGTTATCTAATTTTGGATTATTACCGTTAAATTTTGAAACAATTAAATTCTCATTTAATCTTGAAATATCTATATTTACAGGAATAGCTGATTCATTTTCCCAAATATCAGTACCTGTAAGAAATACATCATAATTATTTTCACTTCTAAATGAATCAGGTCTTTCTTCTACACTTAATCCAAACTCTATATTTCCATTTAAAGAAGCTGTATTTAATTCTCCTTTAAATTCAAAGAAATCCAAAAATTTATCACCTGTAGTATCAGTTATTGTACTTGATTTAGTTCCATTTTTAAGTAACCAGTTATATGTGTCAATTTTAGTAAATCTTTTATCTATCTCAATACTTACACTATTACTATAGTCACCAATTATATAATTTTCTAATGTCAAAGTAAATGTACCCAAATTGATACTGACATTGTTGATATCATAGTAATAATTGATAGTCAGTACTTTAGTAGCTATATTTATATCTTCTACTTTTGCTACTATTAATTGACCACTTTGAGTAATTCCTATTTTAACTCCATATTCACTTAATGCTACTTCTAATTTATCTCCAGCTGTTCCTGTTATAGTCCCTAATAAATTATCCCCTTCTTTTATTTCCATTCTATTTGCTATACTTTGATCATTATTAGTGCTTAATACTCCAGTGGCATCCAATGATTTTCCAGAAGTTATATTCAAAATTACATTTCTATCTTTTTTTCCTGAAGTAGGAACAGTTACACTTGTATTTCTTCCTGCCTCAAATATATACTCATAGTCTATTTCAGCTCTAGCTAAATTCAATTTACCTGCCCCTGTATACCCAGTTTTGACCACTTGATCGCTTTTACTCATAATGAAATCTACATTATAAATCTTATCATTCTGATCTCTTATTTTTGTTCTATATGTTTCTGGATTCAATATTGAAATCAAGGTATCTCTTGTATTTCCACTATAATAATTTAAATTCTCTGGATTCCTTTTTAAAATTATTTCAGGTTCTTCATCTTGATTCTCTCCAAAACCAATATAAAGCTGATTTATTCCATTAGTAATTTCTTTCTTATTCTGTATAGAATCAATATAAACATCTCTAGCTGTTGCTGCGTCATTTAAATAATTTGTTGTAACTTCAATTAACTCTGAAAAATTTTTATTATGATTATTAAAATCCTTACTTCCTAAAGTCTTAGCTCCTGTTATATAATTTCCAATACTCGAAGAAATTTGCTCTAACCTTGGATCTATTTTGAAAGTAATGTCTCCTCCATCGACTTCATCACTTTTTATTTTTAGAGTAAATGTTCCTAAAATTATATCTCCATATTTATACTTTAGTATAATATTATCTGTAGTATCATTAGAAGTATAGTCAAAATTTGAAGTTAATTTGATTATTTTTATTTTTCCTTCTTTTGTTATTCCAACCTTTAGATGCCCATCTACAGTATATATTTTATCTCCTATAGTTTGATTATCAGTCTCTACTTTAATTCCACTAGTTGTACTCCCTCTTACACTAACTTCTACATTGTCTGCTATGTTAACTCCTGTTTTTCCTGTTACAACTCCTTTTATATTTGGAAAGGCCCCAGAAATAGTCATTATCATACCAGATGTTGTAGTACTATTTCCATTTGTTGGAGGCTCAAATATATATGGAACATTTTTTTCCGCTTTTGATATATTAACCAGTCCTGAACCTGAGTATCCAGTCTTATCTATTCCAGAGACATAGTTCACGTTAACATTTAAACTATATCTTTCTCCACTTTCTCCATTTAGTCTAACTTTATAACTCTGAGATCCACTAGAAGAGACAAGCAAATCATTATTTCCTCCACCATACCATCCTATTTGTGTCCCAGATTTTTTCAATCCTATTTCTTTAATGGAGTTGGATCCAAAAAAATTATAATTAGAAAGTCCTCCACTAATTAGATTCTTTCCTTCTATAGATTCTATTCCAATAACTTGCTTTCCTTCAAATCCACTTTTAATACTATTTGTCAGTTTAAGCATATTTGTGTAACTTTTATTTCCTGTAAGGTTCTCATCTACAACTTGTGCTCCGGTTCCTATAAATTTATTATTTCCCAAAATTTGTTGCAATCTTGGATCTAACTCCATACTAATATTTCCAGCTTCCTGAAGATTCTGTATTCTAGGAAAATTAACTGTATACTCAACTTTCCTATATTCTCGTAATGCTTGATTATCCTTTCTTCCCTGAACAATATAAAATTTAACTTGAGGAGTTTCTGCTGTATTATCTGGATTTTGTAAAGTAATAGGTAAAATCTCAACTTGAGCATAACTACCTTTTTGCTGTGAAACCCTTATTTTAAAAGTCTGAACCTTATTCCCTTGATTATATGTTATAGTATGTACATTACTATCTTTTCCAGCTGAGTATCTCGCTATTTGTCTATTTACCTCTCCATTAATAAATAACCCTATATTATTAAAAGATGAAGTGTTATCATTGGATTTCATAAAACTTAAATTAGTATTCCCTGCGTTTAATTGCATCCAATTCCCTGTATCAATTTTATTCAAAGTAGTTTGAGATTTTTTTATTTTATCATTTGGTATTTTAACAGCAAATGTATCTCCTGATTGATCTCCCATATCCATATATATATAATGTGCTTTTATTGTAGAACTTTGCTGGTCTTTAGCACTAATAGTCGTAGTTATAAAGCCCTCTGTTATATATCTTCCTGGCTGATTTATAGTTGATTTTAACGGAATATCCAATTCAAACCCAATTCCAGTAGCGGTAGCATTTGCTAGATAAGAAGTAGAAACATTATTTGTTGTATTTTTCTCTAAAAAATCAATATATCTAAATGCATTTACGGCTCCTTCTTTCGGATTACTTTTCCACCTACCTTCAAACAATTTCCCATTTCCATTATATTCACTATAATATAGCCCTTTAGTAGGCTCTGTTATAAAATAATCATACACTTCTCCTTTACTTCCTTTAACACTACTAGTAAATAAAGGTGCAAAACCATCACCTAATGTGCTTTTTAAACGAATTGATGTCCCCATCACGGCATTTGTAAAATTGAAACCAATACTATAATCTATAAAATCATCATCAAGTATAAATCCAGATAGCTGATTTTTAAATTCCACAGTATCTAAGTTATTTATATTTGCTCCAAATGTTCTATTTTTATCTCCCAACCAAACTTTATTTCCACCAATTTGTATAATTCTACTATTTAGATAAGTATATTCTATTGGTGAACTTGGAAGTGTAAATGCTCTTGCTGTAGAATTCCTAGGTAATATCATCACTCTATACCTATCTATAACTTCGTCATTCTCTTCTACATTAACATATATATCTTCATTTCTATTCACATCTAAAACTTCTACATCTATACCACTCTCATTTTCAACAGCTATATGATTCTTTACGCTTTTACTTTGAGCTTCTATCTCTTTAGTGTCTGAATTATTCATCATAGCCTTTACTTGTTCTAATGTTAAGTTGTTCATCTCTTCTTGTGTAGGCATTTTTTTAGTAGTATTAGTTACCATTCTAGCCATTCTTGGATTTACTCTACTTTTTGACTCTATTACTAATTTTTTTCCCTCTTTAGTTTTAACCATTCTATCTAAAGTATTTTCATTTATTCCTTTAATAGGTAATTTAATCTTTAAAGTATCTCCTATCAGTTCTCCTTCTATTACCTTTTCATTTTTCTTTGTTACACTCAAAGACATAGTAGCATGTTCTCTTACTTTCATACTCTCTACTGTCGTTACTTCTCTTTCTGGATTATCTTTTACTATTTCATTAGGAGCTTTTTTCTCTTCACTAGCAAATAATACTACTCCTAATACCATAATTAATAATATTAAAAGTTTTTTTATTCTACTTCCCATAATCTTCCCTCCTACTCAATAACATATTTTTGCTCTATTTTATAATTTCATCTTTTATTTTAACCCACTCTCTAGTAAATAAAATTTTTGTCTATCTTTATCTTTTACTATTACTACTTCATTATTATAATAAAGTAAATTATTCTTTTTAATTTTTGTTATTACTTTTCCATTTTTATTAATTAATATATATTTATCTTCTACTAATCCCATATAATATTCTTCATTTATTTCTATAAAGTTTTCATATTCCTCTTCAGTTATTTTTTTATCATTTACTATTAAAGCAAACATCCCTATATTATCTGTTCCTACTATAAAAGAATTTTTTCCCAATTTATTTATATAATCATATTCATATCGAATATTTTCTTGATTGTATTTATCTATAATCCCATATTTTTCATCTTTTCCCACTATAACATATCTATCATAATTAGGTGCTACTTCATCATATGGTTCTTTTGAGTATTTCCCGTTTTTTAAATCAAATAATCCAAAGCCTTGTTCTAAATCATAGATAACTACATCACTTGTTGTAGGATAAAATCTTGTTATTTTTAATTCTTCATCATTATAATAATATTTTCCATCTCTCTTCACTAATATGTTATCTTGTGAAAAATATATCTCTTCATTTATCTCTGGTATAGATCTCTTTTTCTTTATGTCATACATTCCAAATAGCTCATTTTTTTGAGTTATGGCTATATTATCTCTAAAAAATAAAAGCTTTTTTCCATTTAACTCTTTAATTTCATTAATATCCTTAGTTAAATATTTATTCTCATTATTTTCAGTAACTACTATTAAGTCTCCAGCACTCATACTATATATACTGTCATATGGTCCTTTCATATCATAACTTTCTATATCTATAATATATGAGTTATTATCCCTTATTCCTTTTATATATTTATTATTTATTTTTTCTAAATCTGTATAGTTAAAGACCAACACAGTTTTTAATTCTTCATCTACTGCACCTTTTTTTCTATCTTTTTCAACTATATAATACTCTTTATCTTTCATTTTAAATTTAGACAACACTTTAAAATTTAGAACTTTTTTGTCTTTTCCATTATTTACATAACTTTTATCTTCTAATGTATATATAAGTTTTTCTTGATTCTCATCTAAATCTAAAAAACTTATTTTCTTTATATCCTCTTCTGGTATATTTAACTCATCTTTATTTTGAAAATAACACCCTGCTAAAAATGCTATTCCTAAAACTACGCCTATTAT
The DNA here is from genome assembly GCF_900450765.1 of Fusobacterium necrogenes. Taxonomy (NCBI): domain Bacteria; kingdom Fusobacteriati; phylum Fusobacteriota; class Fusobacteriia; order Fusobacteriales; family Fusobacteriaceae; genus Fusobacterium; species Fusobacterium necrogenes. Next base: position 6,196 of record NZ_UGGU01000003.1, on the reverse strand, counting down.
CTTCTTACTCATAATTAACTTTCCCCTTTAATCTTAATTTCACCATTGTCATTATTCTAGCTTTCTTTTTTCTTTCCTCTTTATCTTGTTTTATAACTGGAAGTGCTACCTCTTTTATTACAAGATTTGCTTGATATTCTCCTTCTGGTGTACCTTCAGGTGCTTTTACAAAAATTTTTATTACATCCTCTTCCAAAGCTTCAAGCAATATGCTTTTAGGGTATACCTCTACCCATTCAGCCATAGATCTCTTTCCTTCTACTTTTTCTACATAAACTCTATACTTTCTTTCCTTTGTAGTTCTATTATAGAGTACAAACTGCTGTGCTGCTCCATTAGTTATATCTTTTTCAAATTTTAATGGATATAAATTTATGTAAGCATAACTAAGAGTATTTAGAAAAAAAATCATCAGTAACAATAGCTTTTTCATGTATTTTCCACCTCATCTACTTGAAGTACTTCTCCTATTCTTAATATTCCTTCTATATCTCTATTATTTCTTCTTGCTAACTCTTTCACAGTCATTCTAAATCTCTTAGCTATACCTTCTAAAGTATCTCCTTTTTTTACAATATAGAACCTTATCTTTGGCTTTAACGTTATTATCAGCTGTTTTTCATCATTTTTACTCAGAGTAGGAATAAGTAGCTTATTATTACTGAAAGAGGATAGTGATAATATCAAAAATAAAATAACTTTTATCATCTTATTCCCCTCCTTCTACAGGCAATGGTGTAGGTTTATCTTCTTGATCTGGAAAAGCTGGTAATGTAACAGGTCTATCAGGCACTGGATTTAATGGTTTTCCATATTGTTCTATAAGTACAGGAGTATATCCTAAATATTCTCCTTCAACTCTTGCCCCATCTAAGTCTGTCTTATTTAACTCCCTTCTTCTAATAAAGGCATAAAAATTTACTATTCTTTTCTCTCTATCTATTACAAACTCTTCATCAGCTTTAGCCATTTTGTATTTTTCTACCTTTAACCACCTCTTCTGATTTGTCATTAATCCTTGTTCTGGAAATCTTATCTTTATCTTTTTCCCTAAATCCTCTTCTATAGCTGTAGAGTACACCTCTATTGCCCCTTGACCAACTACCACTTCTCCGTAAGCTTTGGTATTTATATTTTTAAATCTTATTGGTTCATGTATTTTCACCTTTATCTCGGCAAGTATAGATACATTTAAACATATCATCATCATAAAAATTAGCTTTTTCATAAAAATACCTCCTATTCGCGCGAAAAGGAAGGAGAACCTCCCCTTCCTAATAATTAGCCACCTATCTCTACAGTTATATAGATATCTTTTTTATGCGTCCCTTCTTTAGTTATATTCTCTCCATATATCCTTACAAAGTTATCTTTAGATACCTTTTCATTTATATACTTTGGAGAAAATATATACGTATCTGGTGTCCCATCTGCATCTATATCTATTATATTTTCACTGTATCTTATAGAATAATAATTCTCTTTTTCTGGCTTCCTGTTCAGTTCTATCTCAAAAGGCACATCTACTATCTGATCACCAATTACTGTTGTTTCTATATCTATATCTGTAATTACTTCAAGAGGTACAAATATATTGACTTTAGATTCCAACATAACGGTATATGTTTTTTCTAGTATTCTTACCTGTCCTAATTCATCCACATCTCTCCCTGTAGTTGGCACCATTGGACCTGCTGGTATTTCAGGAATTTCTCCCTCTGGAAAAATAAAATCAGGTGGGAAGGGATTATACCCTCCTTCATCTATGATAGGGTTCTTATTTATTATACCACTATCAGTATTACTATTATCTGAAGTTATATCTGTCCCTAATGCCAAGAGGGCACTTAAAAGAAATATACCTACTGATATTATCTTTCTCATTATCTTCTACCCCCTTCTACATGTGCTATCTTATCTTCTTCTATTTTAGCTAACTTTTGCTTATCTAACATCTCTATCTCTTCATCTGTTACATTGAATTGAATATCAAAATCAAATCCATTTTCCTCATCATAATTTAGTTTTATTCTTTCATTTAAATTTAAAATCTTATAGTTATCTCCTATATAGTATACCTTAATCAAATACTCTTCTGGGAAAAGTCCACTTATATCAAAATATCCTGTATTATCTGGAGATGCAAGATCTATCTCTTTTCCTTCCTTATCAAGTATTTGAACTATAATATTACTATAGAACTCATCCTTTTCACTCTCTTTTATACCAAGTGTTTCATCTAAACTTACATATCCACTCAAGTTCATCATTGGCTTAACTGGAATAAGGACATCTACATCGGAACTAAAATTACTTTGAATTTTTATTATATTATTCCCCATTGTGTAGGAAGGTTTTTTAATTGTAGGCTGTAATTCATACATTATTCCATTTGATAAATTATATAAATTAGCCTCTCCATTTTCATCTGTAACTACTTTATGAGCTCCTAAACTTACCTCTACTCCTCCTACTCTTATTTCTCCCTTATCATACATATTATTATTATTTTGGTCCACAAATGTAATTATCTTAGCTCTAGATACATCCATATTATCTACTTCAAGTCTTGGATTTTTTAAATCTATTATTCTATCTATTCCAACCCTTACAGTATTATTACCATGCTCATCCCCATCTACATCAAATGTAAACCATGAATCTAGTGTCATACTGAATTTGAGTCCAAATGTTTCTTTATCTATATTTGAGTATCTCGCCTCAGCTGTTATATCTAAAAATCCCCCAAGATTATTATTATATATCTCTAATGCCACTTCATAATCTTTCCCATTATTTGTCCAGGTATTTTCAAGTCTTGTAGTAAATCTCTTGAATCCTGAATAATATGCATTAAAGCTATACTCATTATTTTTACTATCTTCTAAATCAAAATCAGCTGATGTACCAAATAGGACTCCACCTATTGTTTTATCATAACTTACTCCCAAAGATGAACTTTTCTCCATAGGTTTAGCTTCTAAAGTTAACCAATCTGGCCTAAAAGTCGTATCTCCATAACTATAATCTATCCTTAAAGAATTAGTTATATCATATGAAATTTCAAAATTATTTTCTTTTTTTTCATCATAATACTCCGCATACATTGTTTGTTGAAACTTTGTTCTTAACCTATTTTTTGTAACTTCAACTAAATATCCATACTGATTTCTATCTCTTAAATCTTTCATAGTTTGATCTAAATATGAAGTTAATGTTCTCTCTCCATTGATTTGTAATGTATATGAATAACCATTTATCGTATCTCCATATGTTAATTCTGTTTCTACTACATCAGCATAGTGTTTCTCTCTTATTTGATTAGGGACAATCTCTTTTTTAAAGCCAGCGCCAAAAGTAAATTTATCACTAACTCCATAATAGAAGTTTGCACTACGGTTATATCCACCTTCACTAGCACTTTCATTTACACTAATGTCGTACTCTATCTCTCCACGTTGCTGTCTATTGTAGTCTTCTGATGTTCTAATATCCTTTAATAATATCTTTCCATCAGGATAGTAGATTTTTAATTGATAATCCCTATTACTTCTAATCATATTATTAGAAAAGATTACCTCTCCATTTTCCTCATCTTGAATGGCTATTGGAGTTCCCATATATAGAAGTTCTGCTCTACTTCCTATTGGTACTCTTTCTCTTATTATTATCAAATCCCCAAAATTATAGTAACTCTTTTCTTTGTAGAAGTGGAAGCCCCATTCTCCATCACTATCAAAACTACTCTTACTTATCTCTAAAGTATGATTCTTCCAAATATCGTTATAATCTAAACGAAAATTATTAAATTTCTTATCTTTCATGTCATAATTGAATTGAAATCCACCATAGAGTAATCCACCTTGATAACTCAAGCTTCCATCCCACTCTGATTTATAGCTTTTATCTTCTTCTGTTCTTGTCCAAGAATTTCCCGCTTCTACTCTTAAATATCCCAGATTAAACATCTCTCTTTTTCCACTGTATATAATCTCATTTTTTACATCTTTATTATTTAACTTAGCTAAAGATATATCTAATAATTTTTCTATAGCAACTGGAGGAGTAAAACTAAGCTCCATACTTATTTCTAACTTACTATCATCTACAGATAAGTATGCTAAAAATAGTTCTTCAAATATTTTAGACTCTATATATACTTTACTATCTTTAATAACATATCTAGGATAATCTACATCAGAGAAAAGTTCTTTCCCATCTCTAGACACCGTCCCATTTTTTAATCTAATCTCTTCTAACATTTCTCCTAAATATATTATTACCTCTTTTTCACTAGGATAATAATTCGTAAATTTAATCGCTTCAAAAAAGTCTTGCATACTGTAATAACTTCTATTATTTACAACTATAACATCAAAAGTATTGCTTATTCTTTTATTTCCCATTTTAAGGGAGTAAACATTATCAGATACAATATTTCCTTGTGTAATTTCAGCTTTTAATATTTCATACTCTTCACTTGTTATAGCCTTTACTCTTTTTAACTCATCCAATTCCTCTAGTGTATACTCATTTCCTAGAAGGGTTTGGTTGTATAAAGCTATAAAGAGAAGTATAAGTAGAGCTTTCATCTTTTTTGTCATCTCAATTCCCCTCCCTACTTTTAATATCTATATAAATAAAATAATTAAGTTAATTATTTTACTTCTATACATATTAAATATATGTATGTTAAATAGTTTAAAGTAAGAAGAGCTCTTACTTTAAACTATTTAATAAAAATTTTATAAATTTCTAAGATCCTTTTGTATAGCTAAAGTCTGTTACTGCCACAGTTACCATTGCTGACTTATCATTAAAGGATCCTGATTCTTTTGCCACTACACTAGCATTAACTGTTCCTGTATAAGTCATATCATTTGTTTGTACACCACTTAAAGTATAACTTAAAGTTCCTATTTCTTTACCAGTTATTTCTCCACTACTTCCAGGAGTTCCTGCTGTAACAGTATCATATAATGCAATTCCTCTTATTATACTATCATCATCTAATACACTTCCATTAACCATTGCTAAACTTACATCTATTTCTGCATTTCCAAAAGCAACTTTTTTATCATTAGCCCAAATTTCAGCAGTAAATTTCCCTTCTAATGTTTGAGGTTGTTCCGCATTTTTAACAATACTCGAAAAATCAAAGCTCAAAGTTTCTCCATCTGCACCAGCATTGACAGTAGGAGTCACAACTAAAACAGCTTTGTTTGTCGTATCAATAACTGTTCCTCTTGATGCCAATCTTAAATTTGCGGTAGCACTTCCTTGAGAAATATTTCCTCCTGTATTACCACTAAACTCAGCTGATACAGCTCCAAACGCCGTCGCTCCAACTATTAATAAAGCTCCCATAAACAATAATTTTTTCATAATAAATACCTCCTTTATCCTCTGACATTTTAATATCTAATTCAATATATAATAAAGAGTACCTACTCTCTTATTACCTGCTTTATAGTTTCATATGTTTCATCATAAAACTCTATATATTTTATTTGATCTCCACTAGTGAAATTAGCTACTACAATTTCCAAATCTCGACTTGAATTAGCATCTATTCCTCCTAATCCTTCAGATACTAGTGTTGATCTATTTCTATTATAAAAGTTTATCCCTAGTTCTGTTGCCCCATGTGATTTATTAGTCAATCTTCCCTTAAACACCAAATCTCCATCCTTATTTTTCTCAAATCTCACATTGGTAAGTTCCAAAGCTTTTGAATAATCTATCACTCCACCATATCCCTTCATAGTCACACTAGGTGCTAGACTCAGGGCTGAAGAACCAGATATAGTACCATCCTCTCCCTTCATAAGTGTTGGTATAACTATTTGCTGGAAATGTAGTATGAACGGATACTCTTTTGCTTCCAGCTTCATTCCTCCAACTCCAAATACTTTTAATACCTGAGTAGATTTTGGTTCTATCGTAAGAATTTTTGGTGTCACCTTCAAGCATCCCGTGACATCTACGTCACCACTTGGAAGTACTGACACTTTATATCTCGATTTCTTAGTCCCATCATTATGGACTATGAACTCCTTATATCCATTCTCAAGGCTTTTATCAAAGGTTATTCCCTCTAGCTTAAATCCAAAAGCACTCAGTGATACTAACACAAAAAGTAATAATTTCCCTAGTAATTTCATCTCCTCATCCCCTTTTTGCCATCTAAAAGCCA